>JAPYTK010000009.1 GCA_029941785.1 Polyangiaceae bacterium | reverse complement strand
GGTGAAAAGATATTCAGAGTAAACGGACGGCTGTGGACACGTGGTTTGACAGTTTCTTGTGGCGCGGCCAGTCTGGTTCTCGCGGTGCGGTGTGTCTGGCGCAGGAGAAAAACATGAGTGACAAATCAGGATCCGCGCCGGCGCCGGGGAGCGTTGATTGGAAGACCAGCGGTGTGAAGGTCATTCCCGGCGATCAACTCGATGCAAAACTCGGCAAGCGCCATGCCAAACACGAACTGGACCGACTGCGTACCGGCCAGCGTAGCCTCGTCATGCGCACCAACGAACTCCGGCTGCGCCCGGGCACGGTGTTCACCATGCTGGACCACCCACGAGCCGTCCTCAGCAAGAAGAACGGCCTGTTGGCCGTCCGCCGACGAATCGAAGGTGAGGCCAACGGACAATGGGTAAGCCGGATTGAAGCAACGCTCACGGAGGACCCGTATCTGCCAGCTCGGAAGACCCCGAAGCCCCGCGTGATGGGTATACAAAGCGCCATTGTCATGGGCCCGCGCGGTGACGAAATTCACGCAGACGCGCATGGCCGGGTGAGGGTTCGGTTTCACTGGGACCGCGATTCCAAGGAAGACGAACACACTTCGTGCTGGCTCCGTGTAAGCCAAGCTTGGGCCGGTAATGGCTACGGCATGATGGCCCTTCCTCGCGTGGGCCACGAGGTGCTGGTCGATTTTTTCGATGGCGATCCCGATCAACCGGTCGTCGTAGGCCGCGTGCATCACGCTGGCGCAGCCTTACCCGAGAGCCTCCCGAACAATCAGACGAAGACCATCTGGCGAAGCCAGTCGACGCCCGGCGGCAAGGGCTTCAACGAGATCAGCTTCGATGATGCACGAGGCGAAGAGAGCGTCTACATGCGGGCCGAGCGGAACATGACGAAGCTGGTTCGGGCAGACGAACACAACACCGTCGGCGCCAATCTGACGACCAGCGTGCGACAAGACGAGAAACGCACGGTCGGAGGCAGTCAAGAGCTCAGCATCAAAGGCGATCGGCTTCTCGACGTAGCAGGCGAGCTTGGCATGCAGGCCAACAGCGTGACCGTTCGCGGTGGACAAAAGGCGGGGATCCATAGCGAAGACGGGAAATTGATCATTACCAACGGTACCGTCTCGATCGTGCTCGATGGTCCGCACATTCGTTTCGACGCCGAAGCCAATATTCGGCTCACGGCGGGCCGAAACCTAGAGCTGCACGGCAAGCAAGTCGAGATCGACGCTGCTCCGGACGTGCTCATCAACACCGGCGAAGCCCTGTCCCCGCAAACGGTGCAACTTCCAGTCGCGAACCGGGCGCGCGAGGCGGACCGCCGCCGTGCTTCCGAGGGTCGACAAGCCTCGCGCAGCGAAGGACGAGGGCGGCGGGGCGTGCCGGGTGGAACCGATGCTGCAGCGTTCGCGGCACTCCGAGGTCGACGAGCAAAGCGGGACCTGCCCGACGAAGTACGCTTGCCCGAGGGAACGGAGCGGCAGTTGCGGGAGCACCGCTCCTTGTCGGACCGACTCGGCTACGTGAGCGGCGAGTTACTCGACGCGGACACCTACAAGGATCTCGACAAGCGGGTCGAACGACGACTCAAAGCGGAAGAAAACCGCCTCGAGCAGCTAGGCACCGATCTGCACGGGATGTTCGAGAGTAGCCGCGACCGGGTCGATGGTTTGGGCGACCGCCTCGAAGAGCGTTTTACCCAAGAACAAGACCACCTAGGTCGACTCAACCGCGAACTGGATGCCATCTTCGACGGAAAACGGGGCAACTTCGTCAATTCGGTCAAAGCGCTCGGCAAGGCGGTCGGCGCCCAGGTCAAGCGGATCTCCGCCTTGCGCAAAGACCTGGTTGCCATGATCGCCCGCGAGCGCGCCTATTTCACAAACATGTACAAGACGGGCACCCGTAAAGTGAAGGCCTTCTTGGGACACTTCGAGCACATCGCCAAACATCCCGGCAGCCTCATCGTCGACATCGTGATGGCGGGCGACAAGCAACTCGCCGAAGACATCGTCGCCATCGCCGGCTTGTTCGGCGAAGGAGAAGCTGTGGCAGACTTCCTCGGAATGGGCGGGGTGGCGGCTGGCGGAGCTGCGACCGGCCACGGCGGTGGTCACGGCAACAGCCACGGCAACAGCCACGGCAACAGCCACGGCGACAGCCACGGCCACGGCGGCCGCGTCGACAACACCATGGGCCGAGACATCGAGGCGGGTGCCGACGGCGACATGCCACCTGACGGCCTTCCAAGCGGAGCGGACGCCGCCCATACGCCGGCCGATCCGGGCGCCGGACAAGGCGGTCAACCCGCCGACGCGATGACGCACGCCAAGATCGGGAACACCCCACAAGCCTCACTTGTTGGCAAGCCGGCGGCAGCGAACGGTGGCAGCACTCTGCCCGCTGCCGGTGGAGGTCAGAGTGGGAACATGGTTCCCATGATCGCCGGGATAGGCGGTGGTGCTGCCGCGGTCGCGGCCGGTGGCGGAGTCGCCGCCTTGACGACCGGTGGCGGTAGCGCATCGACACTCGGCCTCGCCGGCCAAGACGCGGGACTTCCCGGCCACGAACTCGCTTCAGGCAGTCAGCCGAACCTCGACGGCGGCCATTCAGACGACAGCTCCGAAGAAAATGGTTCCAAGAACGACGTGGTTGTCTCGCGCGCTGGCGGCCTCGCTCCGGAGGACGTCGTCACGACCATGACCTTCGACAGTCTCGGCTTCATGCAGTCACCGACCGAAGGGCAGCTGATGGTCGTCCCCACAACTGATGCGGTGGCCCCTTCACCGGCGGTCGTCGAACAAGCCATGGTGAATGCCCAAATGAACGGCGAGCCCGTCGAGCAGGCGATCGCCATGACCCTGAACGATCACGGTTTCGGGGTGTATCATCGCAGCAACGAGGACGCCCTCAGTGGCGTACTGCAACTCATCAGCAAGTATTGAACTCGCATGTCACGACACGAAGACAAATTCGTCGGCTTCGACGTCCCACGACTTTGGGAAGATCGGAGCATCATCGCCTTCGCGGCGCCGAGCGATTCCAAACGGGATGGCAGCGCCAACCTCGTCGTCACCCGTGACACACCGGCCCCCGGGGAGACCCTGGACGCCTATGTCGATCGTCAGCTGTTCGAACTGTCGGGTTCAAGGGACGGTTTCGAGCAGCGAGACAAGCAGTCCGTCGAGATCAGCGGCAAGACCGGATGGGTTGTCCACTTCGCTTCGCACGGCACGAGCGGCCCCTTGGAGCAACGCATCGTATTTGCACCACTGAGCGATGGGCAGATCTTATGCATCACGATGACGGCGCCTCGTACCGACGCCCCGCAATTGAACCCCCTTTTCGATCACATCGTGCGAAGCATCACCCTCGAACCCATCAAGAGTTCACCGTCGTGAGTCGCCAGGCAGGAGGAGCGCTGCAGCTCGCCGGCGTCGGCCACCGCATCACCCACGAGGACGATATCCCCGAAGCGGTCGAAATGGCCGAACGAACACTCCGCCACGCCGAGCGCACCTTAGAGCGGGGGCGTCATCCCGACGCCAAGTTGGCACTCGCCATCGGCGCCGCTCTCGCCATTTTCAAGAAACTCAGCGACGGCAACAAGAAGAGTGACTCCGACGACGCCGAGGAGCCTTGCCCCGATCCATGTGGCGCCATCGAGGAGGGCTCCAAGAACACCTTCATAGGAAAACAGCGCCGCGCCGTGGCCCTTGCGGGCGACAAGGGTCCCCCGTGCGAAGACCACGAAGACGACCCGATCCGCGAAGGCAGCGCCAATGTGTGGATCAATGGCAAACGCGCCGCTCGTCGTACCGACGAGACCGAATGCGGGGCCCAAATCGGCGAAGGTGACAACACCGTGTGGCTGGGTGCAGAGACCGCCAAAGATGGTGAACGCAAGATCGCCGACAAGCTCGAACAGTTTCTTCAGAGCATGATTGGCGATTTGGTTAGTGGAAAGCGTATGAACAATGCTCTCGCCGCGCAACATTTGGCCGACGCGATCAGCGGCTCAAAGAAGAGTCCATCGAGCGCTGGAGGCGGGGCCGCAGGGGCCGCACTCGGTGACCAACTCGTGAGCGGCAAGCTGCCTCATTGACGCGACCACGGCAAGCTCCGCCGGTGCCTCGATCCGCGCGTTCACAAGGGTAGGACGCGTCCGAGGGACAAGGTCTTCAATGCGATTTCGTGCGGTTCGTATTGGTCTTGACGCGCATGGACCTCGATAATCAGACGGGACCGAAAAGACCGTAACATCGGCAAGGTTTCGCTGAGCTCGGCGGGAAGGTACGCGGGCAGAGTCTCGTCGAGCTCGGCGCACTCCAACTCGCCGCGAATCCACTCTCCCCCAAGCAGCTTGCGCCTTTGGTAGGCGCGCGATGACAGCAACAAGCGCTCGAGCGAGATGTCGAGCTGCGCAAGCGATACCGCGCTTCGGGACTTCCCATAGGCCTTTCGCACACGAGCCGCCATGTTCGACACCGATTCTTCCGAGCCGCCGGCCCACGGCGAATCGAGCAGGACCTCCGCTTGCTTGAGCAGTGCCGCCATCTTCTCATCGCTTCCGATCAGCGGACGCACCGAGTCGACGAGAGTGCGCAGCGCCTTGTTCGGATCGAAAGGGAGTTGAAGGCGCCCCTCGACGAGTGCGATCGGCGGAGAAAAACGGCCACGCTCATCGACCGCATCCCGCATCAGGGTGGCCAGCTCAGACAAATCGACGACCGCACCACTCATCATCAATCCAAAATGCGTATGGTGTGCGCGGGCTCGTTCCGGATCCTCGTCGACCAAGTCGTGCTGCGGATCGAGGGGCGTAAACTCCAGTTCGCTGCTGCGCTGCGGCCACCGTGCACGGAGCTTGGCGGTCCCCGCTTCGTCGAACCACAGCAACTCGACCGCCGAGCGACCACGCTGGGACATGGTCGAGGAGCTGAGGCGCGGCTTCTCACTCGGCTCCGGATCGCTCGACGCCGTCCCGTCCCGTCGACGCAGAGACGAAACGGGCGGCGGAGATGGCGAACTCGAAGCGGGCGGCGAGCTGCGCCTACCGCCAGAAGGCATCGTCGACTTTGGCGAAGCCCAAGGCGACACATTCGCGAGTTCGCCGCTGGGCAGGGTGTCGGCACGAGGACCGAAACCGAGGTGCTCTGCACCGCCCAAGCCCACAGCTGTCGCCACCGATTGGGTCGGCTCGGGCACATACCCCGGAGCGAGCCATACGGGGGCCTCGGACGGCGGCGAGGGCAGCACGTCTCCCGTCCTGTCCTGACGCCACGGCGGGTCTCCGTGGTCCGCCACTGTCGCCTCGTCGAGGACCTCGAAATCCGCATCTTCGAGCAAACGTGTTTGGGTGTGTTCTTTGGATGGCCGGCCACTTGGTTTTTTCGTCGCTTTGACGGTGGGCTCGTAGTCGCTCTCCGACGGATCCTCCGCCATCGTCGACCGCTGACCTCGCAGGGACCCGATGTAACGTTCGAGGTGCAAATCGCTCATGCGGCGGTGCTCCCCAGCCATGGCGACCCAACACTTGCCAGGTTCGTCCGCTTCGCTCAGCACGACCGTACCGCGATAGGTGAGGGTGATGACGTGACGCTCGGTGTCGATCCACAACGCCTCGACGCTCACGTCGAGCTCTTCGCGCGGAACGCCGGGTCGCTCGACGAACATCTGTGGCGACACATTCGGGAGGCGCGTCCGCAACGAAGCGTGCTCGGGATGCAGCCCGTCGAGAATCAACTCGGCATCCGCGGGGAGATGGTCGACCCGCTGCTCGAGTGGCGCGGCATGAAACACGCTCAAGTCGCTGTCCGCCTCGACCTCGCAAGGCTCGTTTTTTGCCTCGATGCGAAGGGCAAAATCACGCTGCGGTCCAAAGCCCGCTTCGCCGCGAGGAAGCGAGAGCCCCGCACCAGCCGAGCGATCAACCGTCATCTCGAGCTGCCGGTCAATCGTCCCCACGCGCAACCGCGGGCTCACCTTCTCGGTCTTGGCATCGCGACCTCGATAGGCGCGTCCCACGATCATCACGTCCACAGCCGGCCGGGTTGGCACGACGTCGCACGGCGCGTGAAGATCTCCCTCCAGAGTACATTCGTCTGCAAAATGAAGAGGAATGTGTTCTTTGGACAAAACGCTCTCGCCGACGATCACCTTGAAGGTCAACTTGCTGATGACGCTGAGCCTCCAGGCGCAGCCCTCACGACGCCACAGCAACGACGCCACAGGCACTGGCGAAAGCGACACAACATCCATCGGGACGTGACTCTAGCACGCCGTGCCGAGCGATGGATCCCGTGACATGGTACGAACAGCGGCGCGCAGATAGGCTCGCCCAGCGCCGTGTTTTCCCCCGACTCGCGAAGGCCAGCCGCCGTCCGCCATGGTCCCAACGGGCACCGCGACCAAGGTAAGGTCGTTCAGATGTCACAACCGAGATGATAAAGACAGTCCCCGCGTATGACCCTACCTGGCGTCCGCCGGCACACGACCAATCCCGAAGCCTCGAACCGTGCTTCGGTGGGTTCGCAACCCGGATCTTCAGGGGTGTGAACATAGCCCGCAAGATCCCCTTCTTGAACTTCATCTCCCAAGGCCGCCACAGGCTCGAAAAGCCCCTCTCCGCTGGCGTAGCAAAAGTAGCGAAAGTTCGGAGCGTGGAGCATCCGGGTCGAGGCCGGCGCAACCGCTGCGCTGGCATTCTTCAAGACCCCCACCTTCGCGAGAAACCGCTGCACGCCCCGTTCGCAGATCGCGAGGCAGTCCGCTGAAACGGTTCCGCTACCGCCCATCTCCGTGCCAACCATCAACACGCCCTGTCGCTCCGCGGCATGATTCGTCGTCCCGCCAGCGTGTCCGCTCGGAAAAAAGAACGCATGGGGCGCGCCGAAACTCTGCATGAGTTCCTTGACCTGATCTCGCCTGCCCGCGTCGGTAGCCTTCGTGGCAATCGTGCACGGTAGGTAATGCAAGGACGAACCGCCGCTGTGAAGGTCCAGTGCGTAGTCGGCCATCTTCATCAGCACCGATTCGACATAGTGAGCGATCATCATCGTCGGCGGCCCTTCGGGGTCGCCCGGATACACGCGATTGAGATTGAGTTCATCGATCGGAGAAGTGCGGAGCCCAGCCTTGGCCGCAGGAAAATTCACCATGGGCAGGACGATGATGCGGCCCTGTATTTGATCCACCTCAAGGTTACAAATGAGCTTCGATAGCGCCACCTGCCCCTCGTATTCGTCCCCGTGGGTACCCGCCATCAGCAGCACGGTGGGGCCTTGCCCATGCTTCACGCAAGCGACAGGGATCGGAAGCCAGCCGTAGGCCGAGCGGTGAACAGAGTGCGGCAAGCGGATGAAGCCCGTCTGTTTTCCATCCTGTTCATAATCCACGGTGGTGCTCATCTTGGTAGCTATCCGGTTCATGACTTCCCTCTTGCTCGACGTCTTAGGCTGGCGCTGGCGACACCACGATTCACGAACGGTAGGCCATTTCACACACAGACTCACCCCCCGTCTGGAAACGAGTCGCTCCCCGAGATCTTCATTCAACGCTTCCATCGAAAAACTCTGCTGATATCATCAGCCATCCGAGGTGTTGCCATGCATAGAGCTTCCACGCTTGCTTTCATCGGAACGTGTTTCCTTGCCGCTACGTGGACAGCCTGCGGCATCACGGACTACGCCTACCAAAGTTCCGCCACCACGAACGCGTCCGCAGGCTCCGGCGGCGGCGGCGCAGATACCGGTACCGGCGGGGGCTTTGCAGCCAGCTCGAGCAGCGGCATGGACGGCTGCAACCCCGAGAGCTTCGTTCTCGAGCAAGCTCCAGCCCCAGAGGTGTACCTCGTCATCGATCGCTCCGGTTCGATGAACGATCCGGGGGCAACGATGAACAAGAGCAAGTGGGACGAGATGACGGGCGCTGTCGACACCGCACTCACTCAGTTCTAAGGCCAGATCAACTTCGGCGTGCTCCTTTACCCCGCTGGCGACGAGTGCGCGACCTCGGGACCCCAGGTCGCTTTCGCCCCGAGTAACCGCACCGCTATCATGAACGAGCTCAACAGCGCCACACCAGCGGGCGGAACGCCAACCGCGGCAGCGCTGAACAACGCGGCCGCCTCGCTGAAGGACTTCGGCAGCCCTCTCGCGCCCAAGGTCTTGGTTCTCGCGACCGACGGCGGTCCCAACTGCAACTACCTCCTCGACGCGACCAACGGTTGCAGCTGCACCCAAGCCGCCGCCAACTATTGCTGCACCAACTACCCTGGAACATGCAACTTCGGATCGAGCTGCCTCGACGATCAAAACACCCTCGACACCATCAAGAACATCAAGGCGAGCGACCAAGTGGACACCTTCGTGATCGGCTTGGCGGGCACCGATGAATACAAGGCTCTGCTCAACGAGATGGCCAAAGAAGGCGGGCAGCCCCAGATGGGCAGCACGACCGATTACTACGCCGTCACCGACCAGATGTCCCTGTCCAACGCGCTCAAGAAGATCGCCGTCAGCGTGATCAGCTGCAAAATTGAACTCTCCATGGCTCCGCAGTTCCCCAACGAGGTCAAGGTCTATGTCGACGGTATGGAGATCCCGCATGACGATACCAAGTCGAACGGCTGGGATTACACGGACGACACCAACATGACGATCGAGCTTTACGGGCCTGCGTGTAGCCAAATCCAAGATGGTGACGAGCACCAGATCACCGCCACTTTCGAATGCGAGAACAATTAGGAGCGAACAGCTGATGCGAAACACAACCAATCGTTTTGGTGCGCTCTTCACCGGCTCCCTCATTGCCGCCTTCACAGCCGCCGCGTGCAGCGCCACCGACACCGCCACCTTCACCACGGCGACGACGGGAGGAGGCGCGCAAGGCGGACAATCGGGTGTCACGACAACGGGCGCCGGCGGCAACACCGCCACGGACAACGATGGCGACGGCTATACCGTGGCCGACGGTGACTGCAACGACGGCGACAAGGACGTGAACCCTGGCGCCATCGAGATCTGCGACAACAAGATCGACGACAACTGCAATGGCGCCGCCGACGAGTCGGAGCCGGACCAGGACGGTGACGGTTTCGGCCCCTGCGGCGGCGATTGTGACGACACCGATCCCAAAATCAGCCCCGCAGCGACCGAAGTCGATGGGGACATGATCGACAACAACTGCGATGGCGTCATCGACGGGGATTTTGACGGCGACGGCTATACCGTGGCCGACGGGGACTGCGACGACAACGACTACGACGTCAATCCCGGCGCCACCGAGAACTGTTTCGATGGCATCGACAACGACTGCAATGGCTTCACCGACAGCCAAGAGCCCGACAATGACATGGATGGCTTTGGTCCATGTGAGGGAGACTGCAACGACAACGATCCGAACGTCGGACCCAACCAGCCAGAGATCGACGGCAACGGCATCGACGACAACTGCGACAACCTGATCGACGCCGACATCGATGGTGACGGTTGGACGGTGCAAAACGGCGATTGCAACGACAACGATCCCAACATCAACCCTGCCGCGTTCGAGATCTGTGACGACATGATCGACAACGACTGCGACATGGCCGTCGACACCGATTGCCTGGACAAATGCGAACTCGCCGCACTCGAGAGATCGAGTGTAGGTTGCGTGTATTTTGCCGTCGACCAAGACAATTTCAGCAACGGGCAATTCGCGGTCGTGGTGTCCAACGTCGACACCACGGACACCGCCACGGTTCAGGTCTTAGGAAAAAACGGCAACAACTGGACCGCCGTGGCCACCCAGCAAGTGGCTCCCGGCACCCTGCACCAGTTCGACTTGCCCAACAAAACCATCGACGGAACCGGCAAGAACGTCGGCGGCGCCTACAAGATCGTGAGCGACGTGCCGGTTATCGCCTACGAGTTCAACCCCATCACGGGACAGAGTTCGTACACCACCGATGCCTCACTGCTCTTACCCACGAGCGCCCTCGACAAATTTCACTACATGATGACTTGGAAGCCTCAAAACGGCTCCCCACAAATGGTCATCGTCGCCAGTGAAGACAACACCAGCGTCACGATCGAGACGACCGCGAACATCAAAGCCGGCGGGGGGATCGCTGCGATCTCCCAAAATTCGCAGCAGACCTTCAACGGCCTCAATGAGGGCGACTATCTGCAGCTGGAGGCAAGCGCCACGCTCAACGGCAGCTACATCACGAGCACCAAGCCCGTGGCCGTCTTTTCGGCACACGACTGCGCCAACATTCCGGTCAACGTGGTGGCTTGTGATCACCTCGAAGAGCAGCTCTTTGGGATCCAAACGTGGGGAAAGACCTACGTGGCGGCACGCATGCCGGTTCGCGATCAACAGGCCATGGAATCCACCTTTTGGCAAATCATGGCGAGCGAGGACAACACCACGGTAGCGTTTGAGGCCAATCCGGTGGTCACCGGACTTCCGGCGGTGTCTCAGATACTGAGCAAGGGACAAGTCCTCGAGCTGTTCGTCAGCGGCAACAGTCAACACCCGGGCGACTTCATTGTGAAAGGCGACAAGCCGATTCTGGTCGCCTCGTACCTAACGGGCCGCGGTGCCGTGCCGAACGTGAACCAAAACGATGCCGGGGATCCCGCCATGGCACAGGCCGTGCCCGTGGAGCAGTTTCTTGACAACTATGTCGTGCTCGTTCCGGGAAGCTGGGTGAAGGACTATCTCATCATCACCCGAAGCGTCGGCGCCACAGTGCAGATCGACGGCAACCCCATCCCCGCGACGAGTTTCAAGCCCGACGACGACGGAATGAACCCTGTCGTCTACGAAGTGGCTAGAGTGACCGTCGCGGACGGCGTGCACAAGCTCACCGGAAGCCAGCCTTTTGGAGTCGTTGTTCTTGGATACGACTTCGCCGACTCCTACGCTTACCCGGGTGGGCTCGACCAAAAGATCATCAATCCGAAGAACTGAGCGGTTCGTCCTTCGCCTCGGCTTCCTCTGCGACGCTACCCTCGGGCGAGGCCTGCTCGCCACCGAGCTTCGCCTCAGGCTCCGGCTCAGGCTCAGGCGCGATGCACGCCAGAAGCGCCTGATCGAGATCGTCGATCCAGCCTCCGTCGGTCTGCTCCGCCAGCTGAGCCCAGCCCTCGTGACGAGGCAGCTCACGCACATCCATGAACACCAGGGCGCCATAGCTCCCCAGCTCGGCGTACAGCCCACGCTCGGTCAACTCGCTGGCGAGGCGAAGCAGCCATTTCTTCTGGCGTAGCTCCCACAGGCCATAATAGATCGCGTCATCGCTTTTCAGGCCCAGCGCCTCGGCAAGCGAGCGCTGTTCGAGCCGAGGTTCTTGCTCGCTTCCCACGTTGATCGCCGTCGAGTCGCGGATCCAACCCCGCGCCGGGTTCTGTGTGTTGTTGTACAGGACCAACGACCGGTGCTTCCCATCGCGGCTACGATTGGCAAAGGCGAAGACGTTCTCGTTGACGCCACCGCTCGTGTCCCAAAAGTCGAGCAGCGCGAAATGTTCGACGCTACTAAAGAGGTGCCGCGATCGAAGGATCGGGAAGATGACCTCGCCGTGGTAGGCGACAAAGCCCGCGTCAGGCGGTTCGTCACGGTAGGCCCGCGAGTACTCCATGCCGTACTTTTCCGCGAAGCCTTCGATCTGACCGTGCCCAAACATCGGCAAACCGGGCAGCGTTGCGAGGACGGTAGCGATGCCAAAGTACTTGTCCCCTTTGCCGAACTGCTCGACCGCCGTCTCTTCATCCGGGTTGTTCATGAAATTGACGTAACGTTCGAGAATGGCCGGCGAGTACTCTAAAACGCTCTTGATCGCGCCACGGTACTTCGCGTTGTCCTCGTCGCGGAGCATGTGCATGAAGGCGCTGTTGTAAACGCGGTGCATGCCCAAGGTCCGGACAAAGTAACCTTCCATCATCCAAAAGGCCTCCGCGAGGAGCAAGGTGTCGGGCGCCTCCTGCTTGATGCGATCGACCACCTCGCGCCAGAACTCCCCGGGCAGGAGTCGATTGAAAGTGGCTTGATCGACGCTGTTCTCCGCACGCGAAGGAATGGCCCCGCCCTCCCCGGGTGGTGGATACCAGAGGCGTTGGATGTGCTTTCGGGCCAAGGTCATTGCCGCATCGAAGCGGATCACCGGAAAGCGCTGCGCCACGCCGACGATCGTCTGGATCACGATCTCTCGCACCTCGGGATCGAGGTAGTTGAGCTGGGCGGTGTCATTCCACGGCATCTGGGTACCGTCGTTGCCGTGGTAGACATAGCGCACGTCGCCCGAGCTACGGTCGACACGCTTGAACACCACGGCAGCGTCCGTCTCGCTCCAGTAGCCATCCTCCAAATGGATGCCGATCCGTTCATCGCCCGAGATGTCCGGGCCATCAAAGCGATAGTTCGGGAAGGGCGGCTCATCGAGCTGGAGGAAACGCTCGGGGTGCTCCACCATCCAGCGACTGTCCAGGGCCATGTGGTTGGGAACCATGTCCGCCGCGAGACGAAGGCCGCGGTCCCACGCGCGCTGGCGAAGCTCCGCCAAGGCCTCTTCCCCGCCGAGACGGTCCGCGATCCGATAGTCGTTCAGGGCGTAAGCCGATGACTCTGCTTCGGCATTGCCCCGTCGTCGCTTGATCTCCTTGCTGGCGGCGGAGCGCTCCCAGAGTCCGATCAACCACAGCCCGGTAAAACCGCGTGCCGCCAACAGATCGAGTTCCTCGTCGGGAATTTGGTCCAGACGGTGAATGTCCCGTTCGTACGTCTGCGACAGCTGTGACAACCACACGTAGCTCTGCTTAGCCATCAGCACGAGGTTCGGCATCCAGTGCTCGTCGCGACTGAATTGCGCGCTCCCATCGACGTAGCCCGGGCTTCCTGGAACGCCGGCGAATCCATCCACTGCGCCCGCCAAGGGCTGCTGACCCGTAGACCAATCAGGCAGCTCGATGAGTCCAGGACCGCCGGCGCGGTCAGCCCTCTCCTCGGCGATGAGATCGACAGCTTGGAGCATGGTGTCGCTCACCTCTTTTGGGATCCACTCTCGCCATGCCTGCGCGGCCCACCGAAGCTGCTCCGGTAGCGAGTCCGGATGTTCGGCTGCCGGCCGACGGAGCATCACGCCCAGAGGCTGGGTAAAGGAAGCAGGTACTGGCAACTGCGCCTCGGCCTCGAAGAGTCGCTCGGCACGCTCGGAAAAACGAGGGTCGCTGCTGAGATGATCGGCGCCAAGAGCGTATCTCAGATGCGTGCATGCCTGATTGTTCACCTGCGCGCACACCAGAAACAGCACGTCGATTCCAGAGCGCCCCGGTGGGAGCAACCAACGCTCGCCGACCGCCTGATCCGACAAGATCTCCTCGCCGAGGGAATCGCCCGCAGCCCGCGCGAACCTCTGAGGATCGTCTCGTGTGTAGGCCTCGAGCAGTGAGTCCGCCGCAAGCTGCAAGGCACCGATCGCGGCAAGTTCGCCCGCGGTTGGCGCGCGATGGCCATCGGGGACCAAGGGTAGGATGGCCGCCGCCAGAGCATGCCAAGACAACGCGAGCTCAGCACTCGGCAGCACGACGCTGATCTCTCGCCGCAACAAGAGTCCATCCACTCGATTTATGCCTCCGACGCTCACATTCGCCTTTCGCGCCGTGCATTCACACGACGATCCGATCTCCGTACTCGGCTTCTATGCTGTATCGCATGTTGGTGGAGGACTGAATCGAACCCGGCCAGATGCGTAAAATCTACCCCCAGCCCCCTTGCCGGCTTTGACCCTCGCCCATATAGCGGACCCATGGCCAAGCCTTCCTCCGAGCAGCTCGTCGACGCCAAGATCCCCGGGCTACGCCGCAGCTTAGGCCTCTTCGCGGTGATCAGCCTCGGCCTCAACGGGGTGATTGGACAGGGGATTTTCTTGGTTCCCGGGAAGGCCGCGGCTCGCATGGGCCCCTCCGCGCTCGTCGCTCTGGGACTCGGAGGGCTGTTGTGTTTCTGCCTCGCCCTGTGTTTCGCAGAGGTCGGCAGCCAATTCAAGGGGACCGGCGGCGCCTACCTCTACGCGCGAGAGACCTTCGGAGAGTTCGTGGGTTTCGAGGTGGGTTGGATGACGTGTTGCGTCGCTGTCATCGCCTGGGCCACCCTATCGAACGGTTTCACGCTGGTGCTGAGCGAGTTCCTTCCGGCGGTGGCTAGCGGCTGGCCCCAGAAGTTGACGATCGCCACGCTCGTGACCGGACTTTGCGCGATCAACCTGCGAGGAGCAAAGTCCGGGGCCGCTGTCGTGAAGTTCTTCACGGTGGCGAAGCTCGTGCCGATCGTCATCTTTGTGCTGATGGGGGCCTTCTTCATGGAGGGCAGCAACTTTCAGCCCTTCGCCCCACACGGCATGGAGCCGCTGGCTGAGACGACGATGATCTTGCTCTACGCTTTCGTCGGCTTCGAAACCATGGTCGTGCCCGCTGGCGAAATGAACAATCCCCAGCGATCCGTGCCCCTCGCGCTCTTCGCGGTGCTTACGATTTGCACGGTTGTCTACATCGGCGTCTTCGCCGTTGCGATCGGCACCCTGCCGGGGCTGGCCGGGAACAAGAACCCGATAGCCGAAGCCTCTGCGAACTTCATGGGCCCGGCCGGAGGCACCCTCATCGCAGCGGGGATCGTGCTGTCGGTCTTCGGCACGAACTCCGGAGCCGCCCTCGTCAGCCCTCGCCGTTTTTTCGCCCTGGGCGAACGGGGCGACCTGCCGGCTCTCTTCGCTCGGGTCAACCCCGATACCGGCGCGCCCGTTCCCGCAATCGCCATCACCTGGCTAGGTACTCTTGCTCTCGCACTCTCGGGGAGCTTCGAGCAGTTGCTCGTGCTCGGGGTGGTCGCGCGTTTCGCACAGTACATCCCCACAACCATCGCCGTACTCGTGCTTCGGCGGCGGCGCCCAGCTCACCTCACCGAGGCGGGTTACCGCATCCCCTTCGGCCCGGTCATTCCCGCCGTCACGCTCGGACTATGTGCTTGGCTCCTGTGGCACACTGATCCGAAGAAACTCGCCTACGGGGGCTGCGCGCTCCTGCTCGGAATTCCGCTCTACTTCATCGCCCGCGCGAGGCGCCCCAAAGCCGAGAGCCGTTCGACAAACAAAGCATAGGAGACCATTCGTCGACAAGAACAAGGCAGGCATCGCCCGAGCCGCGTTAGACTGTCTCAACCATGTCCGACTGGATTTTAGACACCCTTCACTTTCTGCAATCCCCACCGGGCGTGGGGATTTGCTCAGGCCTCGCCACCGGAGGGCTCGGTGCGGGGATCGCCAACGGTATCCAACAGCGAGAGGCAAACGTCTTCCCCGTTTTGTACTCGGGGATCGACCGAGTCACGGAGCCGAACAACGCGGCCCGATTCTACGCCGCGTGTAGCGACATGACGATGGCGGTGACGGAGGCCTGGAATGCCGGACGCGCAGCGAAAAAGGACGAGGCCATGCTGAAGCACCTGCAGGGCGGCAGACTGACCCGCTACGGACAAGAAGTGTTCGTTCAAGGCAAGCTGCTGCTCGGCGAACTACAGCAGCATATGGAACTGCTCAACGTGCTTCGCAACGCCGTCAACGAACTGCAGGGCGCGTGGGAGTACGATTCGACCGACAATTACCGAACCGAGACCTATACGGAGACCTACACCGACAGCGACGGTAACACCCAGACGCGCACCGAGACCCGGCAGGTCTACGAAGACACGGATCACTATTTCACCTTCGATCGGACCTCAGCGAGTCGCGCATGCGCCGGAGTCGACGCGGTGCTGACATTCGACCCCCACGCCATGTATGAGCCAAAGCTCGGGGCCTACGAAGTCGAGCCCGACACGACGACCGGCGACGCGGGCACAGGAGGACCCTATCGATCGCGCGGCTCCAAGGCCGCTCCAGGCTCGCGGACCGAACGCGAATACGTCCGGGACACGGTCCTCGAGGACCGGAAGGCGCAAGTCAGCGACCAACAACTGACCGAGTTCCTCAACGTCTGGCTCCAATTTGCCAACCTAAGCGGCGCGCTCGCTCGGACGAGCCAAGGCGTTGACGCGCTTCGCCGCGCGGCGCCGCAGTCCAAACCCACGATGATGGAGTCGGCCCCGAGCTACCACTACAATACGACCTCGACCTCGCACTCTGGCCCCATCGGCTACCAGGCCGCTCAGGTGATGCTCGACAACGGTCAGGTCGCTTTCTCCAATCTCAACGACGCGCTAAGCACTATCGGAGCATGCACCGCCCGCGGTGAGCTCCTCGCCAAGATCGGACGCGGCGAATTTCCGGAAGACTGGGAAGCGGAGAAATTCGCGGAGAAAACGCTCGACGTCGCGGTCGAGTGCTATCTCGCCTCCTTCCCTGACTCGCCTCTCAAGATGGACCAGCGTGTGCGCTCGAGCAAGACGCTCTGGACCGCGCTGATCGCCGGGTTCCTAGGCGGGCTCGCCGGCCTGCTGATCCATCCCCAAAGCGGCCTCGTCACCTGGTAGAGGCCCGCGCGCGCGGGCTCATGGACCTCCCTGCTGGCGGTCTCGTCGGTCTACTTCTTTTTCTTCGATTTCTTTCCGCCGAGCGCCTTGTGGGCCCGATTGGCCGAACCCCTGGCGGAGATCAATTTGGAGATGAGAGGCTTGACCGCCGCCATCGCCTCAGATTCGGTTCCAGGCTTGGCCGCCTTCATCGCTTCGTCAACTTCTTCGAGCGACTTGCGTGCTCTCTTGACAGCCTTCTTCCGGTCCTTGCTCTTCGACTTCTTGAGCCTCAGCTTGTTCAGCTTCGTGATGAGTTTTTCGATCCCCTCGGACTTGTATTTGACCTCTCCGAGTCTGTTCGTGAGCTTCGAGATGGTCTCGTTGGCCTCCTTCATGGCCTCGGCCTTCTTCTCGTCTCCTGAAACCTCCTTCGCCGCCTTCATCTCTTCGGTCGCCTTCTTCAAGCTGGCTTGGAGCACGGACTTGAAACCAGGCCAGCGCCCGGAATACTCCGCCACGGCCTCCTTGTGACGCGAGAACTTCTGCGTCTCTCCCTTGGTCGTCGGCTTGCACCCCGCCGTAGACAACAAGGCCACCACCGTGCTGACAGTCAAAAGGGCAAAAAGCGTGCGTCTAATCATACGAACCATGGCAACCTCCTAAATGAGAACGTGGTTCTAGCCCAGATTCGATGTCGCGTCCCCAACGAACGTCGAGGCTGGACGCTCCTTCGCCATCGGTTACAATTGGAACAACCGGAAAGGATAGCCACCCCAACGCCGATGCTTTCGCCGCTCTCGCATTCGACACTGAGATTCGCCGTCAGCGTCATCGCCTCGATATGGCTCTTCGTCGCCTGCGTACGCGGAGCGCCCGCCTGTTACGACGGCGAATATCTCGGTTGTTCATGCGGGGACACGGTCGGGTACATGCGCTGCACCGAAAGTCGTTACGGGGCCTGCGTGTGCGATGGCAAAACGCCCGGCCTCGACGGAGGAGCGGGAGCGAGCAGTTACGCAACGACGGGCGGGGCGGGCGGCCAAGGTGGCGCGGCGCTTCTTCCGCTCATGGCCCCCTGCAACGACGACGGCCAGTGCGAAACCGGTCTATGCTATCCGTTCAATGCCAAGGGGCCGCACTGCACCAAGCCTTGCGACGGCGATGGCGACTGCCCTGCCCCCTCCCCAGGGTGCAACAACATGGGGATATGCAAAGCGCCATGAGATGGCCCGCCGTCGCCGTGCTCACCCTGTGCAGTGTGCCTGCAGCCGCTGCGGATCCGGTAACCGAAGACACGGACAAGGCGCATCCCGGGGCAGCCCGCGCAAATTCCTCCCCCGCCGGGCCGGTAGCCGAGATCGAGCTGGGTCCTGGCCCCGAACCCAGAGAGGTCATTGAGGTCCGGGTCATCGGCGATCGGGCCGACTCGATGCAGAAAGTACCGGGGTCCGGGACGGTGCTCACGCGCGACGAGATCACTCGAGCCGCACCCCAGGACGCAGCCGAAATCTTGCGCCGTCTGCCGGGCTTTCACGTTCGGCAAGATGCAGGTGCGGGGAGCCGACTCGACATCGGTATTCGTGGCCTCGACCCAGGACGAAGTCGACGGGTGCTGTTGCTCGAGGATGGTGTGCCCATCGGCAACAATCCCTACGCGGAGCCAGATCTGTATTGGGCACCACCAGCGCAGCGCTGGGTAGGCGTCGAGGTCGTCAAGGGCAGCGGCAATATTCTCTTCGGGCCGCAAACGGTAGGCGGCGTCGTCAACTTCATCACCCCCCATGCGCCGTGGCGGCGCGAGGCACGATTGGAGGCCAGAGGCGGGCAACGTGGATTCGTTCACGCGCTGGCCCGTTACGGCGACCGTCACGGGGAGGTCGGCTATCTCGCGCAGATCCTCTTCCGCCGGGGCGATGGTTTTCGCGAGCAAGGCTTCCGCACCATCGACAGCTTCGGCAAGCTGGACTTTCCGACCAGTCACACCGGTCGAGCCACCCTCAAGATGGGCATTCACGACGCGGCCGCAGATGCCGACGACGTGGGTCTTAACTCAGCGATGTTCGCCGCCGATCCACGACGCCCAACACTCGCACCGAACAACCAGACCAAGCTCCGTCGGTATCATGCCTCGCTCGTACATGAGCATCGCTTCAACGACACCCTCTCCCTCAAGACGCTCGCCTACGCCTACACGCTCGGGCGAACATGGCGTCGCCAAGATTATGTCCGCTTCCCGGTTCAAGGCGTTCACTATACCCGCATCGTAGGCGATCCGAGCGTGCCGAAAGGGGCGCTGTACTTCGAGCCCAGTCATCGTGTCCTCGACCGTCACTACGAGGTCGCGGGGATCGAACCGCGGGCGGAATTCCGGTTTGCGACGGGCCCGGTGCAGCACACCATCGACCTCGGCACGCGGGTGCTCGGCGAACGCGCACACTACGAACAACGCGCCGGGACGAAGCTCACGAGCGACTCCGGCGCCTTGGTTCTCGACGAAACCCGCTCCACCCTGGCCACGGCCGCCTACATACAAGACCGCATGGCCTTTCGCGACGAGACCATTCTCGTCACGCCGGGGATCCGATT
This sequence comes from Polyangiaceae bacterium, assembly GCA_029941785.1. GTDB lineage: Bacteria > Myxococcota_A > Polyangia > Polyangiales > Polyangiaceae > JAPYTK01. The sequence continues at coordinate 39,113 of JAPYTK010000009.1, read as the reverse complement.
CGAATACGCCCGGTACGATCGACGCATCGACCGCCAGCCCACAGCCGAAGGCGCCGAGGATGTCACCACCACGGGAGACAGCGAAATCGTCGCCTGGGTCCCAGGGATCGGCATGACGGTGGGCAAGCCGAGTATGCATGGTTTCGCAGGACTGCACCTCGGCTTCGCGCCGCCGCGGGCCGTGAGCTCCATCCGCGCCGACGGCGCGACCGTCGACCTCGATGAAGAAAAGAGCTTATCCTACGAGGCCGGCGTTCGACTCAAGAATCGCCGACGATGGCGCCTTCACCTCACGGGATTTCTCAGTCACTATTTCAACCAAATCGTTCCTGCGAGTTTGGGCGATCGGACGACGCTGACCAACGGCGGAGCGACCCGGCAGATCGGAATGGAAAGCGAGGCGAAGATGTCCGTCGGCCACCTCATCGGACGCGGGGCCCTCCTCGATCTCGGCGCGCGCTACACCCTGATGCGGGCGCAGTTCGTCGGAGGCCAGAGCGACGGCCGGCAACTCCCCTACGCGCCGAACCATCTCCTCCACCTGCTTCTCGATCTCGGACACGCCCTCGGCGCGGGTGCACAACTCGCTTACAGTTACGTGGGTGCTCAGTATACCGACGACATGGAAACCCTCGCCGAAGACGTCACCGGACGGACCGGTCGGCTCGACGCCTACCACCGCCTCGACGCAAACCTGCGCTACCGTCACGCCGGCAGCGGACTGACGGCGACCCTCGCGATCAAGGACTTGCTCGACAGGCCCTTCATCATTTCACGTCGCCCCGAGGGCATTTTCGCCGCCGGCTTTCGTCAAATCATCTTCGGGCTTCGTTACGATTACGCCAAGGACGACTGACGCGCGTCACGGCTCGGTCAGCTGCAGTCCGCTCGGCACCTCGTCCGGGATCAAGGACTCGATGGTCGCGATCCGAGGCGAACTCAGCGCCCGCAGGAAGGTGACCAGCTCGCCCACCTCCGTTTCGCTGAGAGCGATTTCACGTGGCACGTCTTCCCCGAGCCGCGCCGCGACGTCATCCAGCACCTCGTCGCCACCGTGAACCTGCATGCGAAACTCCGGAGCCAATTGTGCCTTGTCGTAGTCCCCCAGCGCGGCGAGCGGATCGCGCTTGTGCCGGACCACCGCCTCCAGGCTGGTGTAACAGCCGTTGTGCATCCACGGGCCGGTATGCTCCACGTTACGAAGCGACGGCGTGCGGAAGGCGTAGCGATCCTCTTCGCCGCCGTTGGTCCGCAAAGCCGCCCCCAGATCAACATCCTCAAAATCGCTCTTCGGCCCGGTCGTCATCGGTCGGACCGCGTAGTTGTGAACATCGTCATCACCAAGCAAGGTGTCGGCGTGGCAAGCCCCGCACTCCGCACGCCCAAAGAAGAGCCGAGCCCCACGGATCGCGGCATGCTGCAGTGCGTCGTCCTCACCATTCAGGAACTGATCCCATGGAGTATCCGTCGATTGAAACTCCGCCTGGATGAAGGCACCGATCGCGTTCGCGGCGTGGGCAAAGTGAAGCTCCTCCTCCGCCACATCAGGATAGGCTGCCGCGAAGCCCTGCTGATAGGTCTCGATCGCGAGCAGACGCTTCATCAGCCCCGTCCAAATACCCTCAAAATCGCTGTCGAAAATCTTGGCGAGCTCGTTGTCGCTGCCATCGATGGCAAGCTCGCCGACCTCGCCCCGCATCTCGTCACGATCGAGCACCGGCAACATCGCGACCGCGGCCACGAGGGAATCGAGCGGCTCCGGCAAGACGAGGCGCGGCACATGACTCGTCTCGTAACCGATGTCGTACAAAACGAAACGGTCCTCTTCTCGCACCACCCGGCGATCCCAGAACCCGCCGCGGTGATCCGGCGGCTCGCGCTGCGCCAGATCCCAGAGGCCCATGGCGTTGCGGGGAGTAAAGGTGTGGTCCGGCCCCGGAAGCCGTACTCCATCGACGATGATCGCCTTGGTCCCCACCGATAAGGAGCGACCGTCGCTGCTCCCGTGGGAGGGGTGGTGGCAGGTCGCGCAAGCCTGATCGCGATTCCCGCTGAGGATCGGATCGAAGAACAACATCCGGCCCAGCTCGCGCTGCTCATGCCGTCCAAATTCGACCGGCACCAGCGGGGCGATGCCACGCTCTTCGATCAGCGCGCGCAGGCCTCCGACGTCCTCAGCGACCGGATCGGAAGAGACGCCGCCGCACGCGACGAACGACCCGATGGCCGCCGCCGCGACGAGCGAGCGCGCGATCAGGGCATACCGCATAGCTCACGCCCTCAGCTCAGCTTCGCCTCCGCCGCAAGGACACGAAGCCGAGCAGCAAGAAGGCGAGTCCCGCGAGCGGTTGGTCGCCGCGCGGTGAGCCGACGAGACCGCAGCTGCAGCCATCATCATCCGTGGGAGTTGCGCCGTTGGCGTCGCCACCGGCCCCACTGCTCGCGTCGCCGCCACCGGCACCGGCGCCTCCCGCCCCGCTGGTCGGATCGTCGCAGGCAGGATGACCGTCGCAATCCGGATCGTCACAATCCGTCTTGCCGTCGTTGTCGTTGTCCGTGCGATCGTCACACTCTTGTTCGTAATCCTCACGCGAGAAGGAGCGGAAATCGTAGGAGAGACGCAAATCGTCCCCTTCGATCGGCGCCGTCAAATCGAACTCCAGTTCCATCCCCGACTCCGTCGTCTTGAAATCGACCGGCTGGAGCGGCGCTGGGATGAGCTTGTCGGCCTGCTCGTCGTACATCCAAGCCGACACCTGCGACATCAACTCGGTCCGCAAGCCCGGCTTGGTGTCGATGTGGACATCGCTCAATGCGATGAAGGTATGGACCGCCTCGCTTCCCGGTGTGGTCTTGCTGCCAACCGTCATCGTCGGCGTGGAGGGCTTTCCGTCGATCTTCTGCACAAGCACAAAGGGCACCTTGAGCGTGACCTTGTCGTCCTTTGCGACCACGCTATCGAGCTTGATCTCCTCGGTCACGCGCGTGAGGTTGTGATCGACGCGCAGATCCGCCACCGTACTGGTTTTCGGTTTGCTGCTCTTGGTCTCCCCGGACTTGATGACGTACAGTTTGTCCTTGTCTCCCTTGAGGGTGAACACCGCTCCGGCAAACCCCTCCTTGACCGGCTTCTCGTTCAGAGGCGGTGCGAGCACGGGCGGCTTGCTCTTCGCCTGACTTGCGCTTGGCCAATGGAGCCGGCCCGCCAGCGGCATGTTGGGATCACACTCCGGATCCTCTTCGCAGTCGGTCGCCTGGTTTTGTTGACCCGCGTTGCTGCAGGCGACGCCACCCGCCGGCGAGGTCGCCTGGCCGGTGCAGGTGTTGCCGGTCGCCTCGGTTGTCGCCGACGTCATGAAATTGCCGGTCAAGCAAAGCTTGATCGGTATGGAGTCGAGAGTTCCGACGACGCTCAACGCGGCCTGTGAGCAGCTCCCATCACCACAGTTGCCCCAGCTCGCGGCATAGATCTCGAAGATGAAGACCCCCCCCGGGGGGATGGCCGGGAAGGTGGCGGTCGTCGCCGGTCCGATGCTCTGGCCGGGTTGGTCGGGCAAGGGCAAACACTCGTCGGCGCCTCCAGTCACCGACTGGCCCACCACGAAATCATCGCCGTCTCCTTCGGACAGTCCAAAGGTGAAGGTGTTCGGATCGACCCCCCCGGGTAGATTGCTCGCGACCGCCTTGACGTTCACGTTGTCGGAATCCACCGTCAGGGTGCCATTGAAGTCGGTGCCGCCGTGGTTCATGATCTTGTAGCGCAAGACCTGCGGATCACCCGGATATTCGATGCTGTTGTTGGTGCCCGGCTCATCGGAGTCCGGCTCCAGAGCGATGATCTCGATGAGGGGCGTGGTCACGTTGCCCTTGGTCTTCGTCGGGACGAAGCACACCTGGCCGTCCTTGCAGGTCGACAGGATCTCGCCACCGTTGTCCAGATGCAGGGTCGCCGTCGCCGTGACGTCACACACGCCGCTCTGAAACTTCGGTTGTTTGGTCTGGTTGAACTCCGAAGCGTCGAAAAGCACGACACTGAAACCCACCGCGACCTTGTTGATCCCCAAGTGAGGATTGAGCACTTCGTAGGTGTGGTCGAAGGTGTCGTTGACGCCATCTCCCTGAACCTCGACCAAGCCGGAGCAGTCGACGTGAAAGTCGAACACCAATTTGTCGAGCCCCGGACAGCTTTGACAATCGGGATTGTACGAGGAAATGTGGACCAAGGCGTTAAGCTTCACGCCCGCGCTGGTCTGCGTAAACATGGCCACGGTCGGGAGCGGGAAAACCCTCGCTGAGGCGAACCCGCACGACATCTGAAGCGAGCAGGGCACGGCCGGCGGAGGGCTTCCGCTACACGCTCGCGCATCCTGCGAGGAGACGAGCACCACCAAGAAAAACGAAACCACCACGGCAACCGCAAGGCGAACACCAAATCGTCGATTCATCATGACCTCCAAGGGCTCGGCCAAACATCTGGCCAACATGCAAGTCTAACTCATCGCCTCGCCACGCGAAATAGCTTAAACGCGGCGACCAATTAGGTCGACTCGTCGGCACCTCTCTGACAACGAGCGAAACGTACGACTAAAACGAAAACGTCTCGCGCACGTAGGTAAACGCATCGCGAAAGTCCTGATCGGACATGTAGATCAGCGTGAGGCTGATCATGCCCTTCTTGCCGTTGAGCATGACGCCCAAGAGTCCGCAATCGTCGTACTTCGTCAATACGTTCGCGAAATCCGGGCCGTTGCCGCTCACGCCATCCGTGCCGTGGCACGTTCCCTTGCCGCAGCTCTTGCCGAACATCACTTCACCGTTGTCGAGATCGGGGCTGAGCGACAAAATGCCATCGATCTTCGCGTTATCACAATGGACCACGCTCCCTCCGCCCCCACCCGGTCCGGCGAGCGAGGAACTCGCCGAGGACATCACCGAAGTGCTCGAACCGCCGGCCGAAGTCACGCCAGTGCTCACGGTACTTCCCGTCGGGGTGGAGACGTCGTCTCCACATGCGCTGCCGCACAACAGTGAAACGACGGCGAACATCCAATAAAGCTTCCCGGACCGTCGTAGGGGAGCGGCGACGCCCCTACCCCTTCGCTTCGTCCCACTCATCGACAAACGATACCACAGACTGATGAATCGAAGTCGACGCGAAACCACCGCGCACCGCTATTGCCGGTTGCCCGCGGCCGGTCTCGCTACAGACAGCGTCCGTGCAGCCAAAAGGAAATTCGAAGTGGATCGGTCGCAAGCCAGGGAGTCGAACCCCAACGGATCACCACGTCACCCTTTTGAGGCGTCCCAACCCGGAACCTTTTCGGCGGTGCTTGCGATGGTCTGACCGTTGCACCATTGTCCCAGCTGGAAAAGTTTCTGAAGCAGTTTTTCGTCGCAGGGATCACGCCCCCCCCTCGTCAAACAGAAGTACCCTCAAAAGACCGGATGTATGCTGACGCGGACCGACGAGCATCCACGGTTAGGAGCAAATGCATGCACAGTCCTGTTGTTCGAAAATTCCTGGTGATGATGGCCCTGTTGGCCACACCGCTGTTGTCGCTACGCGCGAACGCCGGAGACTTGCAAGGGGCCATGCGATTCGTGAGCGGCCAACCGCTCGGGGTGATGGGGATCGACGTCGACCATCTCAAGAACTCGACCCTCTACCGACGACTGGGCGGCCAACTGCTCAAGGAGATGCAACTTCACCGCAAGTTTGACGAAATTCAGAACCGTACCGGATTTGATGTCCGCCGCCATCTCAAGAGCCTGCTCGTCGTCTTCCCACAACAGTTCACCGACAACGATGATAGCTTCGTGCTCATCGTGGAAGGCCCCATCAACCGGGCCAAGCTCCTCGACAGCATGCGCAAGAAATTTTCCCTGACGAGAAAGTCGACGCCCGCGCACGGCGAGTATTTTGTGACCCCGCGGGCAAAGGGACCCAAACTGGCTTTTCGCGGTCGCTACATGGTCGTGTCCGGAGACGAGGCGAGCCTAAGGGCCGCACTGCAGCGGTCCCGACCCTCGCTCGACCGCCGCACCGTGAGGTGGCGAGCCAAGCGGGCAGCCGGACACAGCGACGCCTTCATCATCGGGACATCCAATCCGAAGCTCCGCAAAAAACTCGCGCGCGAGGATCCCAACCTCGGCAAGCTCCTGGACTTGGACACCGAGCTCAGTTTGCGTCCGGGTCTACGGCTTAGCGTCACGGCACACTTCCAATCGAAAAAGCCGGCCGAGAATGTACATGGCATCCTGAGCAAAGGACTCGACGAAGCAACGACCAGCCGGATCATTCGCTCGTTCGGATTCGGACGCTTCATCACGAAAATCCAACTACGCCGCGCCCACGATACCTTGCACCTCGACTTGAAGCTCAGCCCGGCCGAAGTCCGCGACCTCGTCGACCAGATCGAGGCCACGATCTCAAAGAAGAAAGCTGGCGTGACGCGACGGCCGCCACCTCCTCCGCCGGCTCCGGATGCTCCCGCGAGCCCATCTGCCCCGCCCGCCAGTCCTTAGCCGCCGGGCGATCTTACGGCACGCTTATCGCGACTCGGCCGTCTTGGGGGGCTTCGGAGCTGGAGCCTTCGCGTGGTTTGGGCTGTCAGCCTCACCCATCGCTGATTTGGTGTGTCGCGTTTCCCCCGTGTTGATGGAATCGCGCACAGCGTCCATCGTCGCCTTGAACGTGGCGACATGTCGCGCGCGGTCTCGGATCATGACGGCCTCACCGAGGACAGACGCCGAGCCACGGCGGCTCGCGATCGTTCTGCAGTAGGTCACCGCAAGCTGCCGCGGCGAGATGCCAGCGGGGACCGGGACGATCAAGGTCTCCAGCTTCCCGCCCAGCTTGCCACGACGCTTGCGCTCCGCGCGCGCACGCCGACGCTTGCGGTTCATCCGGTTTCGCCGATCGACCCAGCGGTAGCTCTCGATATGTAGGGTGCGAGCGCGATAGGAGATGGCAAGGCCCAACCCCTCGCGCAAGACACGCACCACCTGCCCTACCGATCCGTCCGGCATGGCCATCGTGACGCGACGCCCGGTCAACGACGTTTGGACGACCACGGCGACGCCCAGCGCATCCGATAGGCCTAGGGCAATGTCCCCCAAGCGGGCCCGATCCGCTCGGAGCTTGACCCGTGCCTTGAACAGTTCTTTGGCGTTACGTAGGACGGGAGCCTCTTTGTCTGTCCGCTCGACGAGCAATGAACCCTTGTTTGGTGGGCCCTTCGGAGGGGCCGCATCCGCCCCCGACTTGGCGCCGCCCTGACCGTGCATGGCCTTCATCCCCGTCATCCTCTTGCGCATCTTGGCGTGCTTGCGGTGGAACTTTTTCCACGCCATCCGCTTCTTGTTTTTCGCCTTGCTGCCCTGCCCCTTGGCCGGCAGATCACCACCTCGGCATACGAACGGCCGCTCTTCGGCATGGGCATGCGGCGGTGCTTCAGCGACGTCCGGCGGCATCGGCGGCACACAGCCCGCGAGGGAAAAACTTACAAAAACCGCGCTGATGGACCGCAACATAGATGCTCAGATTAGCGCAAACCGGGGCATTCGTCGCGACATAACATTCACTCGACTGGGCGTGATAACCAAAGCGGGGGTCGAGAAGCGGGCCAAAAAGGCGTACGATGACAGCCATGCGAGCAACCTCACTTTTCTTCTTTGGATCCATGGTCGGACTCGCCGCTTGCGTCAGCGCCACGGTCGGCTCGAACAGCACGGACGACGACACGTCCAGCAGCAATGGCGGCGCGGGCGGCACCGTAACCGCCAGTAGCGCAGGCGGTCAGATGGCAACGGCAGGCTCTGGCGGATCTGGCGGGGCGATCTCCAGCTCCACGGGCGGCTCCGGCTCGACTGTGGCGAGCAGCGTCACCGCGAGCAGCAGCACCGCGAGCAGCGTCACCGCGAGCAGCGTCACCGCGAGCAGCAGCAGCGGCGGCATGTCCATGCTTACGGTCAGCGTCGTGAAGCACGATTTTTACATCAACTGCCAGCCCGTCGTCAGCTCTGACCCCATCAACGGCAGCGTCACCATCGAATACGACAATTCGGCCGGGATGATGCCCGGATACGGAACCGTCAGTGCCGCGTCCCTCCAAATGACCAAGGCGAACGACATGCTCGGCTGGAAGTTCACAATCACCCCCGGAAACAGCGGAATGATCCCCGCGATGAGCAAATCCGACGTCGTACACAGCAAAGTTGCCAACATGGGCAAGGGCTCCGCTGCGATGCCTACCCCGTGCGAAATGTGCGGGGGCGACTGGATCTTCTCGATGCCCATCAAGATCGACGGCCAGTTCCACTTGGTTCAGGCGCCGAGCGAGCCCATCCAGTGCGTCTACTGAAGCGCTACTCGCGAGCCGCTCGCCGCTACTTGATGACGATGAAGGTCTGCGGATTGACGGCCACGAGCTGCCCATCGGCGGTCCACAGCTCTCGACGTTCGAACAAGAAGCCCGATCCCGCGACATCGCATTTCGCTCTGTAGAACAGAGGCTCGGCCGAGGAGAGCTGACGCGCCCCATCGTGAAGATGGAGAGTGTAGGCGACGGTCGCCATCGGCCGGGGGCCATTCTCGATCGCAAAACAAGAAGGCCAATAAGCGTCCGCCATCGCTGCGACCTCTGGCGCCCCCCACGTCGGGCCGCCGCCGCGCAAACGGATCCAGCCCTCGGCCCGAGGCTCTTTTCCGGCCGAGAAAGGCAGGGGTCCGGTCACGCGGTACTCGAATGCCGAAGCAAAACGAGGAGGCAAGGTCGACTCGGGTAGTGGCTCGACATCTTGCCATCGGCCCGTTCTTGGCGGGGTAGGAACCCAGCTTCGCTCATCTCCCCGATCACGACCGAAGAATCCGCTCACGCGCACGCAAACGTCACCAGCCTGCTTTACATGAGCCTCGAGCACCGTCGTACCCTTACCGCGTCGCAACGTGATGACGTCGATCGCCGCCTCGCCGACGAGGAGCGGGCCAGGCAGTTCCGCCGTGAGCACCCGCAGCGCCCGGTCCGGCTCGATCGCTTGCATCGCACGCACAGCAAATCCGATCCCGAGACCACCAAAGGCGCCCCGCCCTTGTTGCCAGCCGTCAGGCACGGCAATGCCAAAACGATCGGCGGCCAACGGCTGCACGGTACACACCTCGGAGAAATCGTTCATCGGCATCACTTCAAGCTGCGCTTCCACATCACCTGCGCCGGCGATCGCGGGGCAAGGTACCACGAGCCCGAGTTCGGTGCTGACTCGCCCGAGAGCCCCGCACGGTGCACGACGCTCGAAAAATCTTGGCGCGCCCTAAAAAAAGCATAAGATACGAACTTGCTCGATGAAGTGCGCCAAGCAGCCATGAGGCAGCGGAGCGAAGCAGCCGCGCGAATCGCCTTGGTGGCCGTGATGGCGAGCCTCTGCTGGACCTCGTGTATGAAGAAGTCCGCGGAGGGCGCACGTGAAGCACCCGTGCAACCCGTCCCCACACCCGCGGCGGACGCCTCGGCTACACCGACACGAAACGACCGCGTGCCGGCGCCCGTCAGGAGCGCGACGCCGACCGACACGCCAGCGCCGAGCAGCTCGCCAGCTTCTCCTCCGACGGCGTCAGCCGCCGCCACCTCGCACGCAGCCGCAGAGACACTGCCGGTTGCCGTTCCCGGACCGGATCTTGCGGCGCTTCTGGCGCCTACGAAACAAACGCTACACCGAGTCTACCGGCAAAAATGGCCGCCAACCCCTTGGGCGACCGCAAAGGCCTATACGTACAACTTCGTGCCTTACGGTCCTCGAGCTGGGAAGTTGCGCGTGTACGACGGAAAGTGGAGCACGAACGTTCAGCAGACCATCGCGCTGAGCAAAGAACAAGCGGATGCCGCGCTTGAGTTGACCCACCGGACGGCCGGCGAAATGCTGACGTCGAAATGCGCGTTCCCCCGTCACGCGGTGGTCTTCTTCGACGAGCAAGGTAAAGCTGTCGCAAGCGTCAATGTCTGCTTCTCATGCACGGACATCCTCGTCTGGCCCCCCTACGGCCGGGAGGCCTTGCAAGCGAAGAAGTATGGCAACCTGAAGAAGTTGCTCGCCGTCCACGACGAAGTTCTTGCCCGATGGCGCCTATTCTTCGATGACGTCGGCGCCGAGCAGTACAAGAAACGCTGAGAAGACCGCTAGGCTGCGCCAGCGTCATCTCCGCGCACCCTCACCAACTCGGCCTACCGTGACACGTCGTAACGCAACGGACACGCCTACTCGTCGATGAGCTCAAGCAGCAAAGCCAGGTTCTCGTCATGCTCGGTGTCGTACGTGCTTCCGACCTTCCGTATCACCATGTTCTTGTCGATGATCACCGTGACTGCCTGGGTGTACTTCGGGCCGGGATTGGCATCGAAGTAGGCGTCCATGACCTTGCGACTGTCATCGATGAGAAGGTGGTCGTAAGAGAAGCCATGCTGCAATGGCCACAGTTCGATTTCTTCCGGCTCGACCGATCCCTTGTAGACGTCTGCGTGCGACGCCACCACGTATGCAATGTCCTCGATTCCCGCGAGCTCGTTGTCCTGCCACTCTGCCAACCTGGCGAGTCTCTCGTTGCAAGGGGGTCACCACATGGACCCTTCTTCGAAGAAGATAACCTTGCCGCACATGTCGTGCAGTTCGATCATCTCACCCAGAGCATTGGGAAGCGACCAATTCGCGGCGATGTCGCCAACCGCATATCCCTCCCCCATGATCTCTTGACAGGCGGACTTGTTCCCAGCGTCGTCGCCGCCGGCGCCGACTGCGTTGGCCTCGCCGCTCGAAGAGCCGCCGCTACCGCCAGCGTCATCGAAGTGAGCGGGCTCATCTGCGGAGCCGCACCCCACGAGCATGGCCATCGTTGAGAGAAACGCTGCTGAACTGAATCCTGGTGTTGTCATGATGGACAGTGTTGCAAAGTACGTGCCTATAATATCTTCAGGCACTTAGGCTCCAAGATGGACCACCCAGTTGACAATGGCAACAGCCGCCGTTGCTAAAAGAAACCCCCACCGGCTGGCTGAATCCCATCCGGCGAACCGACGACGAACCATCGACCGTGCGGCTCGCCTCAGACAACCCCGTTCGGGTCTTCACTCTGGTACCGGAGGTCGGACTTGAACCGACACAGTGTTACCACCGGCGGATTTTGAATCCGCTGCGTCTACCAATTCCGCCACTCCGGCTCTGCGGCGCGGACATTACCGGCGGCGACTTGGACTTGCAAGCTCGTGCTCTTCGAGCTGTACTGTATTCCGTCTTGAGTACCTTCGAAGTCTCCGTTCGTCAGGCCGCCTCCCGCTGCTTCGTGACCGCCGCGCTGGGCGCCTGTTCGCTCATCGGCAGCGCATGCGCCGAAGGTGCCCCGATCCAAGCCAACCTAAGCAGCGACGGCACCACCTTGGCATCAGCCCAGCCGCCCGTAATCCCGCCCTTGTTCGACGCTCCAAGTGCCCTGCCGGCGCGAACGACGGCCCCGAAGTGGTCCCGCTCCCTACCTATTACCGCCGTCAATGCGAAGGCCGGCGACAAAGTATGGGCGACCATACCCGAATCGCACAGCGAACTCGCCGAGCCGAGCATGTACACGCTTGAGAGCGTGGCAGACAACACCGCCGTCCTCATTTCGCGCAAGCGCCGCCGCATCGAGGGCGTGCCAGGCTCGGTCATTCACCGGGTCTCGCCACCAATCGGTCTACGCGTCGGCTCCGTCGCGCTGGTCTCGACGTTCACAACACCAGCGATCCTAGCGCGAGTCGTGCAACTCGAGCCAGGCAAGCCGATTCGAGCTCGTTACGATTGGGCGGGAGAAACCCGCGAAATCGACGTCGACCATGCGGAACTTCCCCGCCAAGGGGTCTCGGTGATGGCGTACGTTGCCTACCCCAAGATCGGAGAGTACTCGCGGGGATTGCTCGTCGCCGCAGACACGAATCATGCTTGGATCTGGACCTCGAGCGGCCACGTCGAGCGGCACCCGCTGAAAAAGGTCCAACCCTTGGTGCTAGGCGCCGGCATCTACAAGGTTGGGGACCGCGTCCGCGCCTATCGCTGGAGTCAGGGCATGCGCAACGGCGCCATTGCAGAAGTGCTCGAGCCCGATCTAAGATACCGCGTTCACTTCCGCGGGAACCGACCTTCCGAGACCTTCTTCTTCAGCGCGCTACTGCCGCGTTAGTACCCGGCCGTCATGGACAAGATCGACGACATTCTCGCCACGGCCAGGAAGCTCAAACCACCACGGGGCGTCGTGGGACCACTCCCGCCAATTCTCTGGGAACGCGCCGTCGGCACACGGATTGCCAAGCGGACCTCCCCCGAACGCCTCGATCGCCACGTCCTTTATGTGCGCACCGCCACGGCGGCCTGGGCCAACGAACTGACCATGTTGTCGGAGAGCATCATTGGCTCCTTGGCGGAGCAGGGCGTGAAGGTGAAGGCGCTGCGCTTCCAAGTTGGCCAGATCGACAATCCGGCGCGGCCCGAGCGCCCCCCACGGCATGCGCCGCCGAAGAACCCGCCGCTGCCAGAAGGTCTAGCAGAGCATATCGCCCGTCTCGACGCCGACGACCTCTCCGCCGCCATCGGCAAGGCTGCGGCTCTTTCCCTCGCCGCGCAGCGCATCGCACCGAGCGAGGATTAGCGGCCCATCAACATCAACATTCGCCAAACCAGGCGCGTATGGCTGAACAAGCCGTACACCTTGAGATCGCTGCTCACCAAGTCCGACACGGTCCGCCGCCACACCTTGAGCGATGCTCCTACCGGCCGAGACGTGCCAAGCTCGCTCAGTCCTGTGATCACGGTGAAGTCAGCGCAAAACGTCACGTCCGGGATGCCAACGATGGCGTCATGGATCGTCAATTGCCCGTGATCGAAACGCAGCGTCACGCTCTGTCGTCGATCTTGAGCGACGAGAACCACCGCGGCGCGCATCGCCCGCATGGTGCGACGCCTGGCAGGGTCACCGCCCAATCGCGCATCGAGAAGTTGCTTCATCCACAACGCCAACGCGTTGTGCTCAGCGCCCGGAGCGAATGCGATGTCGACGTCCACGCAGACACTATGAGTCAAAGCCAGACGCGGCGGCAACCTCGCGCCTTCAGCCGCATCAGGAAACCGATTTACATCAGGATAGATGCGGCTACATACTCTTCGCTGAACTTACCATGGCCAAACCATCTGACATGCCCCCGTCGGCGCGGATGACAGCCCACGTGTTGATCGTGGACGACGATCCGACCAATCTGCGCGCATGCACGCGTGTATTGCGCGCCGCGGGTTACGTCGTCGACGCTGTCGATGATGGCCGCGTGGCCGCCGAGGCGATCGCCAGCAAGAGTTACGACGCGATCATCAGCGACATTTCAATGCCCAAGATGAACGGCATCGAACTGTTGCAGTTCTTGCGCGACCAACACGATGACGTCCCCATGATCCTGATCACCGGCGCACCCGCAGTCGAAACCGCGGTGCAAGCGCTCGATTATGGCGCCTACAAGTACCTTGTTAAGCCGATCAGCCCCGAGCAACTCGAGGAAGTCACCCAAAAGGCCGTACGTCTCCGGCAGATGGCCCGCATTCGCCGCCAGGCGGTCGAAGTACTAGGAAGCGCCTCTCCCAATGATGAACTCGAGAAAAACCTCCAGCTCGCGCTCGATGGCTTGTGGATGGCCTATCAGCCTATCGTCGACCGGAACGGTGAGCTTTACGGGCACGAAGCTCTGTTGCGCAGCACCGACACATCTCTTCCTCACCCGGGAGCGATCATCAACGCCGCAGAAAAACTGAAACGATTGCATGATTTGGGTCGCAAGGTCAGAAAAGTAGCCTCCGTTCCCTTCACCGAAATTGACGGACACTGTCTCGCTCCGGAAGGCGAGTTGTTCGTCAACCTTCACCCGCTCGATCTCGAGGATGAGCTACTCATCTCGCCCGATGCCCCGCTCGCCAAAATCGCAAACCGGGTCGTATTGGAAATCACCGAGCGGGCCAGCATCGATTCGATTCAAGATCTACGCCAACGGGTCGCGCGCCTGCGGCAGACGGGTTACCGGATCGCGATTGATGACTTGGGGGCCGGTTATGCAGGACTGACAAGCTTTGCGCTGCTCGAACCGGAGATCGTCAAGATCGACATGACTCTCGTGAGAGACGTGGACCAACTCGAGGTCAAGCAGCGGCTCATCGCCTCGATCACCTCCCTCTGCTCGGAGATGGGGATCATGGTGGTCGGCGAAGGCGTCGAAACCGAGGCCGAGCGCGACACGCTCCTCGAGCTGGGTTGCGATCTCTTCCAAGGCTACTACATCGCCAAGCCTGGCCCCGCCTTCCCCGATCGGCAGTGGTAAGCCCTTAGGAGGAACGTCGACTACTCAGCCAGAGGCCGCCGCGACACATGCCTCTTTGCGGCCAGACTAGCTGATAAGCAGGCAAGCTGGTAGAAGAGCGCATGGCACAGGTGCAATTGTATGGCGACGAACGAGCCGTTGCCACCGGGCTGGATTACACTCGGTACGACAAGGTGGTCGAGGCCTTGGGCGGCTTCGGAGCCTACGTCGAAAAAGTCGAAGATCTCGGGCCAGCCATCGACGCGGCCATCGCGAGCGGACTTCCCGCTTGCGTCAACGTCAAGATCGCCACCAGCGACTTTCGCAAGAACGCGAGAAGCGTCTAGTCACCGCCGTGGAACTCGGTTTCGTCGCGCCTGAATTGAGTGCCCTGGACGCACTGCAATCCGAAGTACTCGTCGGCAACCTGTGGCAAGATCAGCGACCGTGTGACGGCGTCGCGGCCTTGTACGACTGGCGCAGCGCCAACCAACTCTCGCAAATCCTCGAAAGCGGATTCGTAACCGGCGAACTCGGAGAAGTCCTCCTCATGCCGGGACGAAAACGGATGAGCTTCGAAAAGATCTTGCTCTTTGGTCTCGGACCCCGCGCCGACTTCGACGCACAGCGGTTCGAAATCGTGACCCGTTCGATGATCCGCAGACTCGACCTCTTGTGCGCCACCCAAGTCGTCATCGAATTACCGGGCAGGGCCACCGGCCAGATCGAAGCAGAACCAGCCACGGACGCTCTGCTCGCGATCGTCGGCGAAGCCTCGTCGAGCCGGGAGTGGACCCTCGTCGAAGACAACGACGCCAAACGCCGCATCGAGAAGCACCTGCTCGAAAGGCGGAGACGGGTGCGCCGCATCGATTGAAAGCCGCGCGCTTTCTCCTACGGGGTGACACCCCGCAACGGTAGCGCTACACCCTGTAGCCGTGAGCCCCCTGCCATTCTACCTGCTCCCCGACTCTGCCCAGGTCGGCGAAAACGGACATCTTCACATCGGTGGCTGCGACGTCATCGAACTGGCGGAAACTTACGGCACCCCGTTGTTCGTGTACGATGAAGGTCATCTTCGCGCTCGCTGCCGCGAAGCGGTCGACGCCTTCGGCGATGGAGTCGCGTACGCGAGCAAGGCGTTTCTCTGCAAAGCGATGGCGCGACTCGCCCACGAAGAAGGGATGTGTCTGGACGTCGCCTCTGGGGGCGAATTGTACGTAGCTCGTGCTGCAGGCGTGCCTGCCGATCGGCTCGTTCTCCATGGCAACAACAAGAGCGAACAAGAGCTACAGATGGCCCTCAAAGAGGGAGTCGGACGAATCGTCATCGACTCTTTCGATGAGATGGATCGCATCGAGAATCTCGTCGCTGGGGGTCTGGCGGCGCCGGCGGTCATGATCCGAATCACGCCCGGTATCGAAGCGCACACTCACGAGTTCGTGAAGACCGGCCAGGAAGACTCCAAGTTCGGCCTGAGTGTGGCGAGCGGGGCCGCAGAGCGAGCCGTCAAGCGGGCCAATGCCTCCGCTCACATGAACCTCGTCGGCCTTCACGCGCACATCGGAAGCCAGATCTTCACAACGGAATCCTTCGCAAAAGCCATCGATGTCATCGCCCCCCTCCTAGAGAAGGTCGCTCTACCCGAGCTATGCATCGGCGGTGGGCTCGGCGTTCCGTACGTAGCCGGCGAATCTGCTCCTAGCCTCACCGATTGGGCCCACACGGTGAAGGAGGCCGCCCGCGCCACGGGACTCGCGGTGAAGGTGTCAGCCGAGCCGGGTCGAAGCATCGTAGCGCTCGCCGCGATCACGGTTTACCGAGCCGGCACGATCAAGGACGTCGCGGGCATTCGCACCTACGCCGCCGTCGATGGTGGCATGAGCGACAACCCTCGGCCCGTCCTGTACGGGAGCGGCTACGAAACCTTCTTGCCACGGGCCGTCGATCAGGAGCGCCAGCGCTCGATCCGGCTCGTGGGCAAACACTGCGAGAGCGGAGACATGTTGGTGGCGGAAGGACACGTCCCGAACGATTTGAAATTGAATGATTTCATCGCGACCCCTGTGACCGGCGCATACGGTCACTCGATGGGGTCGAACTACAACAAGATCACCCGTCCTGCGGTCGTGTTCGCCCACGAAGGCAAGGCGCGCATCACGGTACGTCGGGAAACCTACGAGGATCTCGTCCGCTGCGATTTTTAGGGGCCGGCGCTGCCAATCCCCACTACGATGACGCTGATGCGTGCCGACGCGCCGATCTTCTCCTTCAACCAACAGCGGAGCGCGCTCATCGCTCGCGCTGTCGAACGGGTCATGGCGACCACAGACGATGTGCTCCACATCCTCAACGACGCCGCGTACCACGAGACCCGACGACTCGATGGTACCCGTCGGCCCAAGGATGTGGATCGACTCGACACATGGCGGCGCTTGGCCCGTCGTGTCGGCCGAATGGGACGAGCCGAGCGTCAGTCCGAATTGCGCGCGTTGACCGCACATTACGTGGAAGACATCGCCGGCCACTTCGATCCACGCGTCTACCGCTTCTCGACCCATCTGCTGCCCACCCTCGTCACAAGCCTGCTATCGCCCCGTTCACTGCCCCGCTTGATCCGCCATCCCCAACGCCTGTTTAGCCTCGACGCCGTCGCCAACAAAGTGGTGGTTGGCGGGGACACCGAGCGGCTAAGAAAACTGAGCAAGAGCGGAACTCTGGTGTACGTGCCGACCCACTCCTCCAACCTCGACTCGATCGTTTTCGGTTTCGCCCTGGAGCGCTCCAACCTTCCTCCAGCAACCTACGGTGCCGGGAAGAACCTCTTCACCAACCCCTTGCTCTCTTTCTTCATGGAGAACTTGGGCGCCTACCGCGTCGATCGGCGGCTGCGACACCAGCTCTATAAGGATTGCCTCAAAGCCTACTCGACCGTTCTTCTCGAGAGCGGCTATCACTCCTTGTTTTTTCCGGGCGGTACACGCTCGCGATCCGGCTGCGTCGAAAAAAAACTCAAACTCGGACTCATGGGAACCGGCGTAGAAGCGTACGGGCATACGCTCCTAGCGGCGAGAGAACGCAAGGTCTTCTTCGTACCCTCGACGATCAACTACTTGCTGACCCTCGAAGCCGAGACACTCATCGCAGACTTTCTCGCGGCCAAAGGCAAGGCCCGTTACATCATCGAAGACGACGAGTCGACACGGGCGGGACGCATCGCCACCTTCACCCGCAAACTGCTCGGCATGAGCGGGTCGGTCGTCATCCGTTTCGGCGATCCGCTCGATCCTTTTGGACATCGAGTCGACGAAGACGGCGAATCGATCGACGCCCGCGGGCGACGTGTCGACACGAGTAGTTATGTTCGCAACCTCGACGGTGAGGTGTGCATCGACCGCGAGCGGGACGCGCAGTACACGCGCGAACTCGCCTCGGCGATCGCCGACGGCTTCAACCGCCACACGGTCTTGTTTTCCACCAACTTGGTCGCCAGCGTATGTTTCGAATGGTTGCACGCCGAAGCGGACACCGACGACCTGTTCAACATCCTGCGACAAAGAGACTGCATGATCGACCGCCTCGAGCTCGCCCGGCGAACGCAGGCGCTACGTGACACCATGCGCGAGCGCGAGCGCGCGGGCGAGGTCTTCCTCTCGGATCGGATCCGCGACGTCGATGGCGAGGAAATCGTCGCCCTCGCCATGCGTGCCTTTGGGGGCTACCACACCCACCCCGTGCTCGAACAACGGGGCAAGAAGATTGCGCTCCGCGACAGCAAACTGCTCTTTTATTATCAGAACCGCGTGATCGGCCACGGCTCCGGCTTTGTCACGGGAGCGCCGCGATGACGATGTTCGGCGTCCTCGGCGGCGGCACCTGGGGCCTCTCCCTCGCCAAAGCGGCGCGGCGAGCGGGGACCACACCGATCTTGTGCACGAGGCGTCACGAATCGGGCTCGCACGCGGGGCTGACGGTCACGTCCGATCTCGCCGAGCTCGCGAAGGCCAAGATCATCATCATGGCCGTTCCCTCTCACCAGGCCGAAAGTGCAGCCCGTCAGCTGGGCGAGCACTTGAATGGCAACCACTTTCTGATCCACGGGATCCGCGGTCTCAGCGGCGAGGGGTTGGCGACCGTCTCGCAGATCTTACGGCAGGAGACGCCGGTGCGGCGCATTGGTGCACTTGGAGGCCCCGTGCAGCCCGACGAGCTCAGCGAAGGACGGCCCTCGGCGATGGTGGTCGCCTCAGCCTTCAGCGACGTACGAAGCGCCATGGCGGAATTGCTCTCAGGACCGTCGCTTCACATTCGCACCACCGACGATTTGGTCGGTCTCGAATGGGCTTCCGCACTCGTTGGCGCGGTGTCGATCGGCGTCGGTTTCGCGCAGGCGCGGCCCGACATTTCACCGGGCCTGCTCGCCGCACTCATCTCTTCGGCCGTCGACGAGTCCGCTACCATCGCCGTCGCCGCTGGCGCCAAGCGAGAGACCTTCTACGGCCTCGGAGGCTATGGTGATCTGCTCGCGTCCATCGGCATGCCCAACCGGCCCGAGGTGGTTCTCGGTCGTGCTCTCGCTGAAGGTGACAACCTGGAGCAGGCTCAACAGCGCGCGACCCTCCGCGTCGAGGCCATCGAACTCATACCCCGCGTGGTCGCCTTCGCCAAACGGCGCAAGGTCCCCCACAAGGTGTTCGGCGTGCTCGCCGACGTCCTCGAGCGGAAGATCGACGGCGAGCGCGTATTGGCGTCGTTTTTCTAGCCTAATTGCAGGCTACGCCGCATTCGGATGCGCAATTCTTGCAGGCGCATGCCACGATATCTTTCGTCAGCGCACTGTCGTGCGTCGTCGCGCAGGCATCGAGGCAGACGTTGTCTCCCATGCATCCTTGCGCGCAAGTAAGAAACTGGTTGCAGGGATCGCTTGCATTCTGACTGCACGCGACAACCTCTGTGGTGCAATTCTGGCTGCCGCAGCCAAGGCAGCTTTGCGCGCCCATTCCGCCGCCGCCGCCTTGACCACCGCCAACGCACCCGACGATGCACTGTGCCACTGGCGTACCAAAGTCCTGCGTGGAGATCGTCGTGAGGATGTCCTCGCACGAGTGGTCGAGCAAACACTGCCCCGCGCAGTCCCCAGCAGGATCGTTGCAGCTCGTCATGACAATGCCAAATAGCTGCGCGCAGCCGACCGGTGAACCACATTGTTCTTCGAGCTTGCAACACCCTTGCTCGCACGTGCCGCCCATCGAGCAGTCGACCATGCCGGTGCTGCTCGAGACCGCTGAGGCACTGTTGGAGCTCGATGCAGCCGTCACCACCGTCGCCGTCGCGCCGCCCGATCCGCTGCCGCCCGCGCCGCTCGCCGCGCTGCCGGAAGCCGTGGCTTCAGTCGTCACGTCAGAGCCACACGCCGCCACCAGCGCCATGGCCAACGCCACGCTCGCCGCACCCAAGATCACTCGTCTAAGCCCAAGAAACTGCATTCTATTCAACCTCCATGCGGCCAAAGCTGCCGCTCGCAGGGAGAATACTCCTCTCTGAGCCCAAGACAAGTCATGCACTGGTTTGGGTGAAACCCAAAATCAAGTCAGAGCGGATTCGAACACCAACGCGCAGTTGTGCCCACCGAAGCCAGCGCTCACTTTCAGGGCGTAACGTACCGATACCTCGCGAGCTTCTCCAGTCACCACGTCGATCTCGAACGACTCGTCGAGCGCGTCGATGTTGATCGACGGATGGATCTTTTGGTCCCGCAAAGTGCACACGACGGCGATCGATTCGATCGCTCCCGCCCCTCCCAGTGTGTGCCCAACCATGGATTTCGTCGCCGACATGGGCACGCCGGCGAGCCCGGAGCCGAACACCTGATGCAGTGCCTTGACCTCGGCCGCGTCGCCCTGTGGGGTCGAGGTCGCGTGCGGGTTGATGTACCCGACGTCATTCGTGGCGATCCCGGCACGCTCCAAAGCCCGCTCGGTCGCGAGCCTCACGCCCAAGCCCTCATCGTGGGGCCGGGTGAGGTGCTGAGCATCGGTCGTCATGCCGAAGCCAGCCACGTAGGCGAAGATCTTCGCGCCACGCCCGCGCGCGTGGTCCTCCGACTCGAGCACCAGCGCTCCGGCGCCCTCACCCATCACGAAACCGCTGCGGTCCTTGTCGAAGGGGCGACTCGCGCGAGCAGGATCGCCGTCAAAGGCTCTCGCGAGCGCTCGCGCGTTTCCAAATCCGGCCACCGTATTGAGCCGCGTCGCCGCCTCACCGCCCCCGGCCACCATGACATTCGCCTCGCCCGCTTCGATCATGAGGGCGCTGGTCGCAATCGAATGGGTGCCCGTCGCGCACGCACTGTTGAGGCTGTACGAAGGGCCCATCAAACCGAAACGCATGGCGATCAGCGCCGCCGATCCGTTGGGCATCACGCCAGGAATGAAGAACGGCGACACCGCCCGGGGTCCTCGCACGCGACTCTTCTCGGTTTGCTGCTCGAAGATATCGACAGACCCCATGCCCGTCGACATCAGGCATCCGATCCGCGTCCGATCGACACCCTCGGGGATCTCGGGCTGACCGGCCCGCAAACTCTCTGCATGGGGCGCGTCTTCTTTCAACAAGCCGCCGAGTCCCGCCATCGACAACGCCTCGACCGCCGCCGCATAACTGAAGTGCGTGACCCGTCCGTAGATCTCGGTCTCCTTGCGACTCAAGTACGCTTGCGCGTCAAAGTCCCGCACCATCGCCGCGATGTTGCTACGCAGCTTCTCGGTCGGAAACTCCTCGATGAAGCCGACGCCGCTCTCGCCGGCCAGCAGGCGTCGCCAATACGTGGGTACGTCATTGCCGAGGGGGCACACGACCCCCATCCCTGTCACCACGACCCGACGGCTCATCGTTTCCTATTCCGCGGCCGGGTTCGCGCTTTGCGCCGCTCGCTGCTCGATCGCTACCCTCTGCGCCGAGAGCATCTCACGCCGTGAGATCCCGAGGTACTTCAACACCGGCAAATACACCTTGCGAATGAACACATCGCGGTCCACACCAGCGTCCCGCATCTTCAAGATCCGCGAGTCGTAATCCGGGACCAAGCCGACGCCCGGCATCTGAAAATTCGCGAGCACGTGCGCGATGTCCGCCAGAGTTCCTTCGCGGTCCTCCTCGAGCAACATCTTGACCACGTCTTGATAGAAGCGGCAGTGAGCGATCTCATCGCGCGCGATAAGATCGTAGATGGTCCGCAAACAGTTGTCGTCCTGCTGTTTCGCGAGTTCGCGGTGCTTGCAGTAGATGACGAAAGTCGCCATCTCTTGCACCATGCCGTAGCAGGTCATTCGCCGCGGGGTATCGAAGAGCGGCTGCCAGCTTTTTTGCACCAGGTCATGATGAAGGCCAAACCACTGCTCCTTGGTCCGCTTGCCTGATCGCATCAGGTATTCGCCGAGCGCGATCGAGTGCTTGCTCTCTTCGTAGCCCCAGTTCGCCTGGAACCACGCGCGGCCGAACCAATCGCGCACCACGTTGATCCCGCTCGCCACGTAATCGGGAAGGAACATCTCAACCGCCGCAAAAGTCTCGACGCACAAGGCGAGTTCTTCTGAAGCCTCAGGATTGATGTCATCCCATGGAATGTCGTCAAAAACGCTCCAGCGGCGGTCGCGCTCCGCCTTCTCGAAAAACTCCATGTACTGGCGGTAGAGTTTCTCTTGGAGCGCAATATTTTTCGTTGGCTTCATTCCCACCTCAACGACAACAATTCATCGACTCTTCGGCTAGGCGCCGATCCGATGCTCGAGCTTCGAGCAGAGGTCGCCAACGGTCACTATTTCGACAAGATCCTCATCGGGGATCTGCAAGTCGAGTTCGGTCTCCATGTCGCCGACGATCTGCATCATCGACAAGGAGTCGATACCGAGATCGGTGATGATGCTCTCGCGGGTCACGTCGTCAAAGCTCTTTTTGTCGACGTTCTCAGCGACAGATTTGAACATGGTAAGAAGATCTGTTTTTTCGGTCATCTCAATCAAGCCTCTTCAGTTCGTATTGGGCCAGCGAACTGTAAAATTGGTCGAATGCGCGGACACAGGTCGAAAGATAACGGTCGTAATCATCGAAAACCTGGTCTCCCCACTTATCTCGGATGGTCGTCTCGTGCCCCCGCATACGAGCGAGCCATTCAGCCGTGGTCCGCTGATAGTCGCGCCGACGTTGCTTGACGGTCACGACCTCCCAGTAGGGATTGACCGCTTGGATGATGTCTTCGAGGCGCGGGTTGAGGCCGCCCGGAAAAATGACGTGGGTGCAGAAGTAGACGTCTGCCAGGTCCTTACGGTTGCGGGGCACCTTGTTCCGCAAGATGGTCTGCAA
Organism: Polyangiaceae bacterium; assembly: GCA_029941785.1. Lineage (GTDB taxonomy): Bacteria > Myxococcota_A > Polyangia > Polyangiales > Polyangiaceae > JAPYTK01. The sequence goes on along the minus strand of JAPYTK010000009.1, from coordinate 16,401 downwards.
GCCAAAATGCGCCCCAGGATTGCTGAGCTCCCAGCACTTCTTGAAATACGCGCGGTAGATGTCGACCGCCTTGCCCTGCCGCGCCTGTTCTGGCGAGCACAGGTGGTCGAGCATGCAGATGCTGATGAGCGAGTCGAACTTCTCGTCGGTCTCCCAGGTCATGAAGTCGTGCTCCACGCACTCGACGCCCGGTAGCTCGCGGGCGTTCACCTCTTCGGCTTGGGAGCTTGACAAGGTCACCCCGACGGCTCGTTCGGCGGCGCGTGCGGTCGAGACGTACTCGAGGCACGCGCCCCAACCACAACCGATGTCGAGAACCTTGCCGTCGGGCCTGACGCGCGCAAAGTCACTGAGAATGGAGAGCTTGTTGAGCTGCGCGGCCTCGAGGGTTTGCTCTTCAGACTCGAAGACGGCGCAGGTGTAGTTCATCCGCTCGTCGAGCCATAAGCGGAAGAACTCGTTCGAGACGTCGTAGCTGACTTCGACTTGTTCTTTATCGGAACCCATAGGTGTCTCCGGGACGGCTAGCGCCTGCGATCAGCAAGCGAAGAGGATAAGGCGCTGGGCCTCGTTTGAAAGGATCGGTCGATAGGATTAAAGGGTGGCCGGACGGGATGGTCGCGGGGTTGGCACATGGGCCACGGGCGGCTGCGAATCATGCTGGCTCAACTCCAAGCCGCCGCGCTCGAGCCGTAATTTCGTTTCTCGTCGGCGGACCTTACCGCTCGACGTCTTGGGAAGCGTATTGCGCTTGATGAATACCACTTCGTCGATCGTGATACCGAGCTCGCTTCGCACCTTCAGGACGATCTCCCGCCGCAACTGAGCCCGATCCGTTCCACGTTTGAGGAGCTCGGCCACCAAGACGCAGCGCTCTTTGCCTTCCTCGTCCAAGCGCGAGAATGCAACGCACTGCTCGGCGCGCAGTTCACGAACGTGAGACGCAATCCGTTCGATGTCCTGCGGGTAAAAGTTCTTTCCGTTGATGATGATGAGGTCTTTCTCGCGTCCGCAAACGAAGAGATTCCCTTCAGCCAGGTAACCGAGGTCCCCCGTCTTGAGCCAACCATCGACGAAAGTCTCGGCCGTTTCCGCGAGGTTGCAGAAGTAGCCGCCGGTCACGCTCGGCCCGCGAAGCATGACCCGTCCAACCCGGCGATCGGGAACAGGCTCACCTGCGTCATCGACGATGCGGATCTCGTGGTCGCGAAAGGCCTTGCCGCAACTGACAACTTCTACCGCGTCAGCCTTGTGTGTCGGAACGGCATCACCATTCTTCATCGCGGCGCCATCCAGACGGTCGGCATGCAGACTCGCGTCGAGTCGGGCAAAAGTGACCGCCAAGGTGGCCTCGGCCAAACCGTAACAAGGCAATAGAGCCTCGGGCTTGAGGTCGTTTTCGGCGAAGCGCCCAACAAATTCACGCAAGGTATCAGGCTGAATGGGCTCGGCACCGCAGCCCAGTGCCTTCAAGCAAGACAGATCCCAGCCGGCACTGTCGGATTGGCGAACCGCGCGGGTCGCCAAGGCGTAGGCGAAATTCGGCGCGAAGGTGATGGTGCCGCGAAATCGATGGATCGCATCGAGCCACAGGGACGGGCGGCGAATGAAGCCCATCGTCGGCAGAAACATCACCTGCACCTGCGCGTAAACCGGAGCGACCACGAAACCGATGAGGCCCATGTCGTGATAAAGCGGTAGCCAGCTCACGCCCTTGTCGGCCGAAGTGCTCTTGAGCCCTTCGAACATGATGCTGTGAGCGTTGTGACTCAAGTTGCGGTGCGTCACCATCACGCCCTTGGGCTTGCGGGTGCTGCCCGAAGTGAACTGCAAAAAAGCGAGATCATCGAGATCAACATCGCAAGGAGGCACCGCCCGCTCCATCGGCTCGCCGACGAGCTCCTCGTCGAGAATGATGCGCAGCGGCTCCTCGTCCGACGGGGTCACGATGTGATCCTGAAGAAGGTCGCGAAGCCCCGGACAGGTGATCAGGACTTTTGCGCCGGACGCGCTCAGGATGTGGCGAACCGTCTCGCCGTAGGCCTCCATCTTCGCCAGTGTCAGGGGCGGATACATCGGAACGGGAACGATGCCGCCCGCGACCGCACCGATGAAGTTCAGGATGAAGCTGTCGGTCTCCGGGACGATGATCGCCACCCGATCCCCCTTCTTTAGACCGAGTTCGTGCAGGCGGTGCGCCCGCTGACAGGCGTATCCCCACAGCTCCGGAAAGGAGATCCGGCGTTCGGTGCCATCGCTGGCGACGAAGGTATGAGCGTGGTCGGTGTAGACGGAGTTGTCGCGGAGGACCTCGACGAATGTACGCATGACCATACTCCCGGGTTGGAGGGTGGACCGGGTGAACGATGTTCACTTGCGGACCTGATACTACGCTCGCGTGAGATAAGCGAATTTCGATCCAATGTGAAGGGTCACAACGAATTTCAATATAAACAGCAACTTACGAACATTAATTTAGTATGTGTCGAATTTTCGACACCGGCTGCGCCTACACTGTGTCGGAAATCCGACACAGTGTGCGCTCACCGCACCGAGCACGGCGCCAGCAAGTCTGGCGACCGGCGCTCAGTCCAAGGGGGTGGCAGAGCCCGATCGGAAGTCGCTGAAGATCCCTCGAACGAAGAGCAGACCGAGCAGGGCACGCGCCACGAACATCGAGAAGGTGTACACCAAGCTGTATGCCAGAATGCGCGAGCCTGAGGCGTCCCAAGGCCCGAACAATCCAGCAAAGCTGACCTGATCCACGCCAAGGCCAAAGGCGGACACAGGCAAACCGCGGACCATACGCACGACGTGCGAGAGCGCAAAACCGGCTGACGGGGGCGTCGCGATCTGGAAACCTATCACCGTGAACGCGACGAACACTCCGTGAAAGACGTTCTGAAACAGCTTGATGGCGTAAAGCGCCCAAAACTGTCTCGCGCTGAGTTCGCGAAAAACCGAAAGGACCCGGGGAGCTCTGTCCCCGAATGGGTCCACGCGCGACAGGATAAAACACGCGAGAAAGAAGAGCACCGCACCGTAACCAAAGCTGCGGGCCGGCTCGACCATCGGTGCGATCGAGGGCATCGCGTGCTCGATCCAGAACACGCCGAGTACAGCCCAAGTGCCCAGAGCGCCCACCTCGTGCAACAGTTCCACCAGCACAACGCCAGTGCCCCGTTGGTAGGAAACGCCGTGAACGCGCTTCATGTAGGCCACCAGTCCGCCGAGGCCGACAAAAGCGCTGACGATGGTGAGCAAGTACGCGGCCCCCCGCGCACGAACAAGGTCGCGATAACGGCCCACACCACACAACCAGCGAAACGCGAGCGACAAGTAATAGCCATCCACGAGAAGGGTGAGCGAGGCGAAGACGGCCAAAAGAATGGCATGACGGATGTAGTCGGCCTGAGCGAAAGCCGCGGCGACCGCGTGCAGATCGGTCGTGGCCAAGGGATAGGCCAGCAGCAGAGCCGAGACGAGCCACGGCGCGATGGCCTTGACCCGACGGGACGACCAAAAGCCTAGGCTCGCGCGGGCGGGCGGGCAGGCAGGGCTCGCCACCTCAGGATGCTCGGTAGTGCTCGTCGAGAGCATAGGTTCGCTCCAGACCGACGACCTCACCGAATTCGTCAAAGCCCATCATGCGATCTTGCAGGCCGGCAGATGTTCCGTGTCGCAATAGATGGGCATAGGTCGCCGACAATGCGTGGGCAGCGGCGTACAGGCCCGTGAGCACGAAACCGACGCTAAAGAAGCCCATCGCCACCAGTTCCTCGAGGGGCAAAATCGGCGTCGCCCCGCCTTCGATGTTGTTGATCGTTTTTGCGCCGGGGATTTCGGCGACGATTCGACGCATCTGCTCTTCGTCTTGCGGGGCTTCGACGAAGATCACGTCGGCCCCAGCTTCCTTGTAGGCAACGCCACGTCGAATCGCTTCGTCAATGCCGAGGGGCTCGAGCGCATCGGTTCGTGCCGTGATGAAAAAAGGTCGGTCAGCTTCTCGGCGAGCATCCACGGCCGCACGGATTTTCGCGACGTGGTCTTGTAGCGAGCACACACTCTTGCCCCGCATATGCCCGCACCGTTTGGGCCAGCTCTGATCCTCGAGGATCACTCCCGCGGCGCCCATGCGGAGCAATTCGCGGACCAAGTGTTGTACGTTCATCGCGCTGCCGTGACCGGTGTCGCCATCGACGATCACCGGGATGTCGACCGCCCTACACACCCGGCGCGCCACATCGAGCATCTCGGTTTGGGTGAGCAGTCCGAAGTCGGGCTCCCCGAGGTAGCTCGCGCTCACGGCGTATCCGCTGAGTACGACACTCTGAAAGCCCGCCCTGGCAGCGAGCTTGGCGCTGAGCACGTCGTAGACGCCAGCGGCGACCAAGACCTCACCATTGGCTATCGACGGATGGATTGAAACCTCATGCATTTGCTTGTCTCCTAGGTGCTCCGCACATACTACTTACAATTTTGTCAATGTCAATGCCGCCGTATTTCGGATGGATCCAACCTCGAGCGGCAACCCCAACGGGGCTTGACCTAAGCCGTCGTCCACGGTGTTCTTGCAAGATGGACCGTATCGTCGCGCTAGCCGCCTTAGGCTGCCTCACCGTCGGACTTCTCGCCGCCTGCCAAGGCAGCGACACGAGTGAGCAGCCCCCCACCCCCAACGGCACGGCCGGTGTTGGCGGCTCCTCATCGCAAACGGTCAGCACGGGGGGCATGGCAGTCGCAACCGGCGGCATGGCAGCCGCATCCGGCGGCATGGCGCCCATTCCCTGCTCGGAGGTTTGCGACGACGATCTCGTCTGCAACGGCATCGAAACATGCGACACCACCGTCGGCGAGTGCGTCGCCGGTGTGCCGATCGCCTGCAGCGACGAGAACATCTGTAACGGTATCGAAACCTGTACCGAGCCCGCGGGCGAGTGCACCACGCCTGTGGCCCCCGCATGTCCCAAGGCGCCGAGCGCCTGCGGCCAGTCAGGCGGGATCGGCTCACCCTCGGCGGGTGAACTCGACGCGACCTCGGCCGCCGGCTTCCGACTCGTCGACACGGACTCTTGGCAGAGTTCGGAGAACATCATCAAACAGATCGCCGCGCATCCGAGCACGACGCCATCGACCGTGGGGGACATCGTGAAGAGCGCCCTCAATCGCTCCGGCAATGCCATCAGCGTTTCCGGACTCGGCTGCTTCTTCGACGGCTTCGAATGGAACACCGGCGACGGGGACGTCGACTACTGGTGGCCTCAAGGCGTCACCGGATCGACGGGCCCCTACGACAACACGATCGACAAAGGGAAACTCGACGGCCGCCGCGTGATGATGGTGAGCTGGTATCACAAGGCCGAGGAAGATCCGAACACCAGCACCTACAAGGGTGTGCGAGTGAGCATCGTCGACCATACCTCCACCCAGACCATCAAGTACCGCCATGTGCTCCTGGTCGAGCCGATCATGGTGGGCAACACCGCGACGTACAGACCCTTGGCGAGCAAGAGTTCCTCTTTGCACGCCGGCGGAATCGCCTGGGTTGGGGACTACCTCTACATCGCGTCGACCTCGAGTGGCTTCCGCGTCTTCGACACCCGGCACATCATGCACGTGGCGACAGGAGACAAACAACTCGTCGGTTACCAAATTGGCAAAGACGAATACCACGCGTACAACTACGCCTACATCTTGCCCCAGGTCGGGGCTTACAAGCTGTGCGCGTCGACCTGCTGCTCGCGCTTCTCCTTCGTGTCCCTCGACACGAGCACGACCCCGAAGAGCTTGCTTGCAGGCGAATACGTCAGCAGTTCTTTTGTCGGGCGGCTGCACCGTTGGCCCATCGATGAAAAGACCGATCGATTGCTCGTCGAGGGAGGCGGTGTTCAAAGCAACGAAGCGCTCTTTCCTGGGGTGACCAACATGCAGGGCGCGATGTCCTATCAAGGAAGCTACTTCGTATCGAGCAGCAAGCCGAAGCTCGGACTCAAACCTTCGACCGGCAGCTTCCACCACGGCGCACTAGGCGGCTCCACGAAGGCACATCGTTATCCCTATTTGCCAGAAGACCTCTACTTTGGAAAATACACCGACGAGATCTGGACCTGCACCGAAAATCCCAACAGCTGGAAGGGCAACACGCGCTACTGCTTCTCTTTCCTACGCAGTGACGTGTTAAACGGGTGCGACTAGAGCTTCGGCGCCTCGCCTCGGCTTCTCGAAGCTTCACGGCGATCAGATGGTGAGCGACACGATCGAAAAAGAGACGGGCCCGGTACGGCAAAGTCATCGACTCGACGAGCGGGCTCTGCAGAGCTACCTGCAGGAACATCTCGACGATTTTGCCGGGCCGCTCGATGTGCGGCAGTTCAAAGGCGGGCAATCCAATCCTACCTACCTGCTCACGGCAGCGGATCGACCCTATGTGCTGCGCAAGAAACCACCGGGGAAACTGCTGCCATCCGCCCACGCCGTGGAGCGCGAATACCGCGTCATGCGGGCCCTGAAAAATCAGGGCGTGCCCGTTCCTCGTGTCCTTTGTCTCTGTGAGGACGAGACCATCATCGGCACACCCTTCTTCGTCATGGAGAGCGTCGAGGGGCGCATCTTTCGCGATCCCGTGATCCCTGAAGTCGACACGCCACTCGAGCGAACGACGATCGCCCGTGAGTTGATGGAAACGCTCGCCAAGCTTCACGCCGTCGACCACGAGGCTGCCGGGCTCCAGAGCTACGGCAAACCGGGCAATTACATGGCCCGACAAGTATCGCGCTGGAGCAAACAGTATGCGGCTAGCAAGACCGACGAGATTGAGGCGATGGACAAACTCACGGCGTGGCTGGACGCGAAGCTACCCACCCGCGACGAGACGAGCATCGTGCACGGTGACTATCGACTCGAAAATGCGGTCGTCCACCCCAGCGAGCCGACCATCGTGGCGCTCCTCGACTGGGAACTGTCGACGCTCGGGCACCCGCTCGCCGATCTCGGTTACCACTGCATGCTGTACCACTTGCCCCCCGGCGATCACTCCGGGTCGGGATTCCTGGGCGTCGATCTCGCGTCCCTGGGTATCCCTTCCCAAGACGAACTGATCGAAATGTACGCGCGCGCCTCGGGCCGTAGCGACATCGACGACATCGACTACTTCATCGCCTTCGGCCTCTTTCGAATGGCCGCTATCGTCCAGGGTGTCTACAAACGCGGACTCGACGGAAACGCGAGCAGCGAAACGGCCTTGATGTACCGTCCCTTTGTAAAAATGCTCGCAGAGGTCGGTTGGCGCGTTGCGCAGCGCTGATGTCCACGAGCACAAGCGACGCTCACCACTCGCCGACGCTCGGCATCGATGCCCACGGTTCGCGGGGCGCCAAGGGCTTGCCCCGCTGAAGAAGTTCGACCGAAATGAGGTCGGGCGAACGGACGAACGCCATGCGGCCATCACGAGGGGGACGGACGATGGTGACGCCGTTGTCTCGTAGGCGTTCGCAGATCGCGTAGATGTCATCCACGCCGTACGCCACGTGCCCGAAATTTCTCCCCACGGAATAGGGTTCGTCCTGGTCCCAGTTGTATGTGAGCTCGATCTCCGGCGCCCCCGCCTCCGTCGCCAGAAACACGAGCGTAAATTGGGCCTGAGGCACATCTTTTCGTCGCGTCTCGACCAGGCCGAGCAGATCGACGAAAAAGTGCAGAGCAGCGTCCAAATCGCGAACGCGAATCATCGTGTGCAAGTAGTCCATGGTTCTGCTTCCTTCATACCATCACCGCAAGCCAAGGAGAGGCGACACGCATCGGACGATGCGCTAAAAGGCTCGGCACCATGGAAAGCACCGCTGGCCGCATCAAACGCGGCGCCTATCCCGAGCTGACATTTGCGGCGCTCGCCGTCGGTTACGTCCTGGGTATCCTCATCGCCATCAGTATGGGCTACGCCAGCCTGGTGCTCGGTTTCTCGATCGAGGGTTCCGAGCTCGCAGCCATCCTCGGCTGGGGCGTGCTGCGGGGGGTCATGCGCCGCACGAGCATCGTCGAAAACAACATCAGCCAGACCGTCGCCTCCGCCGTCAACGGTGCCTCGGCCGGGATGATGTTCTCGGTACCGGCCCTGTTCATCTTGCACCGCACGCAACCTGAGCTTGGATTGATCGACTTCAATCCCTACTTGATGGTCGTTGCCTGCATCACGGGCGGCGTTCTAGGGATCGCGTTCATCATCCCGCTTCGCAAGCAGATGATCGACTTCAACCGCTTGGCCTATCCTGGGGGCATCGCGGTCGCTGCCATTCTCAAGTCGCCCGGGGCCGGGCTGAAGAAAGCCGGGCTGCTCGTCGGGAGCGCGGTTGTGGCCGCGGTTGTTCACCTCTTGGTGATCAAAGTATTCAAGATCCCACACGAAGCCTGGCACCTCGGTGACCAGCTCGGGATCCCCAGTTACTTCAACGTCACCTTCTACCTATCGATGCTCACCATCGGCGTCGGCTTTCTCTCTGGCAAAGGCGGGTTGGTTTTCGGTCTCGGTGGTTTCCTCTGTTACTTCTTTCTTGCGCCGATCCTCGCTAGCCAAGCCGGACCCGACATTCAACTGCTTGTCGAAAAAGGCCCCAGTGCCCTGCGCGGGGCGCTCTTCAAACCCGCGGGGATCGGGATCCTCATCGGCGCTGCCATCGGCGGTGTGATCGCCGCCTTCCCCCTGATCAAGAGCGCGATCACGAGCATGCAGGAAGCGGGCAAGACCAAACAAGCCCACGGCGATGCGGGCGACGACAACGAATCGGCAAAGAACGCGATGGCCCGTGACGAGATGCCGATCAACGTCTTGTACGCGGGGATCGCCTTGGCCTTCGTCGGGCTCACCATGATCGCCTACTTCGTAGCGCCCGCCATCGGGTGGCCGCGGGCCATCGGTATGTCACTGCTCGGGACGGTCTGGATTTGGATCGCAGGGGTCATCGTGAGCGAGTGTCTGGGACGAACGAACTGGTCGCCGCTCAGCGGGATGACGCTCATCGCGGTCACGATCCTCATCTTCATCGCGAGCGGTGTGGACACCAGGACGACGATCATCGTCTCGATCATCGTGGGCGCCGCCATCTGCGTCGCCATCGCCCAGGCGGGGGACATGATGCTCGATTTGAAGAGCGGCTATCTGACCGGGGCGAGCCCCAAGAAGCAACAGATTGCGCAGTTCGCCGCCACGTGGCTCGGACCGATCGTGATCATGGCGCTGATCTTCGTTCTTCACCGCGCCTACGGCCTCGGTACCGAAAAGCTTCCCGCACCGCAGGGCCAAGCGCTCGCCGATATGATCTCGGGGATCACGGGCGGCAACGTTCCCAGCTATCGTTACGGCGCAGGAGCAGGACTTGGCTTCCTCCTGGCGGTGAGCGGACTAGGCGGGATCGGCGTGATGATCGGACTCGGGTTTTACATGCCGTTTTACATCGCGCTCACCTACACGATCGGCAACGTCATTCGGATGGTCGCCGAGAAGATGAAAGGGCACCGCTGGTGTGAAGACGTAGGTATTCCAGTGTCCGCCGGACTCATCGTGGGCGAAGCACTGGTCGGAGTGGTGTTGGCCCTCAGCGTGGTGGCCCAAGGGGCCGTGGGAGGTGGATGATGAGTAGCGAATGGATGAAACGACTCGGTTACCTTTGTCTTTCGGTGGGCTTTTTGTCGGGGTCCTATATCACCGTCGCACAAAAAGCAGCCGTCGCCTGGGACCACTACGCCGTCGCCTTCGCGATCACCTTGGTAGGTGTCGTCCTGGCCCGCTTAGGCAACCGGGTAACCGCCGAACAAGCCGAGAAACTCGGCGAGGACGTCTCGGTCATCGAGCGAACGCTCGACGCCTTGGTCGAGACGGTGAGCGATCTCAACACGCAGCGCGACGAGAGCGACGTCTTCGAGCTTTGCCACCGCATCGACGAGCGATGCATGGACGACATCAACGATTTTGTCGAGGCACGCGAGGCCATCACCCATCGCTACGGTCTGGCGAAATACGCCGAAATGATGGACAACTTTGCGTTGGGGGAGCGCGCGCTCAACCGAGCCTGGTGCGCTTCGGCCGACGGATACATCGATGAGCTTCACACATGCTTGAACCGTGCCGAGGCGCGGCTTCGGGCAGCGCGGGACATCGTCAAAGACTGCCTCAAGACGGCGTAGCTGCGGCGCGCTCTTCGCGACGACGCAACATGAACGCCAGCGCCAGCGCGCCCACGAGCCACCCGAGGTTGACAATGACGAGCGCTCGCAAGCTGATCCCCAAATCGCGTTGCCAGCCGGCATCGCTCGGCGGCATCAGGTAGACGATGCGGACAGCGTCAGCACGCTTCAAGCCGACCTTGGCTGCCCCACGGGTCACGATGCCGTCATACGTGTCGTAATCATCCCAAGGAGCGGGATACACCACCTTGCCGTTCCATTGGCCTTTGCAACCCTGGCCCAACTCCCGGAGAAAGATCTTCACGGCATCTTTATCGACCACGCTGACTTCGCGCTCACACATCGCCCAAAAGCTAACCGGGTCGTCTTTCTCAGCGTCGGGCCCGGTGATCGGTGAAGTCCCATACAGCCATCGCTTCATTCCGTAGTCGTCCTTCATCCACGGTCTGCCCCAGTCGGAACGCACCACGAGTCCACGAATGCGACGCGGGCGCGCGACCCGAAAACTGCCGCCCTCTTTCAAATCGGCGGCGCGGATCGGATCGGCAAACTCCCAGGAGAGATAGTCGGAGCTGTAGAAGATCCCGATCGCGCACAGTCCCTGACACAACCAGGCCGCGAGCCAGTTCAAGCGGCCAAGCTTTGCCCAGACCAGCGGCCAGAGGGCAGCGGCGATCAGAACCGAGAGACACAAGGCGGCGGGCTTGGGCATCCAGTCGAGACACGCGAGGAGAGTCGACAAGCCGGCGATGAGATTGAGGGCCAGCGCGCCAAGGAATAAACTCACGATGATTGACGGTGGCTTTCCTCGACCCGTAACAAAGGTCGCACACGCTTCATGGTCCCGCACGGCCCGAAGCAGGCGAGCCACGTGTGGCCAGAGTATCTCGACGTTCGGCTTGGCGGCCACGACATGCGTGTGTTTGGTCAGCGGAGAAATTCCAGGCGACGCCTGCGGGAACACCGCCTTCACGGCGTCGGCGTCCATCTCGTGCAAGATGATCGACAGATCGCATTTGCCTTGCCTAAGGTCCACACGGCAATGCCGCATGGCAGCATCGCACTCGACACGGATTTCGAAGGGCCGGCGCAGTTCGATGACCTGATCGCCATAGGACACCTGGCTACCCACCGTTCGCAAGACAACCCCCCCACTGGGATCGATAAATTTCCCCGTGAGCAAGATGGACACCACCAACCACACGAGCCACAACACGACAATCCCGGCGATGAGGCCACCTTGCAGGTTGAACGGAAACACGGCGACCCACACCGCGCCGACGTATCCCGCAAGGTGAAAACAAATGGTCAAGCCCCGCCGGAGGCGCCCGGCGGTATGGGACAAGATCGTCGGAGCGTCGGGCGCTGGGGTTGCATCAGTCGACACGATGGCTCTCCCTCGTGCAGCGCGCCGCATCTGTCAACCGCTGCGTGTTGGACTCGGTGCGCCAAGCGAAGCGCGAAAGGCTCTCTCCTCCCTCGACCACGTCCGCGATGAGGTCTCCGAGAATGGGCATGAATTTGAACCCATGCCCACTGCCTCCTGCGGCGACCACGAGCCCCTCGCGGCCCGGGTCCCGGTCGATGATGAAGTCACCGTCCGCGCTATCGCAGTACAAACACAATCGATGCGCGACGATCGGCGCGTCGACGAGCGCAGGGAGAGAGCGGTGTGTAAAATCGCGAACCCGCGCGGCAAATGCCTCAGGAACGGAGCGCTCACCCGCGGCATCACAAGGCACGCCCGGACCGTGGTGAGCAACCTTGACGATGCCTTGCCCATTGTCACAAAATCCATACCAGCCCTTCGCGGCAATATCCGCAGCCCACGGCACGAAGTCTGGGGGCATGAACCGACCCGGCTCCGGCGGCCTAAAGTGAACCACAGGCTGGCCCACGACCGAGAGAAGGCTCGCCAAGCCGGGCAGGAGCTTGCACGTCCACGCTCCGCACGCCACGACGACGCAATCCGCCTCGTACCGCTGTCCCGATGCGAGCTGAACACCGCATACGCGGGACCCCTTTTCGATGAACGACGCGACGGGAGAGTCGCTCTGCACCCGGACGCCCCCCTCCGTCCCTTCGGCGATCAAAGCGGCTACCACCTCGGCGCTCTCGGCCCAACCGCCCTGCGGATTGTAATAGCCGTCGCAGTAGGCATCGGCTCGCCAGGCCGGAAAGCGTTGGCCTAAGGACTCGGCGTCGAGCCGCTCGAGTTCGTGACCGCGTGCCGTCAGGGTGGTGAAGCTGTCGTGCTCGAACTCGCCCGCCTCCATCGCGACGGAGCGAAGCACGACGAATCCCGTCTCGTGAAACAACGGTCGATCCCAACGCTCGTTGTACTGGCGCCAGCGGGGCATCGCCTGTTCCATCAACCCAGTGTAAAAAAGGTCCGTCGCGTAATCGAGCCTCACGACCTTGCTGATGTCGGTCGAGGCAGCGTCGGGATGAGGGGCGCTTCCCGCATCGATCAGCGATACCTCATGACCGCGACGCCGCAACTCGACCGCTGCGGCAGCCCCAAAAACGCCAGCGCCGATGACGAGCACGCGCATCGAATCATAAGACACGATGCCCTCATCCTGCGCGCATGGTGCGGACCGCTGTCGACACGGTCTTGCCGTCGACCACCGCGCCGGAGGACTTGAGATGCTTCATGGCGACCCCCGTCGCTTGGCCATCGCTCCCCGCAGCCAAGATGGCCTCGCTCACCGTCGCCAGAGCCGCGACGACCTCGGACTCATCGAGTGTCTTGGGCAAGAGCGTCTCGAGCACGCGATTCTCCTCTTCGAGCGTCGCCTTGTCTGCGGCGTCTGACGTCATCCCGATCGTCTCCCCGTTCGACTTGACGAGCTTGCGAAGAATCTTCACGACCTCCTCATCACTGAGCTTCTCGCCACGCCGCGCCTCGTCGGTCTGGATCTCGCCCAGCGCGACGCGTAGGATTTCTTTCTCCACCGTTTGCCGCGCTTTCATGGCAGCGAACATACGGTCCTTGATCTGTTGGGCTAGCATGTAGGCTCAATGCTGCCACAAACCCCACCGCGCCGTCACCGCTTGATGTGCGAGTTCGCTCAAGGTTGCGACGGGACGTAATCGATATCGAACTCGAGCAAGTCGAAAAAACAACGGTCCTCGATCGGCTCGAGGCCCTGCTTCAAGTAGCCGACATTGAACAAGGCGTTTCGATTGGCTGGCACCCTGACGACAAACTCAACCGGAACCGCCGAAGGTGGCAAGCAATCGAAAAACCTCGGCTTCGCCGGCACCGCAGCCCCTCCTCCGCTTGGGAAGATCGCCGTGAAAACCGACGTGGGCGGAGGCGTACAAGCGCTCGTCACCGGGCAGTCAGGTCCCGCGGTTCCCGCCGCGCAACGGGCAAACCGGCCTTTCATGGAAACCAGCGCCTCGGCGCTCTGCCCGCTGCCCGGCGGGACGGCGAAGGCATTTCCATATGCCACGATCTGGTTGTTGTTTTCGAGTTCGCAGGACGCCGAATCGACGGCATTGTCGATGCGACACCCCTCCTCCGTCAGCGGCGAGACCGCCGAGGTGTGCGCCTTGGCGCCCGCTTCGAGCGCCGGATCGAAAACACATCCCTTGAGCGCCTTCGGTGTACAGAGGAACCGGCCGACCCGAACAGCCGAAAGTTGAGCACCGCAGCCGGGGGGAAAGGCGAAGGCGTCATCGACCGCCGTCAGCTGCAGATCGACCACAGGGTAGGACGTGGTCGGCTCGAGCTCGGCGCTCGCCTCGAAGAGGCCCAATCGTCCAGCGAAACCGCCCGACGCCCTCACGGTGACGGGCTGGGTATCTTCGAGGACAATATTCACGCTTCGGCCCGATGAAAAATCCCAGTTCGCGTATTCCAAGTCCATGTCAATTTTGGCGTTTTCTGCATCCGCACAAGCGTAAGGATCATCCGGATCGGCCACCTGCACCGCCTCTGGCACCGCGGTCTTCGGAAACAAACACGCCACGCTCCGCTGGCCCCCCGCCTCGGCCTCGACCCGAATGTGCGTGATCTTGCGGCGGGCCGCCCAGGCCTCCTCGGGCAGTTGCACCACGACGCGCACCCCAACTTCGCCCGAACAGGCCGTGAGCCCGCACGCCGCTACCACGAGCCCCGCCCAATTCAGTCGTTCCTGGAGCTTGGCAGAAGCTTCTCGCACCCGCCGATGCTAGCATGCGCGCATGGCAAAGCCGTGCATCATCGATGATCCCGCGTTCCGTGCTCTACGCTCAGGAAACCTTCAGGATTACCATCGGTGCATTCGCGGTCGCGATGTCGTCGATTTTTCAGGCGCCGATCTTCGCGGCACCGACCTTCGCGAAGCAAACCTGCAAAACGTCAATCTGCGCAACGCCTACCTCCGCCACGCCGACATTCGCGGTCAGGATCTGCGGAACGTAAACCTGGACGGCGCGAGCATTCACAACGCCAAGATCAGCGGCGTCTACTTCGCAAAGAACATCAGCCCAGAGGAACTCCGCCTCAGCTGGGAGTTTGGCACGCGGCTACGGCCCGCCACCCCACCCAAAAAGCCGACACGCATCAAGCGCTGAACGACCTGGCTAAAACTCGCTCTTCAGCAAGAAGTTCGCGGTAGCCACAGCTACGGGTTTGTCCCGACTCTGTTGCCACGCGACCGCCCGAACATTGACAACCCGACGACCCAGTTTGGTGATCACGGCCTGCGCGAAGGTGTCTACCGGTCGAGCCGATCGAAGGTAATCGATCGTGATGTTGATCGTCTTGGGCAAGCTCTCGCTCTGAACGTCCCATAAGACGGTGAAGATCGCGGTTGATTCGAGTAGGGATCCGAGGGTCCCACCGTGAAGCGCGGGCAAAGCGGGATTGCCGACGATGTGATCGGCGAAAGGCATGACTCCTACGATCCGCTCCTCCTCGAGCCGGACACCTATACCGACGAACTTTGCGTAGGGGATCGCGCTCGCCAAACGGGCAGGATCCCCACTCTCGCGCATCGCTTGGACGCGCTCGTGCATCCCGCTCATGGTTGCTCTTCCTCTCCCGTCGGTGCGTCGCGCCGATGCAGCGGCGTTCCAATCATGAAGGTCGCCGCAACGGACGCGATGGGATCGGCTTCGTCCTCATGAAAGGCGAGCCCGCGGACAAAGGCGACGTTCCGAGTCAGCTTGTAGCAGCTTGCATGACCCACGACGTCGCAGCCCGGCGTCGCCGGTTTGAGGTAATCGATGCGAAGGTCGAGGGTGGCGACGGGAGTGGCATCATCGAGGGACATGAAGGCGGCCGACCCCCCGGCGGCGTCCATGAGGGATGAGATCGCGCCGCCGTGCATCACGCCATTTTCCGGGTTGCCAACCAGATGGTCGGCGTACGGTAGGCGCAGCCACGCCTCCCCCTGCTCGAGTCGAACCACCTTGATTCCGAGTGCCTTGTTGAAGGGTACGAACTCACTGAAGCGGCGGTTGAGCTGACGCCACATTTCCAAACGTTCTTCCACGTCTCGCTCCGGCATAGGACAACACCGTAGCCCGTCCCTGACCCGCCGTCCCTCGCAAAGGCGCCCGCGCTCAACTGGACGCCCCGAGATGATGGGCGTAGACGTGTTTCATGACTCCGCTTCGCCACTACCTGTTCATCGCGTGGGGCCTCAGCTCTCTGTTCGGCTGCTCCGAGGCCGACCCTGAACCAGAGATTTTTACCGCCGTAACCTACAATGCTGGCCTCGCGACCGGTTACGTCGAGGCCGCAGATCAACGAGCCCCCAAGACCACGAGTCAAGTGATCGCGCTCGACGCCGATCTGCTGTGCGTACAAGAATACTGGAACGACGATCACCTCGCGCAGCTCAAGGCCGCAGCAGGCAACGCCTACCAGGGCGTGAACACCTTGGATCCTCAGCCCGGAGACACCGGCAGCGCGGCCTGTGCGCCAGGCGATGTTGACGAGCTGTACGCCTGCGCCGAGACCCAGTGCGCAAATTTGTGTACCGACGATCTCACCAACTGCGTGCTCGTCAATTGCGGCGGCGAACTCGCCAAACTGAACAAGGATCACATGGGCTGCTACGGTTGCCTCATCTCCAACGTTGGCAACGAATTGTCCCTCATCAAAGCCACATGCGAAAGCCAATCGACCGAGTACGCTTACGGAGGCTCCTTTGGCATCGGCCTGCTGACGAAGAAGCTGCCAATCAGCACGAGTTCGAAGGTGTTCGCAAGCGCCTTGAACCGGCG
>JAPYTK010000008.1:57911-59445 GCA_029941785.1 Polyangiaceae bacterium | reverse complement strand
GTACAGATCCACGGGGTGCAGTTCGTGGACGCCATGACCGGATGGGCCGTCGGCTACTACACCAACATCCTCAAGACCACGGACGGCGGAAGCAGCTGGACGGCGCAACCGAGCGGCACCAAGAAGACGCCATACTTCACCGATGTGCAGTTCGTGGACCCCATGACGGGGTGGATCGTGGGCTATAACGGCGCCATCACAAGGACCACCGACGGCGGAATAAACTGGATCCCGCAAGCGAGCGGCACGTCGAACAATCTCTCCAGCGTGCACTTCCTCGATGCCACGACCGGGTGGACCGTAGGAGAGGAAGGCACGATTCTCAAGACCACCGACGGCGGCGGGCCGTAACTCCGAGCAGCGGCCCGATGAGGGCCTGTTCGTACAAGGGTCTCGGCGCAGACGAACGACGTGGCCGCTGGGCCGCCTCGTCGTGACCATCACACGACAAATCCGCCCCTTCGTGACGAAACCATGAACAAAGCGAAGCCCTGTCAGCCGTCCAATAGGCATGAGCTACCGCGACGACTTCGAGGCCCTGAAACAACGCCACCAACAACTCGCGCGCGATCTCGACGAGCTGCGCAGTCAACAACGCGACCTCGCCGACACCTCCGAGCGCATCGACGAGGTACAAGACGAACTGCGGCGCGTGCGCGAGAGGCTCGACCAACGCCAGACCAAGCGCGGGTTGCCCGTGCTCGACGACGTAGCGATCGCGAGCCCCTGCAAGGAGCGCTGGCAGGACATGGTCGGCGACGAGCGCGTGCGCTTTTGCGGCAAGTGTGACAAGAACGTCTACAACGTCGTGGCGATGACCCGACACGACGCGGAGCGACTCATCGAAGAGCACGAAGGACGAGTCTGCCTGCGCCTGTATCGCCGGCGCGATGGGACGGTCCTCACATCGGATTGCCCCGTCGGCATACGGCGCAAGCGCGTCACCCGGATCGCCGCGGCAGCGCTCGCCCTGGGAGGAGCGGGTCTCGCCATCACGGCCCTGCAGGCCGAGTCGGCCTCATGCCTGAGCGGAGCGACGCCCATCGTCGACGTCGATCCAGGAGCATCGACAGTCGCGCCAGAAATGGGCGAAGTAGACATGGGGGACGTCGCAGTCGCCCCGCCTGTCATGGGCGGCATCGGTCCCATCCCGCCGCTGGGCGTGGATCGCCCAAAGTGACCATCGCGCCCACATCGCCCTCCCGACCTCATCGCATCATGCGGCCCTGGCTCGGTGCGAGGCCTTAGCCTCCCCACGACCTTCGATGTTCAGTCGCAGCGCCGTCGTCATTTCATCGTACAGCCCGGACATTGTTGCTATGTTGCAGGTCATGTTCACCTCATCCCTGCGACCAGGCCCACTTTACCTCCTCTGCGCGGCGGGCTTGCTGCTCGCAACGGCATGCGGCAGCGATGGCAGCGTCTCCGGAGCGACGAGCAGTCAAAGCGCCACCACGAGCGCCAGCGGCGGCTCGGCGGGCCAAGGGGGCATGGCCCAAGGCGGAACGAGCCAAGGGGGCATGGCCCAAGGCGG
>JAPYTK010000008.1:0-57811 GCA_029941785.1 Polyangiaceae bacterium | reverse complement strand
AAGCCGGCGGCATGGGCGGCACGAGCGAAGCCGGCGGCATGGGCGGCATGAGCCAAACTGGCGGAATGGGCGGCGGCCAGATGGCGATGGCGAAGGCCGAGTGCGCCAGCGATCAGGACTGTAAACTCATCAACAACTGTTGCGACTGCATGGGGCTCCCGAGCAACTCCCCCGCGCCCCTGTGCAATCAGAAGCTCTGCAAGGCGACGACCTGCGCCATTCAGAAACTCCCCTTGCCCCTAGTCGCGCAATGCGAGGTGGGGCGCTGCGTGGCCGGATTCAACTGCAAGTGGGCGGACGTCCTGTGCAAGTCCGTACAGCCCATATGTCCCGTCGGCGAAACCAATTCTGTCGTCGGCACCTGTTGGGGCCCGTGCGTACCCGCGACGCAATGCGAATTCATATCGACGTGCAAGCAATGCAGCCCCACTCAGGTCTGCGTCACGAAGCAGGCCAAGATCGGTGGAGGTCGACACTGCGTCGACCTGCCCGGAGAATGTAACAGCAGCGCGACGTGTGGCTGCATGGGCGCGTCGGTGTGCCTTAAACCATTCGACACCTGCGCTGCGAAGGCGAACGAACTGGTGTGCAGCTGTCCCAATTGCTGACCCTTCGCCGCGATGAGTGGCCGAGACTCTGAATCGATCCTGGCGAGCTTCACGCCGGGGCAGCGCCCCGCTCACATGGGGTCAGACAAGCCGGTGTTCTTGGCGATGCGGCCCCCACTCTTGTCGACGACGTCCCCCTCGAACCATGCGTGATGACCACGCCTTTTCATCGTAAACATGATCGCAACGAGCACGAGCAGCGTCCCGCCTATGAACAGCGCCCAGTACCCGACCGTCGACCGGGCCCCGTATTGAAGGCTGCCGCGGCGCACATGCAACACGGGAACCTTGCTGCCCGCAGTGAGTCTCGACCAGCCCGAGCGGTTGATCTCGGCCACGTAGCGCGCGCCCCAAGGCAGCTTCGTCTTGAGCTCGTAGTGATGACACGTCGATCCCTCGTTACAACTCGTCGTGAAGTGCCGCTTCGACTTCACGGTCGCCGTGGCGACCCGTCCTTTCCAGGTCGCGAGGTGGTAATGGCTCAACGCCATATGCCCGACGGCCAGCATCACGAAAGCAAGCAGCGCGAATTTTCTGTAGAAGCTCGCCCAGCGCTTGAATCGCATCTCCAGCGGATGAGACGAGATCGAGATCCGTCCTCCGCCGGCCGGCCGTAAGACCCAACCACGCGTGTCGCGATAACCGCTGCCCTTGCCCTCCGGGTCGTGGTCCCGATGCAGCACGCCTTCCGCCGTCACCTCTTCGCCGACGACGAGCTCGACGATGCGATCCCGTTTCCGCGTGTTGTAGAAGACGACGCCGTCCATGTCGTCGACCAAGAACAGCTCCTTGGTCGCCTCGACGCGAACACGCAGTCCGTTCGCGAGGCGCAGGTAGAAGGGACGCACGGATACCTCGCGCTCCTTCTCGATCCACTTATGGCTGTATGAGCCAGAATTCTCGTACTCTTCCGCTTCCTGCGTAATTTCTACACGAACCGCCTGCTCTTCGCCTTTTGCATATTCGACCGCACCGGCCACGATCGTCGGTCCCGGTGACAACAGCTGACTCCAACCCTGCTCGGAATCGTCCGGATCGTGAGCTGCGCGTGCTTGGGCGCCGCGTTTGTTGTAGCTGCGAACACGAGCGACGCAGACAACGAAAGCCGCCAACACGAGCGCGGTGTAAGTCCACGCCACGATGAAAGACAGGTTCGGACCCAAATGGCTAGCCAGTTGAACGTCGGTCATGAAACTCAAGCGTACAGTAGCCAAGTTAGCCGGCGCTCCGTACCGATAAAGACCGGCTCAGGAGAAAGGCTCATGCATAGGTCACCGCTCGACGAAGCGGCGCCAGCGTCTTATGTCACAAGCGATGGGACGTTCCTCGGCCACGTTCTGTGGCTCAGCGAGCGGCGCCGAACATCCCGTCCAGTCTTGCATTCTGTCACTCGCCTGGTACGTGACAAGCAATGACCGCTGCACGATATCTCGCCTTCGTTGCCACAAGGGCACATGCCTTGGCGGCCATCTTGCTCGTGCTCGCGATCGGCGCGAGCGCTTGTGGCGGCGCGACAGGCTCACATCCTGTTGGGCCCAGCTCCCGGGCCGCTACCGTCACTCGCCCACTGTCAACGACGGCGCGGTCGATTCCTTCCTCCGAACTTTCGCGCCGCGACGAAGCCGTCATGAGGGGCCTGGACTGGATGGCGAGTTACCTGGCCTCACCCGGTCACATCGATGAGGTCGGCGTCGATGCCGTGCAGCTCTTCGCGGAGGTTGCCACCACCGCCGCCAACAATCAGCTTCGTGCCCGCGCGCGCATTCACGGCCGCGAGGTCGCCACACGCGTAAGCCCCCACTATCGGACCGTGGCGCTCGACGCCGAGACCCTGCTCGAGTTGCTCGACCTGCTGACCTGGCTGAAAGCCCTGAATGTGGAGTCCCCTGCCCTGTTGGCACGCGCCCGGGAAGCCTATGGCACGTACGACGACTTCTGGGCCATCGCAGAAACCAGCGACGTCAACATGCGCAAGGACGAAGACAGCATCTACGCCGCACTCATCGACAGCTACATCATTGAACGCGTCCACTTCACGGCCCCAAAACTGTTCACCATGCGCTCCGAACTTCCGCGCTTGCTCCGCTTCCTGGCGAAGCGCGACTACACGTCCGGCCTACTCGATGACGACTGGGACGTGTTTCAGGACCACGCCTACCTCCTCACCCACGTGATCTACGTCCTCTCCGATTACGGTCGCATACCGTTCGAGCCAAAGCAGGTCCCCTGGGTGATGCGCTTTCTACGGGACAATTTCGATTACGCCCTCGTGGAAGAAGACGTCGAGCTCATTGGAGAGTTCATCGACATCTTCCGGGCCACCGGTCGGACCGAGGCTAACGACGCCATGGTGCGACAAGGAACCGCCTTCCTACTCGCCTCGCAGCACGATGACGGTAGCTGGGGCGAAGTAGAAAAGAGCGACGACGCCTACGACATCATTCACTACACGTGGTGTGCCGTGTCAGGCTTGACCGAGCGTCGTCTGGTCTCGCAAAGCCCCTACGGCAGCCGCATCGCCGAGGTGATGCAGGCCGCACTCACCGCAAGCACACCTGGCAGCCCCACACCTCCGTAAAGGCCCGTGCGGCGCAAAGTGCGTGCCTCCAACCAAAAGGCAATAGTGATAGGGTGTACGCTGCAGCAGGGCACAATGGCTCCTTGCACCGAGACGCTCCGCGCGAGTCCTTTTGCCAACAGCGACACTCACTCCCCTTGTGGTTCATCCTTCAACGCAACGCACGATGACATTCGCCATCACCTCCCCCACCACGCGCGCCTTATGGCTCGTCGGCGTGTTGTTCGGTTGCTCCTGCGCGGCGGAGGATCCGGAAACAACGCCGCCCCCTGCTCCGCTGCCTGCGCTGAAGCAAATGCCGGCAACGGGCGCTGGCCCCTACGCTGTCGGTGTCACGACCATCGAAGCGGTGACCGACATGGACGGCAACGGCCGCGAATTTCCCGTCGAGATCTGGTATCCGGCGACGGTCACGGCATCCGACACCCCGACCGCCTACGAACTGAGGATCGGCACCTTGGTGGCGGCGCAATACCCATCACCACTCGGGGTGGTTCGCGACGCGCCGGTCGACCATCATGGTTCGCCGCACCCGGTCGTCGTCTTTTCACATGGTTTTGGCGGCACCCGACTGCAGAGCATCTATCTGACCGAGTTTCTCGCGAGCCATGGGTTCATCGTCGCGGCACCAGACCACGTGGGCAACACCTTTGCGGAGGAACTCAACAAGGATCTGGCCTTGTCCCTGCTCGAGGCTGCGCGCCTTCGGCCCGGTGATGTCTCGCGCACGCTCGACACCCTTCTCGAGCTCAACGACTCGTGGCCCGATAGCCATCTCGGTTATGCCGCCGACCCCTCGCGGGTGGCGATCGCAGGCCACAGCTTCGGGGGGTTTACAACCTATAGGATCGCGGGCGGAATCATCGACAGCGCCACGGGCGACGCCTTGTGCAAAGCCAACCCCGACGACCTGTTCTGCAAAGAGTGGCCGCCGGAAACTCCCTTCCCCCCGTCGCAGAAGGACGATCGTTTCCTCGCGGCCTTGCCCCAAGCTCCAGGCGGGGCGCTCGTGTTTGCGGACGACGGACTATCTCAGATCGACATCCCGATCATGATTCAAGCCGGACGCGATGACACGTCTACACCTTATGCTTCCGAAGCCGTTGAGCCCTTCGAGAAGCTTGGCGCCCCAGCTTACCTGATGTCCATCGAAGCGGCCGGACACTTCACGTTCTCTGACATGTGCGAATTGATCGGTCTGATCGGCATCGGCGCAGACGCCTTTTCCGATGGATGCTCGCCGGACAACATCGATTCGTCTCAGGCGCATCCGATCATCAACGCCTTCGTGCTCACCTTTCTTCGGCGCCATCTGCTTGGACAAGCCGATGATCCGAACAGCCTGCTGCCAGAGCCTGGGGTCACTCTCGACAGCAGGTAGCCACGGCTCGCGCTGCGGCGCTAGGCAGGGTGTGGCGCTAAGAAGGCAAGCCGCAGCTCGACATCAGGGCCTCGGCGCACGGACGGACGACCTCGCGCAGCGCATGGCTCATTATGCGACACGGCAACGTCACTTTGAAGTTGCTTCTCAGCGGCGGGAGTTCGATGAACGACCCGGCAGCGGCCGCATCTTGTCAGCATACGGACTCTCGTCGCCCGACGCGCGCTGCACATTGTGAAACCATCGACCTCGAAAGACGCTAACCTGCGCCCGATGCACGAGCAGCTGCCCGTCACGCTCATTTGCGATCGCGATCACTACGAGAAGGTCATCGACGAAGCCTTGCGCCACGCCACCGTCAGCGTGTGGATCGCCACCGCGAACGTCAAGGATCTACACGTCGAGGCGCCGGCGGGCACCCTCGCGCGGGCCAAGGGACACTATGTGTCGATCTTGGAGCTATTGGCCGATCTCGCGACCCGCGACGTCGAGCTGAGGTTGCTACACGGCGCGCTGCCATCCGGACCGTTTCGCGCCCGCCTCGCCGACATGAACGAGCTCGATGAGAGCCTGCAAATCCGTCACTGTCCGCGCGTTCACATGAAGATGATCGCCGTGGACGGCCAGCTGCTCTATCTCGGCTCAGCCAACCTGACGGGAGCCGGCTTGGGGGCCAAGGCCGACGAGAGACGCAACTTCGAGGCGGGGATCCTCACCTCCGACGACATGATGCTCGACGAGATGCAGCAACGCTTCGAGGCGATCTGGACCGGCAAGCCATGCGGTGCTTGCGCCGTGCGCGAGCATTGTCCCGAGCCCCTCGACGAGCTGCTACTTTGAGCCCAGAGCCTGACGCCGGAGCCCCGAGCCTTGAGACTGGAGCCCCGGTCCCGCCCCTACTTGCCCGCTCCTCGCTTCGAGCCTTCCGTGCGGGCGCGAAGTCGCTTCGGGGCCACGCTCTCATCCCAACTCGCTGCCCAGCCCACGTAGTGGATCTTGTACTTCCCGTCGGCCGCCTCGAGGATCTCGCCCTGCCACCATGCGCCATTCCACTCGACGTCAACCTTGTCGCCGACCTTCCAAGCCGTCGCAGCAGCAGCCGACGCGGCTGCAGAAACCGCAGCAGGCGCCTTCGCGGGCTTTGTCTCGGCTTTCGCCCGCTTCTTGACCGGTGCCTTGGTCGCCGTTCCCTCTTTGGCGCCAGCCGTTCTGGCTCGCATGCGCGCGAGGGGTACCGACTCATCCCAACTCGACGCCCAGCCGACGTAGTGGATCTTGTACTTCCCGTCGCTCGCGTCGAGGACCTCCGCCTTCCACCACGAGCCCTTCCACTCGACGTCAACCTTGTCGCCAACAGAGTACGTGGGCGCCTTTTCTTGACATGCCACCAATCCGAGCGAACCAAAACAGGTGCCGACAACCAAACTCAGGGCCAAAACCAGATCGCGCAACTTCATTTCAATCTCCTATTGCCGTTCCGAGCCGAATGCCGACCTCGAAATCCAAAAACGTTCTTTCTCACACACTAAGATGATGGACACCATCGGTGATCCCCCTTCGCGCTACATCGCGAAGGACCTCGCGTCCACTGATGACGCGGCTAGCCGCCCATGCACTTGCAGCCGTACTCGCCGTTGACGGTACCGCTCGCGTTGCCGGTCGCGCCGTTTGCCTTGCAGCAGGCCGCGCAGTCTTTGTCCTTGTTGCATTTCTTCGTCGCCGCTTCGTTTACCGAACAGCCACCGAGCGTCGCAACCGCCACGAACAACGCCAACATCCATTGAATTTTCACCATGGCGCATTAACTCTTAGGGGCCAGTAGGGGTCAAGGAGCACGTCGCGATGACGGCGCATGGGCATGCGGAAACGGGGCACCGTCAAGACATCGCCGCACGCGCAAGCAGGCCTTCACTCCGAGACGATGACCCGTCCCACCGCCATCGCGGTGCCCGCTTGGCAGGTGCCGTCGTCAATGGCCACGTTTTGGTACGTCGCGGCCATCTCAAATCCCTGCTCGCAGGCCGCATCCCACGCGGTA
Source organism: Polyangiaceae bacterium (assembly GCA_029941785.1). GTDB lineage: Bacteria > Myxococcota_A > Polyangia > Polyangiales > Polyangiaceae > JAPYTK01. Next base: position 51,206 of record JAPYTK010000008.1, on the reverse strand, counting down.
TCGATCTCCGCGAGCGGAACCTTCGGGCATTGGCTCGGGCTCGCCGAGAAGGAAACATCCCCGGTGTACTTTCCGCTCCCGTCCGCGCCGTCCACATCCGGCTGCCAATTGTTGCCAATGGCGTAAATGTCCTTTGCCACAACCTTGGCATAGAGACCGACGTGCCGATTGTTCGTTAGAGTGTTTCCGCCGAGCCTGTTGCTCGAGCCCAGATCGACCTGCCCGAAGATCTCCATTACGCCGTACTTGTTCTTCTCGATGAGATTACCGCGGAGCGTCATACTCGTGTCGCCTCCCCTGGCAACAAAGCCAATGTTGTTGTGGGAGACGTGGTTGTCGATCGCCGTGGTGGTCGCGCGCCCGAGCGCTTCGATCCCATTTCCGTTACAGTGGATCTTCGATGCGCTCACCGTCACCGTCGATTCGCAGATAGGCTCCACGGCGTCCTTGTTGTGGTGAATGTCGACGCCTTCGACGATGACCGTGCTGGTGCCAGCCGGCTTGATGGCGGCATGTCCAGCTCCTGAGACTTCGAGATCGTGCAAATGGGCCGAGCCCGCTTGCACGAAAATACCGTCCTGCCCCCCGGTGATCACCGCATCGGCGATCTCCACGTCGCCGCCAACGACCAGCACAGTGGCCGCCTTGTTGCTGTTGGTCCGGCCCGCCACCGTGAGAGAGTGCACGTGCACGCCGGTGCCCGCCGACACGAGCACGGGGATCATGTCATTGTGACAGGTTGGATAGGTCTTGCTCGCCGTGCCAGCGGTGTCGTCGATCACCGTCACGCCCGCCCCCTCCCCGGCAAGCTCAATGCCGGCAAGCAACTCGAGCGGAAACGCCTCACCCGTCGCGGCCGTATAGGTCCCAGGTGCAACCTGCACCCGACAGCCAGCCTTCGCCTCTTTCAATGCCCCGGTGATGCTGCCGCATGGCGCTGCCGCGTCGCCGCATCCCGCCTCCTCGCTCCCGCCAAGCTCGACCCGAATGACACAGCCAGAGGCGCCTCCATCGCCGCCCGCCCCCGCGGCCCCGCCGCCATGTCCGCCCTCACCGGTGCTTCCGCCAGCGGCCCCAGCGCCACTTGGCGTCGTACTTTCACCACCGCCGCAAGCTCCCAAGCCCACCACCAAGGACAGCAAGCTGACCCGCCACACCGACAACAGATTGCTCATGCCACGTCCTTTGCCACTTCTCCTGAGCATAGCCCTGATCCAAACCGTCTTCGAGAGTGGTGCCCGCTCGGCTGCCCACATCAACATGGGGAAGATTGCGCGAGAATTGCTCCCTTACAGCTGTTCGCTTATTGCCCAACGCTGGCGGAGGCGGCGTGACGCTGACGCCATGCAGCGCGAGGTTGATCTCAATGAGCTACTGTAGCCCGCAGGGCTCGAGGCTCAGATCCGCGAAACAACTCTCGCCCGGATTCACGCAGTCATCATCGGTGGTGCAGCTATCGCCACATGTGCTGTCCGCTACGGACCACTCCGATCCGCAGCGCGTTGCATTCGTGTCGGCCGCAGCCCCGCCTTCCGACGCACAGCTGGTCTTCGACACCCCCGCTGGTGCGGACAATCCCAAGCGGTTGTAGAAGAGCGCCAAGTAGGCCTTGTAGTACGCGACCCGCTTGGCCGTCTTTGCGACGAACGCGGCTCCGGGATTGCCGCACTCGAGGTTCCCGTTGATCACCTCCACGGTCTTGCCAAAATCGCCACTGTCCACGATGGCTTGATGACAGGTCGTTCGGCCTTGAACCGAGGTAGCCGACGACAAAAGTCCGCCCTCGACCCCGGACCAAAACGCCAACGAAGCTTCCCACGCGGTCGCGCCTTCCAAGATGGCATCCGGATTCTGGTACAGACGATCGTCACCAAAGACGAGCATGCTCGTGTCATGGTAGTTCTTCGGGTTCGTGATCTGCAGCGCCCCGCGCCCGTAATAGCCAAAGGGACACTGAGGCGGAGCGGTGTTCCACGGGGCGGTCAAGCCGCTACAATAGTCGCACGAAGCTCCCTCAGCATCACAGCCGACCTCACTCGCAAAACAAAGACCGCCGTTCGTCTCGCCGGGGGCGGCTCCGTTCGTTTCGAGAGAGACGTTGGCCAAGAAGGCCGCGAGTTCACGAACGTTGACCTCGTCCGAATCGCTACCGCAGAAACCAGGGTACTTGCCTGCTGCCTCGAGAAAATGGGCGCGGCTCAATATCTCCTTGCCGTTGCAGTTCGCGTTGGTGTGCGCGACCACGAACACGCTTTCCCACGAGGCCTCGTCCGGAAAGACCGTGGTCAAAAAGGCGATCGAACTGTCGCTCGATCCCGTGTTGGTGGTATCGGGCGTCACCACGCCAAGCTCATCCTCTGGCCCCGTCTCGGGTGATTCCACGTCACCTACCGGCCCCGTTTCGTAAGTCGCAGGACCGCCACAAGCCGTGAGCAGCCCCGCGAGAAGAAGGTGTACACACAGGAAATGATGGGGGAAATTCATTGTCAGGCTCTCCTTGGAGGGTGGGTTCACCAACAAGGAGCACGAAATACGGCGGTTGTGTCACGAAGAGTTTCCCGACCCGACAGAGTGTCGGCCAAACAGAGACCGCTGCCGCGTTGCCCAAACGTCAACGGTGATGACGAGAAACCTCGGTGCCGAAGTGAATGGCCCTATGTCGCTACTCAGGGCAGTTGTAGTCATAACGGAGACGACGGTTTCGGGGGAAGGCCCGCAGCCACCACGTCGCGCGACATGCTCATGCACACCGGTCCCGACTTCTTCGAGAAAATGCCGTCCTTTCCGGATTTCAAGGACGTGAATGACAATGTGCACTACCAAGCTGCTCCGAGCGGCTCGTGGATAGTGGTTTCCGATGTGAAGGGCTCTACCCGCGCCATTGAGGCCGGGCGATATAAGGACGTCAACACCGTAGGGGCAGCGACCATCGTGGCCATCCAGAACGCGCTACCGAACGTTGACTTTCCCTTCGTGTTTGGTGGCGACGGCGCGACGGCCTTGATCCCAGGCGACGTGAAGACTGAGGTCGAGCTCGAGCTCAGCGCTCTGCGCCATATCGCTCTGAGCCGATTCGATCTCGAATTGCGCGTGGGCATGGTGTCGATCGACGAGCTTCATGCTGAAGGATTTGCTGTAGAGGTCGCCAAGTACGCACTGAATTCGCAAATGTCTCTGGCGATGTTCAGGGGGGGCGGTCTGACTCGCGCCGAAGAAAAAGTCAAAGGAGAGGGCTCCGCTTATGATGTTCCTCAAGGCGGATCAGAGGACACCGACCTGACCAATCTCTCCTGCCGATGGCGACCCCTAACATCGCAGAACGGCCAAGTCCTGTCGTTGCTCGTGGCGGCGGTGGGCGAAGCGGAGCAGCGCAGCTATGCCATCTTTCTCGAGGGGCTCACCAAGATCTTCGACGGAAAGTTGGAGCATGGCAACCCGGTGAACATCGGTGCCATGCGTTATCGCCCTCTTGGAGAAATGCTCAACCATGACCTCAAGCATCAGACGAGTCGGTTTCTCTTGGTCCTGCGCATGGTGCAAACGCTCATCGCATCGCTCCTTTTCGGTCTTGGCGTCTTTCGATGGTTTTCATCGACCCGCCACTACGTCGCAGCGACCCCAACACACTCCGATCATCTCAAATTCGATGACAAACTCAGAATGACCTTGGACTGCACGCCCGAGCAGATCGTCGATATTGAAAAGCTCTGTCGGCAACTGCACGACCAGGGAGAGATTTGTTACGGCATGCACGTTTCCGATGGTGCCTTGATGACCTGTTATGTCGATAGCTTCAAGGACGGCGAGCACCTCCACTTCATCGATGGCGGAGACGGAGGCTATGCGATGGCCGCCAAGGAACTCAAGGCACAGCTCATGGCGCGAGATGCCGCATGATGGCCCGCGGCCCTCGACCGTGTGACGGCAACGTTTGTGGCACACGTTTGAGGCACACAAAGATGGACAAAAATTGCGCACTTCATCGCACGGTCCACCTAGATTCCGCACTTTATGCGATTGGCACAATTCGTGTATGATCGGTCGCTAGCATGCGCACGCTCTCCGCTATCATCTTGGGACTCGGTCTGTCAGCCATCGCTGGCACAGCATCGGCGAAGGTGGTGGCTCCGGCCGGCTTCTGCGAGACCTATAACAACAGCCCCTTTTGCACGAGCGGACCCGCGCCGTGTGCGGTCTGTCACAGCAACACCTCGCCGCCAGCATGGAACAGCTACGGCGACGCAGTGAAGGCCGCGCTATCCGGGCAAAACATAAGCGAGGCGCAGTTCCTCACCGAACTGCCCGAAGCGCTGGCGAGCGTCGAGGGGCTCGACAGCGATGGCGACGATTTTGACAACTTGGACGAGATCCTCGGTGGCTCGCGTCCCGGCGACAGCATGAGCACGCCCGGCGATCTCGACTGCCCGGATGACGTGAGCGAACTGGATTACCCCATCTGCGTGTATTCCCCTCGCCACGTTTTCCGCAAAGTGTACCTCGACTTTTGCGGTCACTCACCGAGCTACGACGACATGCAAGCCTTTGTCGCGCTGGACGCCGCGGCGCAGCTCGACGCCTTGCACGCCACGCTTGAGTCCTGCGTCGACACCGAAGAATGGCTGGGAAAAAACGGCGCCGTGTGGCGACTCGCCCATCCGAAGATCCGGCCCGTGGGCTCGCTCAAGGCGGGAGAAGATGCCTACAGCACCATTCGATTGGCCGACTACTACAACGACTACAATCTCTACGTTTGGTCGCAAATCGACGACAACGACGCACGAAGCGTGATCACGGCTGATTTCTTCGTCCAGCGAAGCGTCGATCTGACAGATCCCGACGAGCCCAAGACGAGTTACGCGACAGTGGCGGATATCCCGGCCGGCCCACCCTGTGGCAATGGCTGCACCGAGCCGATGCAGCTGGAGCGCCGCAACGGAAACATCACCAGCCGGTGGTTTCTGGACTACTTCGTCATGTTCACCCCGCTTCCGCGAAACGCAGCCGCCCAGGCGTACCGCGCCTACCTCGGCTACGACATCGCCCGGGTGGAAGGTCTGTTCCCCGTCACCGGCGAACCGAAGGACTACGACAACAAGGGCGTCAAGGACGAAGCGTGCGCGCAGTGCCACTCCACGCTCGACCCGCTCACCTACGCTTACCGAAACTACAACGGGCTCACCGGCGGCATGACGCAAGGCGGCGACCCCATCGGACGCGCCATGTACGTCGACAACCGCCTCGAGGAGCTCTGGGGCGACGACCCGTCCATGCCGGAGCTGAGCAATACACCGGAGAACGGCCAGGTTCTCGGTCAGGATTACGCAGACCTCAACGAGTGGACCCAGATCGCGGCCAATCACGATCAGTTCGCGAAAGCCGCGGTAAACGACTACTGGAAGCTGCTCGTGGGCACCGATTCGGAGAGCGACGCGGAGTTCGACAATCTCTGGAAAGACCTCAAAGGCAAGCACGCCTACTCCATCGAGAAAATGCTCCACGACTTGATCATGACGGAGGCCTACGGTGCACCTTAGATACGGCCTCCTCATCGCGTCCCTGGTGACGACGCTCGGCGCCTGTGCCGGCTGCGGCGAAGACCCTGTCGATGATGGCAGCGGCGGAAGCGGCGGAAGCGGCGGAAGCGGCGGAAGCGGCGGCGGCATCGTGACCCCGCCGATCTCAGCCAAGCACGCCATCAAGTTCAAGACCAAGGGCCGCCTGCTCAAGGATTTTAGCGCGGCCTTGGCCTTGCCCACGGATCAACTGTGCCAGGAGCTCGGACAATACAATTGCGCCAACGTCCACGCCATCGCGCTCGGAGGCGTCGATGCCTACGGAGCAGGCGTCTATGAGCCACTCAAGGCTTCGGCCATCACCACGCCGCTCGCGGTCGATCGCCTCGCGCTGAGCGGCTGCACCCAACGCGCCGTCTTGGACTTCAAGGATCTCGGCTCCGCCAAGATCTTCAAGCTCGAGGTCGAAAACGGCGCCCTGGTCGATATCAACGCGGAGTCGACGTCGGCCGTGATCACCACGCTGTTTCAACGGATCCACCTGCGCAATCCCAAGGACAACGAAGCCGCCCATCTGCGTGATCTGTACCCCCAGGTCATCGAGGCGGGCAGCGCCACTCCAGCCCAGGACTGGGCCAGCCTCAGCTGCTACTCGGTCCTCACGATGATGGAGTCGCTCTTTTACTAGGAACCCGGATGATGAAGAAACTCTCACGCCGTCATCTCATCAGCGCCCTGTGCGCGACCGCGGGCGTCACGGCCCTGCCCTCCTTGCTTGGACGTCGCGCAGCCCACTCGGCGCCGACAGGCAACCCGGATCGAAAATTCCTCATCGTCGTCGGCGCCTTTGGTGGCGCGTCCATCATCGACAGCTTCTTGCCGTTCACCCACAGCGAAGCCGCAGATTCGAATGTCGTCAATTGCTTCCCCGATGCCAACGTGAAGCAACCCTTAGGCTCGAACATTCGCGCCGTGGATTGGTCCGCCAACCTCTTTGGCACGGACATCACGGGCGCTCTCTCGACCTTCGTCAAGAGCCACCACAAGGACATGCTGGTATCGACCCTGACCGGAACCAGCGTCAATCACGCGGTGGCGCAGAAGCGGTCCATCACCGGCAACGGTGCCTGGAACGGCCGCACCCTTCAGGAGGCGATCGCCCACGCCTACGGTGCGGATTGCCCCATCGCCAACGTCAACATGGGGTCGCTCGGTTACGCGGCCCACGGTGACGACACAACCCTGCCTCAGTGGGCCTACATGGAGCCTGTGGCCGTGCCCACCCTGTGGCCTCTCGCGCTCGACGGCTCGCGCGGGCTCAAGGTGAGCGACGGCTCGGAGCTGCAGGACGTGCCCAAAGGCAAGCTGCTGGAGGTCGCGCGCGAGCTGCGCAATCAACGACTCGATCCGGAGTCCTCATTTTACAAGACCTTCCAACTGAGCGAAAAACTGCAGCGCTGGAAAGAGCAGCGCAACATCATCCAGCCCAAGCTCGAGGCAGCCAACCTGATCGCCAAGCTCCAGTTGCTCTCCGACCCCGATTACCCGCTGGGTGAATACGGCCTGCTACCTGACGACGCGGCCGACGTGGCCGAACTCAACAAGGTGAAAGCCGCCTTTCCCAACTTGCTGTTCGATCCGCTCGAGGCCCAAGCCGCGCTCGCCTACCTGCTCATCAAGCACGGCGTGTCCGTCTCGGTGACCATCGGCCCGAACTTCAACATCACCTTGAAAGACGATGGTCAGGCCGGAACCGAAATCCTCAACCCCCCCCTGTCCTTCGACAACTCCCACCAATCGCACCGGGCGACGCAGTCGTGGATGTGGAATCGCATGGCCAAAGTCATCGACAACTTGATCCGCCTACTCAAGCAGTCGGAGTTCGACAGCGACACCGGCGAGAGCTACTGGGATCGAAGCCTCATCTACTGCGCCACCGAGTTCGGCCGGACCAAGAACCGCATCGGCGGCTCGAACACCTTTGGAACGGGCCACGACCTCAACAACGGCATGGTGGCCGTCTCCCCCATGCTCAAAGGTAACACCGTGCTTGGCGGCGTGAACACAACCACCGGTGAGACCTACGGTTACGATCCGGACACCGGCGCACCGAACACCAATGTCGAGGCAGCAGAAGGCGACTCGTACGCCGGCATCGTCCACGCCATGGGCATCGATACCGGCGGTGCGCTCCCGGAAATGAAGGCCTTTTACGGCTAGCACCGGCAACGTAGCGACTCGTGTGCCGTAAGAACGGCGCGCGCAAGTACGGCAGGAGGGGCCAAACGGTGCCGCGATTCAGCTGAGTGCACGCACACTTTTCTTGGTACAATTCCGTGTTGGGCATGTCCTAAAACAGCCTACGTACAATGTTGCCGTGTTGTTTTCGCGGAGGAGAGTTTCGATGTCGATACCGAAGTATGCCTACGCATTGATGTTCGCAGTTACCACGACCGCTGGCGGGCTGTTCGCCTGCGGCGCCGAAGTCAATGTCGCCCCGTCAAGCAGTTCCGCAGCAACCGGAGGCACGTCCAACGTCGGCGGCATGGGGAGCACGGCGGGAACCGGCGGCCTGAGCGCTTCGCAGAGCAGCGCATCGGTAAGCAGCACCACGAGCAGCAACGCGTCCGCGGGCGGAGGACCGCCAAACACGTGCACGCCCCTAGGAGACGGCCAATACATCCCGAAGCCCTGTCCTCTCTTGTGCGAAGTAGGAGGCTATTGTCAGTACAGGCACCCCTTCTGCGGCAACTTCGACAAGAATCCCAAATGCCAGCCCCTTCCCGCGAGCTGCCCAGATCGTGGCGGTATGCCCACTTGTGGCTGCGACGGTGTTCTTTACGACAACGCCTGCAAGGCGGCGGCCGCCGGAACAAGCCCCTCGGCATTGCACAATTGCCCCGCGCCCCCGGGCTATTTTCCGTGCGGTCCCCATTATTGCCCGATCGGCACGACCGTCTGTTACATCGCCACGCCCGAAGGCCCACCGCCCGCATATTACGAATGCCGACCGATACCGAGCGAATGTCTTGCTACGCCGAATTGCGACTGCGTCAAGGCGAACGATGCGATGCTAAACGGCCTTCCGTGCACCGAGTGCTTTGAGGGAGCCCTGCTCTTCGAAATGCACGCACCCTGAGGCTGACGGGCATGCCGTCAGCCGGCCGTGCCTCTTCGGTCATCGTCTACGCACCCTTCCGATCTGGACCGAGTTCACCGCCCCGAAATGCAGCTCCCCATGCCTAAGCCACGATAGACAGTGCGCGCTTCTCGCACTTGACGTAAAATGGCCGGTAGCGTGAAGAGGCAAAAACGACCCGGTGAACGTAGCCTGCCCCAAGGTGATGACTCCATCGAGCAACTCCTTGGGGCCGTAGAGCAAGACTCGGACCGCGCACCAGGCAACCACCCAACGCTCGCCGCAGGCGTCAAAGTCACCGACAACATCGAACTGGTCCGTCTCTTGGACGAGGGGGGAATGGGCAGCGTCTGGGTCGCGAAGCACAAGTCGCTCGCTATAGAGGTTGCAGTCAAGTTCATCTCCGGATCGTTAAGCAGCGGCGGCACCGACGGCACGGAAGCCATCCGCCGATTCAAACGAGAGGCACGAGCGGCAGCGCAAATCAAAAGCCCGCACGTCGTGAAGATCTTTGATCACGGTTTGATGGAAAGCGGTGTTCCCTTCATCGTCATGGAACATCTCGAAGGTGCAAGCTTAGCCCATCGGCTCGACGAGACCCCCCTCAGCGTCGACGAAGCGGCGTGCATGCTCGCGCAAGTTGCCGAGGTGCTGGATCGCGCGCACGCGCTCGGACTGGTGCACCGAGATATCAAGCCAGCCAATTTGTTCTTGGTACAAACCGGATACGGCTTGTTCACAAAAGTCCTCGACTTTGGACTCGCCAAACAACTCAAGGCTCCGGAAACGAGTCACATCACCGGATCTGGGGCGACCTTCGGTACGACGCCCTACATGAGTCCGGGTCAAATTCGATCGACGAAGAACGTCGGACCAGAGGCCGATCTGTGGGCCTTGGCGGTGACAACATACGAAGCACTGAGTGGTCGATTGCCGTTTCTCGGGGAAACGGCGGGTGCGACATTGATCGACATCGCGACAGCTGATTTTGAGCCTGTAAGTTCGCATATCCAAGATTTGCCAGAGGCCCTTCACATGTGGTTTCGCAAGGCTCTCGACAAGAATCCGGACGCGCGATTCGAATCAGCCAAAGCGATGAGCGACGCGTTCGCGACCGCTGTCAAGGGTGTACCCGCCCCTTCAGCCGATCGGGTTTCTGCGACCTCGACCACCGAGCGAGCCCCGTCATCCGTATCCTTTGCCGACACCATTCGTCACGACGATACCGACCCCGATGTGGCGGCACCTACGCCTGAACCCACGACGCCACCGAGTACATTCGGCGGCGCTGCGAACAGCGTGGACTCCGACCCTCCACCGAGCGCCCTAAGGCCACGCAGCACGATGCCCATGATGGCGGCATTGACGCTCGGGGGCCTATTGGCCTTCGGCTTTCTCTGGGACCGCGATACGACGAACTCGGATTCGACCGTGACGCAACCCAACGCTGCCCCAGCTGCACAGGCGGCAATACCGCGGACGCCCGTCACGAACACCATCGCGAAGCCACCTCTCTCGGCCGAGGCGTTGACTCCCCCCTCCACTCCTGCACCATCGACGATCGCCACGACAACCGCTTCGGGACGCACCCGAAGCGCCATCGCGCCGCGTCGACGCTCCAAGACCGCAGCGCCCCTGCCCTCGACCCGCCCAGCCACCTCCGCTCAAGACCCAAGCCCAAAACCGGCACCTAGCGCCACCCCGTCGACCGAAGTACCGTGGCTCATCGACCATCGTTGAGGCATACTTCGCGGGTGCTTCGTTTACCGTCGCCTCGGTTGCTCGCGGCTTGGGCAGCCGTGGTTGTCACTCTTCAGTGCGGGATCGCCCACGCTGAAGGGCGAGAACCGCGAATCTCGGCCGCCGATCGCGCCGTCGCAGAGGCACTCTTCGACCAAGGCCTCGCTGCAATGAAGGCGAAAGACTACGACTTGGCCTGCCCCAAATTCGCCGAGAGCCACCATTTGGCCCCGTCGGCGAGCACAGCGTTCAACCTCGGACGATGCTACTGGGTCACTCAACGCCTCGCTAGCGCTTGGGCGAGCTTCCGGCAGTCGGCCCACATCGCGCGACTCCAGAACGATGACAGGGTGCTGCAGGTCGCCACCACGGCGGCTGAGGCCCTACAAATCCAACTCGCGAAACTCGTCATCTCCGTGCCATCCGAAAGCCGCACGGACCAGCTAGAAGTTCTTCGCAATGGCTCACGGGTCAGCGCGTCGCTGTGGGGTTCGGCCATACCCCTCGACAGTGGGAAGCACACGATTGAAGTGCGCGCGCCCGGGCGCATCCCGTGGACCACCGCGATCACCGTGCCTAATGAACCGACCGTGATCACGGTGGAGGTGCCCCGCTTGCAGCCAGTCGAGCTGTCAGATCCCTCGATGCCCGAGCAGCCTCCGAACGCCCCTACGGCAGCTCGCCCTGCTCCGCTCCCACCGCCTACCCCGCCCGATCCTGGCTTCGCTCAACGGATGGCGGGCTATGTTGTCGGCGGCGCCGGGGGGGCATTGCTCATCGCAGGTGCGAGCGTGGGCGTTCATGCCCTGGTGAAGAACAGTGCGTCGAACAACTTCTGTGGCCAGGCCGCCGGGCTCTCTGACAGCAACACGTGCACGCCAGAAGGCAAACCACTGCGCGACGCAGCACAGCGAGCGGGGGTCATCGCCATCGGTTTGCTGGTCGCTGGCGGCCTCACGAGCGGCATTGGAGTGACCTTGTACCTCACCGAGCCCGGCGAACCAGCCAGTGTGAGCAACCAAGCCGCGCGACGGCCGGCGGCGAAACGGCCGGCTCTCCACGTGCGAGCAAGCCCCGGAGGGATCCTCCTTCGCGGCCACTGGTAAAGCAGCCGCCGCGGAGCATCACTCGTCCCAGGCGGGGCAGAACATGAGCGGACGGGGCATTCGGCGATTCGCCGCTGTTCTATGCCGCGCCGATTGGGCTATCATCCAAAACCCTTGAACTGTCTGATGAAGTCGAGAGTTGAGCACAAGCGGGCGTGGTTCCTCGCCCTATGGCTGCTCGGCTCCTCGGGCTGCTTCGACGAGCCGCAACTCGGTTGTCCGGAAGGTTCAATCCTCGAGGATCAGAAATGTGTGTCCTGCCACACGACGGAATGCAGCGGCGACACCGTTATCGAATACGACTGCGATGGCGTGCAGATCGGCAAGCTGAAAACCTGCAGTGCGGATGAGTTCTGTCTCGTCGGCGCGTGCAACGCGCCCACGCTCATCAATGGCCGCTGGGCGATCGACGCCAGCCCGGGCGTACAAGCCGAAAAAGTCTGCGGAAAATACGAACAGGTGACCTACTTGTTGCGCACCGTCGACATCACGGTGAACGGCATCGACGTCTACTCAGAGACGACAGATCATGAGCCGCAATTCGTCTACGAAGGCACGAAAGTCGGAAACAAGATCACCTCGACGGGTTACTTTCGTAACGACGCCACCGGTCGTGAACTCGTACATACCCTCGCGGACATATGGACCTTCACATCACCGACGGAGTTCAGCGGAACCAGCACCGAGAACCTCTACGACGAACCCACCGAAAACGATTGCGGCACGATTGTGTGGAAAATAACGGGCGAACGGCAAGCGGAGTGACTCAGTCGATGAACACCTCGCCAGCGCTCGACGGCGGCTCGTCATCGCCGACTGTGGCAGTGCTCTCATAACCGAGCTGCCCGTAATTCGACCGGCCCCAGCAGCTGACTCCTCCCGATACGAGCAAGGCGCAGCCATGGTAACCCCCGGCGGAAAGCTGCACGACGCCGCTCCCCACGTCCACGTCCCCCGCGCTCGAGGGCACTTCGTCATCACCAATCGTCTGCGTGTTGCCGTACCCGAGCTGGCCATCCTTTGAACGGCCCCAGCAACGGACCTTCCCCGACACCAGAACGGCGCAGCTATGTTCGTTGCCCGTTGCGATGTCGACGACCGGAAGACCTACATCGACATCGCCCGCGCTCGAGGGCACCTCGTCATCACCAATCGTCTGCGTGTTGCCGTACCCGAGCTGACCGTATTGCCCCGCTCCCCAACAACGAACCGTCCCCGCCGCCAACCGAGCGCAGGTATGCGCGTAGCCCGCGGCCAACTGCACGACGACCCCCCCCACGTCCACCTCCGCCACGCTCGAAGGCGTCTCATCGTCGCCAATGGTGTTGGTGTTGCCATATCCGAGTTGGCCATCATTCGATTGCCCCCAGCAGCGAACCTTGCCCGTCTCGAGCAGCGCGCAGGTGTGCGCGTGGCCGGCGGCGAGCTGCACGACGACGCCCCCCACGTCCACCTCCCCGGCGCTCGAAGGCGTCTCGTCGTCACCGATCGTCTCCGTGCTCCCGTAGCCCAGCTGCCCATGCTCGGCCTTCCCCCAGCAGCGAACGCCGCCGGTGTCCGACAAGGCGCAGGTGTGAAAATGACCGGCGACAACTCCCACCGCGGCGGCTCCTAGATCGACTGCGCCGACGGAATCCGGTCTCTCGTCATCACCGATCGTCATGAGATTCCCGTAGCCTAGTTGACCGAAGTTCGATCGCCCCCAACAGCGAACACTTCCTGATTGGAACAAGCCGCAGTTGTGGTGGTAGCCGGCCGTCAGCTGCACCACCGCCGCGCCGAGCTGAACCGAGCCCGCGGCTCGCGGCTTCTCGTTGTCACCGATATTCGTGGTGTTTGCGTAGCCTAGCTGCCCATGAATCGCGAGGCCCCAACAGCGCACCTCCCCGCCCGCGCGCAAGGCGCAGCTATGCGAGTCGCCCACTGCGACGTGCGGCCCGCAAAGCGTGCGCTCGACACCACCCTTGCACACGTCGATCGGCGCCACGCCGCCCCCCGATGAGCTCGTCGTCCCGCCCGCGCCAGAGGGATTCGTGTCGAGACCGGAGATGCAACCCGACGCCGCGCCGAGGGCCATCAACACGATGTACGGCGCGCTCTTCATCACCCCTTCCGCGTCCCGCGGTGACGGCGCCGCGCGGCAGCCCCCGCAGCCAAGACGAGAAGACCATAGGCCGACCACGACCCGCTCGCGTCGAGCTGGCCCACCGAGCATCCGCTGTTTGCCGACGTTTCGCGATGATCGTCTGCGTTGGCGCCGCCAGCGCCTCCGCTGCCCGACGTACCGTCGTCCTGAGTGTTGATCGTGGCGCGGATCACCCAGTCGCCGGCCACGCCCAGATCCGACGCCGTGTTCCACTTATCGGTCAAAATCCAGTTCGTCCCTTGAACGCCGTCCGAATCGCGCGCCACCGAGGGAAGGCCGTCATGCGTGAACGACAAGGCAACCCGGATCATCCCTCCTCCGGTCACGAAGATGTCGTCGATCGCGATGGGCATCTCCTGGGTTGCATCGTCCTTGCCGGTCACGAAGAAGCCCTGGTCGAACAACACCTCGCCCGGCTCCACGTCGCCTAGGTCACGAAAGATGGTCAGATTGACTTCCTCGGTCTCGGCGGCGCCACCAAAGAGGAAATCGATGCTCAAGATCTGAAAATCGCCATCGACCGGACCCAGGGTGACCGCGGCGGCCTCGCCGGCCACAAAGCCATCCTGAAAATAGGTTTTGTCGCCGTCCGTGAAGCCATCCTGCTTCAGCGTCTTGATCGCCGCGCTTGCCGTCGCCGCGATCGAACACAGGCCCAGCACCGCCAGCCAACCGAACAGCTTGCCCATCCGTCCAAGTCTAGTCCGGATCAGGACCCATTTCGAGGGTCCACGAGACGCTGTCGGTCGAATGCACGATTGGTCAGCCTCTCGCTCGAGGCCCGATGCGGACGAATGACGGCACATCGGGCGTGTCAAACGCCAGTTCGTTTTTGGAGCGTAGCCACCGCTGTGCCACGATGTGCCATCGCGATCGCGAGCGCAGAGTGGAATGTCCGAAATTTGCGCACTTGGGCAGGATCGATAGCAGCAGCGCAAGAAGCCCGGGGGTTAACGCAACGGCACGACCATTGCTATCATGAAGCAACATGAACATCACACGACAACACAAGATCGTCCTCGTGGCGATGGCGAGCCTCATGGCCGCTGCATGCGGCTCCAATATCACCGACTTCGATGGGAGCGGCGGCGCCGGCCCGTCCTGCCAGAGCTTTGAGGACGAGCCCTTGCCTGGGGCCGTCGTAGCGACGGTCCGCAACGAAGGCAGCGCGCCCATCTTTCTGACTGGCGTAGGGTGCTCCTTTGACATCGAGCTGTCCGTCACCGATCCCGATGGCACCGATCGCGTGTGGAAAAACGGCGATTGCGCCTTCACCTGCGAAGACTTGCAGGACAACGCCGGCGTGTGCGCGGCGGCTTGCGCCATACCACCGGTGATCATGATCGCGCCGGGCGGCTCCTACGATATCGAGTGGAATGGCGCGTTGCTCGAGGACGCCGAGATGCCCGAGGGCTGCTTCTTCGAGCCCCAGAGTCCCGGGCCACAAGCGTGCTACCAACGGCGGGTTGCGGTGGACGGGGACTACACGCTCAGCACGAATGTGTGGCCTGAGGTTTTCGACTTCGACGACGTGAAGTGCAACCCCGGCCCCAAGGGCTCCTGCCAGCTCGACGCTCAGGTCACCGGTGAGGTGCGCGCCGCGAGCGGTGTGGTGAGCTACCCGAGTGAGACCAAGGTCGACATCGTCGTCAGCGAGTCCTGATAACAACCAAGGAGAAAAGCCAATGAGAATGGCAAAGTCAGTCGGTATTGTAGGGGCTCTTGTGCTCACGCTTGGTGTGTTGGCTTGCGACAGCGAATGCGACCAATCGGGGTGCTTGGCCACTGGAAAAGCAGCCACCGAATATCGTATCAAAACCGGAATCGCGGGAGCGGCCGCGGATGAGGGCGACGATGGGGACGTGGCAGAAAGCTGCAGCGAGTGCCTACTCTCCGACGGGAAGCTTCTGTTATTTGAAGCGACCTCGGCCATCACCACCCAGGAGGCGGCCCAGACTCTGATCGATCAGGCGGGGAGCATGCAGACCGTCGAATTTTCTGGGACCTACGAACAGGCCCTGCTTCCGGGAGAGCACCTGATCTGCGCGGAGCTCGGAATGGCCAGGTGCCAGGGGATCACCATCGCGGACGGCGAGGTCGTCACTGTCAACGTCCGTTATACCTTCGTTGGCCCCGGGCTCACGGTGTTCTTACCCGGCGAGTCGGAGCCTTCCGCCAGCCCCGTTTTCAATGTCACGATTCCTGAGACGCTGTAACAACCCGATCAGGAGCCGCGCGAGCCGTGCCTATACACCTCTCGCACAACGACAGCGCACATCCCCACAGCAAGCACCAGCGGCGTCATGACGAGCAGAAGCGTGGCTTGGACGATGCGCGTGCCGCGCCCGGCGACCTGGGGCAGGTGTTTGAAGGCGGGCAGTTTGCGCAGGCCCCAAATGATGGGCTGAGCCCCCAACACTCTGCGACTGAAGCGACCAACACTCGAGATGATCTTTTCGCTGAGCGGCCTCTGCTGAAGCCGCGCGAGACAAGCCTGTCGCTCACGCTCAGGAATATGGATGTGGATCGGCACCTCTCCGAGCTGTGAGTATTCCTCCCGCCCCCGTGACCACTGATAATCCTCCGGAAAGCACAATTCAGCGAAGGCGGGGTCGGTGGCGAGCATGTACTCATCGGCCTGAATCGAGTTCTTCATGAGCCGGTGGACGAGGATGACGTCGACGCCAGCAAGTTCGCGAAAATCACCCACGTTGTGAAACAGCGCGGTCCCCACATGCATGACCAATTTCAAGCGCAGCTTGTCGATGGCCGAGCAGGCGCTGCACACGCACACGCGACCATGGTTGAGTTCGACGACCCGGTCGGCAAATGCCGCGAACGAGGCGAGCAACTGGTCGCACAGGCGGGCATGGATCGCTGGGTCTGCCCACTCTTCCGTATCGATCATGCAGTACAGAAAAACGGCATCGCCTTCGAGCTTGGAGACTTCCATGGGGTACTCCACACCCGCCAAGATGGTCTCTATGAGGTCGGTAATGATCAGCTGGGCATGGGCCAAGGCCTTGGCATTGGCCGTCATGAAACGGGTGTAACCGCTGATGTCAGCCAGGATCAGCAGCGTTCTTCGTTCTTCGTCCTCGGCGCTCATGACCCTCCGACCGGCCTCATCAAACGGCCTCTGACAGGTACACTCATAGCCGCGCGCTAGCTACCCCTCCCGATGAAAGCGTTAATCCTGGGGCCCGATCGCGAGAGTGTCAGGGCGGGCGCATGATGGGCGCCCCCGTGGCGTGTCGCGATTTAGCGAACCTTCGTCTTTGCGCCCGCCATCGCCAGGACCCGCTTGAAGTGGCCCTTGTCGACGGGCTGGATACTCAAACGCTGCCCTCGCTGCACGACGAGCATGTCCTCGAGCGCAGCTTCTTGTTTTAGCTCCGCGAGAGTCACGACGCGGTTGAACTTCTCCACAAATGCGATGTCGACGAGTTGCCAACGTGGCTCCTCTCTCGTCGACTTCGGATCGAAGTACTTGCTCTTCTTGTCGAATTGCGTCGGATCGGGGTGAGACTCCCGGCTCAGCTCGGCCAGCCCCGCCACGCCCATCGGATCGGAGTTTGAATGATAAAAGAGCACAAAGTCGCCGAGCTTCATAGCATCCCGCATGAAGTTTCGAGCCTGATAGTTGCGAACGCCATCCCAATACGTCGTGCCATCCTTCTTCAGCATGTCGATGGAGTAGACGTCCTCTTCGCTCTTCATGAGCCAGTAGTGCCGTGCGCGCTTCGCCATGAGCCGCTAGCTATCGCTGTATGCGCCGCGGGGCAAGCGCTGGCCGCCTCGACGGGGATGCGTTAGCTCCAGAGGCATGTCAGACCCGTCCCTGCTCACCGAGCTCGCTAAGCTCTCCGCCATCGTTCCAGAAACGGCCGAGCTTGAGACGATCACGCGATACGGCAGCCAGCACGTCAACCTGAGCGCCTCCCGGCTCACCGCCGCTGCGCAGCTGCCCCAACACGCCGAGATCGTCGACGAAGCCATTCAGAGCGCCCAAGAAAAGGTCGGCAAGGCGGGCAACCGCAAGCTCGTTGCCATACGCGCCGTGGAGCGTCTGCCCGTCGCGTTCGCCAAACGCATCCTGGATTTGATCGATGGCCAACTGAGCGTCGAGGTCGATGGCCGTTTGGCTTTCAAACGACGAACCTTGATCGACAAGGCTCGCACCATCATGGACCTCTTCGAGCAAGCCGGCATCGACAAGACACGGATCATGCTCAAGATCCCCGCCACCTGGGCAGGGATCGAAGCGGCCGCCAAACTGCGAGAGAAGAACGACATCCAGTGCCACATGACGCTCGTCTTCGGCATGCATCAGGTCGCCGCCTCCGCAGACGCTGGAGCGGCGATCATTGCACCCAGCGTGGGTCGCATTACCGACTGGCACAAGAAGAACGACGGCGTCGACGCGTTCTCCCCGGAAGAAGATCCCGGCGTCCAGAGGGCCGCGCAAATGCATGCCTACTTGCGGGCCCACAACTACGACACCAAGCTGATGCCGTCGACCTTTCGGAGCGAAGAGCAAGCGCTGGCTCTGGCCGGTTGCGACTTGCTGTGCCTCCCGCCCAAGCTCATCGACGAGCTGGCCACCCGCCACGGGAGCGTCCAACTCGCCGTTGGCACTAACGGAGACGCATCGGTCGAGCGACTGACGATCGATCAAGCGAGCTTCGACACCCTGCAAGGGAACGACCCAGTCAGCCGATCCAAGCTCACCGCGGGCGTGAAGAACCTCAGCTGGGCGGTCGTCGCCCAAGAGAAGCAGCTCGTCAACTGGATCGGACAACGCCAAGACAACGAAGCGGAAGACTCGACCATCGCTCTTTTCGGCACCTGGGATTACGATGGCGACGGATTCATCGACCGGGAAGAATGGAACGGCAGCGCCGCGGTGTTCAACGCCTTGGATCGGGACAACAATGGCCGGATCAGCCTCGAGGAGATGGCGGCAGGCCTCGGAGCGCCGTATCGTAGCGACGACTGATTGTCACCATCGAGCGAGAGGCACCATGCGTACGACCTGGATTCTGACGACGGCATTGCTCACGACCCTGTTCGTCGCGGGCAGCTCGTGCACCATCGAAGAAACCGTCACCGACGACGATGCCGTGACAACAACGAGTTCCTCGGACGGCGCTGGCGGCACGGCCTCGAGTTCAGCCCATGGCGGGGCCGGAGGCGCCACACCTACGGTTTGCGACGTCCTGGGCATGTCGAGCCAGCCCTTCCTCCCCAACGACACCGGCTCGAAGTTCGGCGACGTGGCCGGCGACTTCACCGCTCAAACTCTGGACGGCCCTTGGACGCTGTCCGAGAACTTCACCGGCTGCGACAGCTACGTCTTCGTCAACTATTTCGCACACAGCCATGGCGACCAAATCTGGGGCTCCGATCCGGCCGGGCTCTTCGCCCAAACGCCCCCCAACGTGCACTACTTCTTCGGCTCGTACAGCAGCGACGGCAGCCGCACGACCGATCTGCAGCAGATGAAGGCGAAGTTCGACGCCGCCCTCGCGGTCATGTCACCGCAAGACCGCGACTGGTGGTCGCCTCGCATTCACTATGTCACCACCGCGCCCACGGCGGTCGCAGGCAGCGCCGGCGCTTACTATCAGGGGATCGCGCCAAACATCGTGTTCACCTTCGGCATCGATCGCCACCAGCGTTTCGATCCCGGTGGCTCGCTCAGCCGCATCGTGGGCGGCGGCTTCAGCGGGGACATCATGATGGCCGCCTTCCTCCCGCGTTATTACAATTTCGTCTTCGATCGGGATGCAAAAGCCGCGACCGAGACGATCGACGACGTCGTGCTCCTCGACAATCAGCTCGTCACCAAGAACAACGAGCTTTACGAAGTCACGTTTCCGGACGCCTCAAAGATGGGGAGCTACGACCAAATGACGCTCGACATCAGCGCGAGCTGCGGCCCCAAAGGAGGCGACTGCGGAGAGTGGGACTACGAGGCGTACCTCGAACTGTGCGAGAACGACGACTGCAGCACGCGACACCAGATCGGACTGTGGATCACTCCCTATTCGCGCCCCGGCACACGCCGGTGGCTGGTCGACGCCACGCCATTCTTGGGCCTCGTTACCAATGGCGGCACCCGCAAGGTGCGCTTCGGCATGCTCTGGAACATGAACGCCAACACGATGCGCGTGAGCTTTCGCCTCGCCAACACGGGAGCGGGCATGCGGCCGGTCGCGGTCACGCCTCTGTTCGGCGGTGGCGACTTCTCGGCCACCTACAATGACAAGTACACGCCCATCGACTTCACACCACCAGTGAGCACAAAGAGGGTCGAGCTGGTCGCCATCCTCACCGGTCACGGCCAAAGCGGCGGCAACAATTGCGCCGAATGGTGCAATCACGAACACACCTTTACGGTCAATGCCGTCGAACACACGAAGAGCCACGCGGGGCAAGCAGGCAAAGCCCTGGGCTGTGCGGATCGTATCGACGAAGGCGTGGTGCCGGGTCAATACGGCAACTGGGCGCCGAGTCGAGCCGTTTGGTGCCCAGGACTCGCGGTGCAGCCATGGCGGGTCGACATCACGAGCGACGTCAATCTCGGAGAGACGAACACCATGAACTACCGGGGCAACTACAACGGTGGCCTACCGGCCGGCGGACGGATCCGACTCAGCTCCTACCTCGCCTACTACGAATAAGCCGTCCCACGGTGACGTGGCGGCCCACACCCGGGCGGCGGCGAAGCTCAACTTTCGCCGCGAAGAAAGTCGACGAGCACCTTGGATGCGATCTCGAGCAAGTCGTCGACCGTCACCGTCCCCACCAAGCGGCCGTGATCGTCGACGACAGGCAAACACCCGATATGGCCGTCGCGCATCAAATCGAGCGCGACGAGCGTCGACGTGTCCACCTTGGCCGTGATTGGCTCGGCGAGCATGATGTCCGCCACGCACAGCTCTTGCGCCTCGTTCGTGAGACTGTCTCCTGCGCGGCTGCCCTTTGCACAGAGTCGCAGCAGTGCCCGGAAGGACAGCAATCCCACCAGCATCCCTTGGTCATTTTCGACCGGCACGTGACGAATCTGTCGCCAATCCATCATCCGCGCCGCCAGATCCACCGGATCGCTCGGTCGAACGGTGAACACCTCCGTCGTCATGAACTGCCCGACCGTACGATAACTAGGGAACCAATCGCGGGTGCGATACAGCGGCGCGAGAGGCCACTCGTGAACCGGTTCGCCCGATTGTTGGTTGGTGTGCATCGCAGCCGTCAAGCTGCGCATCCGAACGTCGACCGGCGCATCTTTCATGGCGGCCACGGACCTGAGGGCCCATTGCGATCCGGTCTGTTGCGACTCCACGCGTGCCTCGATCACTCCGAGATAACGCTCGATGTCCGCCGCATCGATATCGTGCGCGGCAAGGCCAGCGCGGGCCTTCGGCAACAGCTCGCCCACAATCAGGTCGCGAGCCGTGAAGACCTCGCCGTTGATCCAAGTAAACTGGGCAGCGAGCCCGTGGCGCGCGGCGGCAAAGAAATTGTTTTTCGCAGCATCGAATTCCATCACCGCATCGATGCGCTCGTGCTCAAGAGAAAGTTGGGCCATCAAGCCGTAAAACAACGCTGCGTTGGCAATTTCGTCGAGCACCGTCGGACCGGCCGGCAAAATACGCGTCTCGATACGCAGGTGAGGTTGACCACCAAACACGCCATAACAGGCGCGGTTCCACCGCCACACGGTGCTTGTGTGCATCCGAAGCGCATGAAGCTCCGGCGCTCCGCCGTCAGCGATGACCTTGCACGGATCCTCGTCGAGTGCATCGGTCGAGAGCATCACCCGAAAACGCGTAATGTCGTCCTTGTAAATTTCGACGATCGACTTGTCGATCCAACAACTACCAAAACTCACCCGAGGAGGATTGGCGCGCTGCTTGTGAGCTTGGGAACGTACATCGACCGAACGCTGAAACAGCGCAACGCGCGTCTCGTTCCACAAACGCTGGCCAAACAGGAGCGGTGAGTTGACGGCCGCGGAAAGCACCGGACCGCTGATCGCCTGAGCGAGGTTGTACAGCGGCGCGAATTCCTCGGGCCCAACCTGAAAATGGATTTGGAAGCTGGTGTTCGCAGCCTCGAGCATCACGTTGTCATGCGTGATGTCCAACTCGTCGAGGCCCTTGATCACAATGTTGAAAGCGCCGCCTGCGAGCGCGCTCGTGGCTCGATTCAGCTCGTGATAGCGGGGATTGGGCGACATGTTATCAAGCCCGAGATGCGACTGGCGCAGGGTTGGCAAGATCCCCGTGAGCGCGATGCCAGCATCGTATTGTCGCGCCTCCTCTGCCACCCGGGCGATGACGCTGCTCGCCTCTTCTTCCATCCGGCGCAGGCAGTTGCCCCCGAACAACTGTGGGGTGAGGTTCGCCTCCAGGTTGAACCGAGCCAGTTCCGTCGTCAGCCGCGGATCGTCCTTTAGGGAATCGAGGATTTGAGGGGCGAGAGGGGCCGGTTGGCGAGCGGCATCGATGATGAACATCTCCTGCTCAGCTCCGATCCGGCGAATCCCCGTCTCGATCCTGCCGCGCTCGATGAGCGTCTCCAGCCCTTGCATATCGGCCAAGACGGCTCGGGTAAACTCCCGCATCCGTTTGTCGTCAGCGCCCGTCGCGACGGCGTCACTACCCATAGGCGCCCCACGTTACCACACCTCTGTACAGCACCCTACAATCCCCCGCGGTGCCTCCTAAACGGTAGGCATCACGCGATAAGTGACTACAATCATGCATAGACAGAGTTCATGAGCAATCCCACACAGAGCCAAGTCGCCATGATGCTCGGCGCCGGCGCCCTCGTCGGCATGACCTACTTCATGGTGAATTATCGCATCGTCCCCAACGAACGCTACGACGACCTCATCGCCAGGGCTGCCGGTGCTCCCCAAGCGACAAGCCCCGCGAACGACTCCGCGCCGGTGGCCGTCCCCCCTCCCGCCGCCCCACCACCTCCGCCGCCCCAAGGCGGACCACCCCCTGGGCAGGGCGGCTACCCCACCGGAGCCTTGGTGGGCAGCAAACACGCGCTGGATTACACGGGGTCAGCGAGCAAGGGGCCAAGCAGCGCGCCTGTTACGGTCGCCGTCTTCAGCGATTTCCAGTGTCCGGCATGCTCCCAGTGGATCCAGCCGATCCAATCGACGATGGCGACATACAAGGACAAGATCCGCTTCGTGTTCAAGCACCTCCCACTACCGATGCACAACAACGCGCGCAACGCGGCGCTCGCGTCCGAGGCGGCGAGCAACCAGGGGAAGTTCTGGCCCATGCATGATCTGCTGTTTCAGAATCAAAACGCCCTATCGCGAGCGGACCTCGATCGTTATGCCGGCCAGCTCGGACTCGACCTGGGCAAGTTCAAAAAGGACTTCGACGATCCAGAGACGCGAAAACGCGTCGATCGCGATTTTCAGGAGGCCAACCGCATCGGAGTCCCCGGTACCCCCACCTTCTTCATCGACGGCATGAGAGCGGACGTCGCCGCTCCGCACCAGCTCGATGCCTTGATAGGCAAGGCGGTCAACAAGGCGAAACCATGAGCCTCTAGCTCCCACCGGCGAATCGGCTCCCCGCGACGGCACGCCCCGGGGTATAATGTCTAACGAAGGGGCGACATTGATGGAGGGGACATTCATGGCGGGGGATAACGAAACATACAGCGAAGACGCGGAGCCGCAGGAAGAGCCGGGAGAAATGGTCGAGGCGCCGTTACGTGACGTGCCGCGGCGGCCATCGTTGATGCTCGGACCGGAGAGTTCAGTAGGCGAAGTCATCGGCCAGATGAACGAGCGCAGCGTGGGTTGCGCCTTGATCGTCGAAGGCGAACAGCTGTTGGGCATTTTTACGGAGCGGGACGTTCTGCGGCGAATTGCCGGCACGGACCTGGATGTCGCCGCGGTCACCGTGCGCGAAGTCATGACGCCGTCGCCCGACACCTTGCCCGAGGACGCGACAATCGCGTACGCCCTCAATCGAATGAGTATTGAGGGTTACCGGCACATTCCGTTGGTCGACACCCAAGGACGTCCCGTGGGCGTCGTGGGCATGCGAGACATCATTCACTGGATGGTCGAGCTATTCCCGAGTCGCGTACTCAACGTGCCGCCAGAGCCGGGCAGTTTCCCCCGCGCCCCCTTCGGAGGGTAGCGCGTCACTTGGCGCGCGCGACGATCACGGGATTGCCGTCGATCTGCGCTTGTATCGACTTCGTGCTCGCTGCGAAAGGCGCCGCGGTAGGTGGTAGATACAGCACGCCGCCAGGCAAGTGGTCGTAGCGCAGCAGTTCCCCGGTCACGATCTCGGGACCTTGGGTCGTTTGGACCGTGACATCGATGGCTTCCGCGAGCGGCGGATGCTCCAAGACGATCGGATCGATCCACGCCCCACTCCCCTTCCCGTCGAGCACGACCCGCTCGTAGCTTCGGTTCATCAGCGCCGGCGGCACGACGACCTGCGCCCCACCGAGCATGCTCGCGTGCTGATAATTACGTGCGAAATTGTGGTCAGAAATCCAGGACGGCTGGCAATAGCTCATCACATCCTTGAAACCACTGGGCGCGTAGTGCTGGGTCGTGATGAGATCGTAGCCGTACACGCCGATGCTACCGCCCCCGTAAGGATAGCTTGGATCAACATTCGCAGGGTTGCCGCACGGAGCATGCTCCCGGCCATGATTGTGGCCCACCTCGTGGAGCGCCGTATGGATCGCCATGTCGTCACCAAAACCCAGGCCAATCGCAGCGCGGGTCATCGGCGCCCCCGGACTCCCAAGAAATCCGAGCCCCGCGACACAGCCGCCCCCGCAATAGGCCGAGCGTGTGCTCGCCGGGTTGAACATACCAAAGTAGTAGGTGTTGAATTCCGCGCCATCGTTGGACCTGAGATCGGCGATCGCGTTGAGAAGATTGCCCCATCCATTGCCACCCGATGACGCCTTCTGACTCCAGTTGATGCTGGACCGGATTTTCACATCGACCTCGCGCACTGGGTACATCGCGTAGAAACGCTCCGTCAGTTTCTGGATTTGTGCGTTCGAGGTATCGGGCAAGCGGCCAGAGCCGTCGCCATTGTACTTGATGGGAACGATCATGAGAGTCAGCTTCGGCGCCGACTGCGCACCGTGCACCTGCATCGCCGAACTGTCGGTCGGAAAACGCGCCGACGAATGATCAAGGCTCGCGTCTTCCCGCGGTTGCAACAGGTCGATCCGATAGGCCCCACCGGCGACGATGTGCTCGGGACCCAGCTCGAAATTGATGGTTGATGAAAGGGCCGACTCGCTGACCGTGCTGCTGAGATCGACAAGCTTCTCGATGACTTCTCCGCCCTCGAAGCGGAGTCGCGCGGTGACCGCTTGCCCGTCATACGACGGGTCTGTTCCATAGAAAACACGAACAAGGCCCTTGCGTCCAGCCAACACCGGCACGCTCGAACTGCTCGCCTGCCCATCAATCATCAGTTCACGGCTCACAGCCTGATTGAGCACGATCCGCGTCACATTCACTCCCGGTGCACCGACCATCTGGGCCTCGGGCAGTCCATCGGATCCGCCGACGCCGCTCGTCGTTGCCGAGCCGGAGGTCGGCGACCCCGGGCCGGTCGTCCCCGCCAGCCCCGATCCGCTAGAGCTCACGTCAGCCCCGCCATCATCGTTCATCGCGTTTTGGATGAGGATTTCGTCCGCGCCGGTGATCATGTTGCAACCCATGAGACCGATCGCGCCCAAGATTGCGGCGATCAGGCGGCCTTCGGGGCGGTGCAGCATGCGTGCAGGCTTCGTCATGACCATAGGAACCAGCAAGATAGATGCCGACCAGTTGGCCTAATTTAACGAACTCCGCATGGAGACGCGATAACACAGGCAACACTATGTAATTATTAAACTTATACCAAGAACCCTCGCGTCGATGACGACGTGACTCATTCAGTCACGTAATAATTTTCGACCAGGCGGCCTGATACGTAGATCATTCATGATCCATCCATGGGCGATCCGGACAACAGATCACGCATGCGCTCGGCCAGGACTGCCCCCTGTTGCGTATCGAGTTTCCCAGCCGGCCAAGCAATCCCAAGACCGGCGTCCGCGGCAGGCTTGGGAATGATGTGAAAGTGCACGTGATTCACCGCTTGGTGAGCCGCCGCGCCGTTGTTCTGGAGCACGTTGTAGTCAGCGCATCCCGTCACAGCTTGGACCGCGCGGCAGATTCGGGGCAAGGCTCGCCCCACAGCAGCGGCCGACTCGTCACTCAGGGCATCGAGCGTCGCCGCCGGCTCCCTGGGAATGACGAGCGTGTGCCCCTCGCTCAACGGTCCAATGTCGAGAAACGCGAACACGCGTTCGTCTTCGTAGATCTTGTGACAGGGGATCTGCCCCTCCATGATGCGCGTAAACAATGTGTCACTCATGATGTGACACTAATACAGTCCGCCCGTGGCTGTACTATGGTCGATCCAATGAAGACGCAGGAGAAGCAAGTGGTGGGGATCTGCCTGAGCGCCCTGCTCTCGTGCCTGCTCGCAGGAATCGGCTTCGCTTCCCATCCGGTTCCGTGGCCCCGTGGCCGAGCCCCGTCACCAAAGGAGCTCGACGCGAAGGTCAGCAGCGCGATCGAACTGGCCGAAAGGGAACAAATGGAAGAGTTCCTCGAGGCCTCCGATCGGGGCGAAGACTCCGAGCACATCTTCGTGTTGCAGAAGGACATCGACGCCAACAAGTACGACGTCGAGCAGCTCTTTCAGTTCGGCGACAGCACCTTCGAGCACGAACACCGCCGCGTCGATGGCTTCGGCGACAGCGAGACGCCTCGCTTGCAGAGGGTCCATCAAAAAGCACGCGGGGGCCTCGACAGCTTCTCCTGTGCAGGCTGTCATTTTCAGGGTGGTGTGAACGGTGCGGGCTCGGCGAGCCAAAACGCGTTTTACTTTGGGGACGGCGCTCGCATCTCCTCGGCCGTGGTGCGTAACCCGCCCGCCGTGTTGGGCCTCGGGATGGTTCAAGCGATCGGCGTGGAAATGACTCGAGACTTGCAGTGGCTCCGCTCGAAAGCCGAACGGATGGCGCAAGAGAAGAAGCAAGGGGTCACCATCCCGCTGATGACCAAGGGCGTGTTGTTTGGGTCCATCCGCGCCGATGCGGAAGGGCAAATCGATACGAGCGAGGTACGAGGCGTCGACAGCGACCTCGTCGTCAAGCCCTTCGGCTGGAAGGGACATACGGCACGGCTGCGACGCTTTGGCGAGCGAGCCGCCCGCATCCACTTCGGCGTTCAAAGCCACACCATGGCGCTCGCCCACAAGGACAACCCTACTCCCGAGCTGCTCGGCGCGGGCGAACGGTGGTGGGATCCGGATGGTGACGAGGTTCAACGGGAAATGGAAGAAGGTACGCTTACAGCGCTCGCCGTGTACATGGCCTTGCTCGAAGTCCCCGTCCTGATCCCGCCGCACGACCCGAGCCTCCAACGGCGGTGGGCTGGGGGTAGCGAGCTGTTCGACCGGGTGGGCTGCGTCGATTGTCACCGCCGCGCATTGGGACTCAATTCGGTCATCTGGCAGGAAAAGCCCGACACCACCGGCGGCGCGGGTACTCGCATCCAGCTCATCACCGATGGTGAACCCCCCCGTGGCGAGGTAGGCGTCGTTCAACTGTTCAGCGATCTCAAGCGACACGACATGGGCGAAGAACTCGCCGACGTCGTCCAAGGACAGCCGGGCATTGGCCGCAGCGTGTTTCTGACCCGTCCGCTCTGGGGCGTGGCCGAAACGGCACCGTACTTGCACGACGGGCGCGCGAGTACGCTCGACGAAGCGATTCGCGCTCACGGCGGCGAGGCGGCCACACAGCGTGCGAGCTACGAGCAACTCAGCGACGAGCAACGGGCGAATATCCACATCTTCCTCTTGTCCCTCACCCGGGAACCCAAACTCCGAGTCGAGCGATGAAGTTTGAACGCTTTCTCATCGCCGGTGTCGCCGTCTTCATGGCCATCATGTGGGGCCGAGCCATGTTCGATAAACGAGGCCAAGGGGTAGCGGACAGCACGGCACGTACACTTGGCATCTACAGCCCCCACCTGCCTGCCAACCAGCGAGAACAAGCTCGTGAGAGCCTCGCGGCCGATGCCAGACGGCGCGAGCATCGGTTCATCGAGGCGGCCAACCCTGGCTCCTTGATGGCGTCGACGCGAATTGAACAAGAAGCGATCGACGCCAACACGGTTCCCCCAGCCGATCTTTATCAGTACGGCGCCCAACTCTTTCATTACCGCTTCCGCCGAGCCGACGGTTTTGGCTCCAAAGACGCCCCCGGCCTGCGGCGCGTGCAAACGGGACGGCGCGGGGGTCCAGACGCGTACCGCTGCGCAGACTGCCACCGCCGAGGGGGCCCAGCCGGAGCCGGCGATGCGGCGGACAACAGCTATCTCGACGGCGACGGCGACGACGTGCGCAGTGCACTGGAACGCAACCCACCCCCGCTCACGGGCGCTGGTGTGATCGAACTGCTCGCCCGAGAAATGAGCGAGGAGTTGAGGGGGCAGCGCAAAGCACTGGTCGCTGGCGCAGAGCAACAGGGGGCCCGTCAGCGACGCGAGCTAAAGAGCAAGGGTGTGAGCTTCGGCTTCCTCAGCGCCATGCCCAACGGCGCTGTCGACGCCCGCGAATTGGCCGGTATCGATCCTGATCTTGTCGTCAAACCCTTCGGTTGGAAAGGGCACGCGAGCACGATCCGTGAGTTCGTCGAGGACGAACTTCTCTTGCACCATGGCATGGAGTCCGATTTTCTCGTCCGTCACGGTAGCCCAGATCGGATCGGCCGCTACGGTCGCGGAAATTCTAATTCCAGGCCCTTGGATCCGGACGGCGACGGCGTGCCCCATGAAATCACCGAAGGCCAAGTCACCGCCCTCACCATGTTCGTCGCGAT
Source organism: Polyangiaceae bacterium (assembly GCA_029941785.1). GTDB lineage: Bacteria > Myxococcota_A > Polyangia > Polyangiales > Polyangiaceae > JAPYTK01. Next base: position 22,595 of record JAPYTK010000008.1, on the reverse strand, counting down.
GCAGGAGCTGCCCGAAGTAGGGATGCCCAACAACCCTGCACGGGTTGCCGATTGGACGAACGGCCAACAGCTGTTTGACAAGATCGGCTGCGCGAAATGCCACACCCCCTCCCTTCCTCTCCGTTCCGCGATCTACACCCTTCCCTCACGTGATCGGCGAACCGTACTGTCCATCGATCTCGCGAAGCACGGTGCCGATCGGCGGCTTAGCAAACCGGCGACCGACAAGAACAGCGATTATCTCGTCTACCTGTATAGCGACTTGAAACGCCACATCGTCGGACCGAACCTACGCGAGGCGCGACCCTATCGCGGTGTCAGCGCCGCGAAATTTCGCACGCCGCCGCTGTGGGGGATCGCTCGAAGCCGGCCCTATCTACACGATGCTCACGCGCCCGAACTCGAAGTCGCCATCCTCGAGCACAGCGGCGAGGCCCAGCGTAGCCGCGATGCCTTCGCCGCACTCAATGAGAGCAAGCGCGCCAAGTTACGTGTCTTCTTGACCTCGCTCACCCGCGCCCCCCGAATCGTCTCGCCCTAGATCCGAAGAGCCCTAGGTCCGAAGAGCCCTAGGTCCGAAGAGCCCTGTCTCAATCATCGGCGTAACGCTGCCGGATGTTCGGCAGCAGATACTCCTCGAAGCAGCGCTGCAAGTCGTAAGCCGGCGCAAACCCCCAATCGTTCCGAGCGCGGCTGTCGTCGACGCGAGCAGGCCAGGTGTCGACGATCGCCTGACGTCGCACGTCCGGCTCGAAACGGATCTCCGCCCCATCGAAGGCTCCGCGCACCAGCTCAGCGAATTCGCCAGCCGAAGGACTAAAAGCCGTGATGTTGTAGACGTGATTGCTCAGTCTATCGAGGGGTGCCTCCATCAGCGCGAGCAGCGCATCGATGGCGTCGGGCATCGCCATGAAGGGGATGCGGGTGTCCTCACGGACGAAGCTCGCGTACGGCTCGGATCGAGCGGCAGCGTGGATCATTTCCGGGGCGTAATCGCTCGTCCCGCCGTGAGGCAAGGTGAAGGCACTGATGAGACCTGGAAACCGTATCGCCCGAAAGTCGACCCCCTGCTGGCCACTCTCTACAGCTAGTTGGCGGTAGTGGCGCGCGTAGTACCGTCCCAAGTGTTCACAATACAGCTTGTTGCAGCCGTACATTGTCGTCGGCTGTGTCCAGTCGCCCTCCGCGACGGCGCCCGCCTTCTCTTTTTCTTCGAGACTGGTCAGGCCATAGACCGCGATCGAGCTGGGAAAGAGAAACTTGACCCTCTGCCCGTGCCAGCGCGCTTGCTCGACGGCGAGCTTGAGTAAGTTGAGCGTGCCCTTGACGTTCACCTCATGAGCCGTCTCGGGAGTGAATTCAGCGCGCGTCGAGAGGAGCGCTGCGAGATGAAAGATCGCGTGGATCTCGTATTCGCTCACGAGTCGCTCGAGAAGCCGCTCGTCGAGTATGTCTCCGATGATCTGGGCCTGGCACTTCGCCGCCGTCGCTTCGTCCAAGGGCTTGAGATCGAGAGCCAAGATGTCATAGCCCTCGGTTTTTGCGAGACGATGAATCAAGCCATTTCCAACCTCGCCGCCAGCCCCCGTGACGAGGACGACCTGTTTTCGTGCCTTCACGCTGCCCATCATAGTGCGCCCTGTGGTGATCACAACTAGGCCCCAGCCCCTACCTCCTGCTAAATAGTCCTCGTGAGCTATTCTCGCGCTACGACTCCGCTGGTTGTGATCGCAGGCCTGTTATGCGGCTGCCAAGCTCGACCGACCCCCCCGCCCAAGGTCCCGGCCCCCGAGGCCGTCCCTGGCAGCGATGCAGCTGACAAGAGCGATAGTCTGCGCTTTGCCGAGAAGCTGGTGGACGGCTTGTTGTCACGGACCGACGACAGCGACCCTGCCTCGGAAGGCGAGGTCGATGGTCCGAGCGATGCCAAATCAACCGAAGCCGGACAAGCCGACGCGAACAAGACCGCTCCCACGAAAGCGGATGCGACGACGAACGAAGGTGCCGATGCCGCCACGGCGAAAACCGAAAGTTCCGACGAAGACGCCCCGAAGACCGCCGATGGAGACACTCCGCCCGCGCCCTGGTCGCCCGGTCGAGCATGTGACGACCTGTGCGCGCGCGGGACGGCTTGCGTGGCGAAGCTCATCGACACGCAAGAAAAGCGCGTGCGTCGCCCGAGCCAAGCGAAGAAGCGTCTGCCCGACAACGAGCTGATGTGTCGCGACGACTGCGACGATCGGATGGAACGCGCGGCGGACCGAAGCGTCATCGCGAAACATGCCACAAAATGCGCGAAGGCCCCGGATTGCGAGGCCTTCATGCGGTGTGTGGAAGAGTACTTCGAAGACGACTAGGCGAAGACTCAGGCCGCAAGGCGCTGATCGAGCGCCTTGAGAACCGTCGTTCGAGCCTTGTTTTTCGCCTCGAATGCGCGCAAAGCACGACATGAATGGGCGTCGAGTTCGTCCAGCTCCGCGAGAATGGCACGAGCCGTGAGTGTTTCGTAATCGGCGATGGGTAAAGCCTCTCCCCGACCATCGAGGGCCTCGAGACGAGCGTGGGCACGCACGAGCAAGCCCTCGAGCGTCGCGATCAGCCGCGTGAGGAGAGTACGCTCCAAGTCGCTGGCCGAGAGATCGGGCGCGGGCACCGTGGGGATGGCGATTTCGGGCGAGGTAGACTTGATGTAGCCCGCCCAATGCTTGACTTCCGTTCGTGCAAATTTGCCGAACTTCGTGGCCGCATCGACGGTGTCTGCGGCGAATGCCTCCGAGGCTCGGCGCGTGGTCGAACCGAGCGCGGTCGTCTGACGAACCCAGGCCTTGCGGCTCTTGACTAGTTTATTGGATAGCTTGCTCATGGGAACCCTCCTTTAACGCGTTGCGTCAGAACCAAAATAACGCATCGCGTTACATTGTCAAGCGCTAGCGCGTCATTTTCTGCCGCAGACGAGTCGCTGAGAGCCAGACTGGGCCGGGATTGTGCATAACTTAACCCATACTTTCATGTATTTGTACACACGCATCCGAGTCGTTCATCGGCACCACACGACGCGAGAACTCGACGACCAACTCAGCGCGAACGCGCGAAACAACTCAGGGCTGCGGCAGATCTTCGTCCGTCAGAGACTGCTCGAAGTGAGCGGTGAGCTCTCGAAACGTGTCGATCTGATCCACATAACGAGCCAGCGCCTTGTCGGCCCCGACGTTCGTGACGTCGAGCTGAGGCTGACCATTTCCATCGACGATCAGCGTGGGCTGACCTTGGGCGTCGAGGATGGCCTCCCCTTGCCCGTCTCGGCTCACGATGTAGGCCACGGTCAGCAAGCGATTGGCCCACTGCAACATGCGAGCGCCCGCGGCGCGCTGCACGACCTGACCCGCCACCGTCTCCGTCCCGTAGTTGCGCGCCCGGTAGGTGATTGACGACACCGGATCGGTGAAAGCGACGATCTCGTTCGGCGGCCAATCGGGCGTCTCACTCGGAAGCATGGCGATCCGCGCTTCGTGAACCCACTGCTGAGACCAGTTGCTTGGAAAGAAGATCGAACCCCAGACCATCGCGTAAATCTGCTCGTTGAAAGCGTGATTGGGATCGATCAGCAGCGCACCGCTCGGCCGAGCAGGCGTGTCTCCTACCGCGAGGTAATCGGGATAGCTGACCTGCACCAAGGGGGTGTCATTGGGCAAGGTCTCCGGGAGCGCGTGGGGCGCGTAGGCATCGAAGTCACCGGTCAACAGGTTGCTGTACAGGCGCCGGACCTGGCTGGGGTAAACCGTGGCAAAGCTCACGTTCTTGTACCGCGAGTCGGTAAAGTCCTCTTTCGCACTGGAGATGAAATAGTCGTAAGCCTCTGCCAAGTAATAGGTCGCCCAAATCTTGTCGTAGTAGGTGCCGACCTGGGTCTGGTAGTCACCCCAGAAGTAGCCCTGCGCGTAATCGTAATCATTGTGCAGATAGCGGCCGTCGCCGAGAGCGACCCTGAAATCGTAGAGGTACACATCGGGCAGCGCGACGGGATCCGCCGTGTACAGCTCGGTCGAAACGCCGAAGGGCTGCACGCCATAACACAAGGAGGCGGGGCAATAGAAGCCGGGCTCGGGCCGCGTGGCGGTCCGGGCGAACAGATCGAAAGCAGCGCTCGCTGCCAGACTGAGAGGCCCGTAGTAGCCATCATCGTCAAACCCCGCACTCGGGGCGGTCGGATCACCGTCGAGCAGGGCGCCAAAAGCAAAGGTCTTGGCGATCTGCTGAATGTTGTCGAGATAACGGGCCTGCAGGCGCCAGGAAACGTCATCCGAATTGAACTGCACACGACCACGCCGAAACGCGTCGAGCACGTAACGATTCTCGTATTGGCTCTCCAGGAAGCGCACCTGCTCGTAGGCATCCGCTCCGGCATCGGACGTGAAGGTCGGTACGTTGCCAGCGTCGCTGTACTCGTCCGAAGAAAACATATAACCGCGACGAACACGCCCGCCAGGAGCGAGCGCCCGCGCCTGGCGTGCCCAATCAAACGAAACGTAATCCGGGTCGTCGACGAAATCGGTCAAGTCTCGGTAGTCGGCCAGCTCGAGCGGAGCCTGGCCGCAGCGCGTCCCTAACGGGGCCTCCGGATCGGGAGCGCAATCGCGGACGAGATCGAAGCGATCGGCGTAGCGGCTGTAGTGCACGAACGCGTAGGGATCGGCGACGTCGATCGGTGGAAAGTAGTACACCCCAAAGAGCCCGGGTGCCGTCGTGAAAGCCGTCAGTTCGTAAGCCTTCGCCTGCTCGGGCGCGCCATCGAGCACGCTCACGCCCTCGTCAGCCCACACGTCGACCGTACCCCCGTAAATAAAACGAACCGCCGCCCGGTCGTATTTGCCCGGCAAGATCATGTCTTGGCTCGAGTCGCCGGGATAATCCATCACGCTGGTAGTGGCATATTGACCAATATTGCCTTCGATTTCCTCCGTGGTAAGTGGATCACGCCAGCGGGGCCCCGTACAGCTCGCCCCATCGAGGTTGCCGGGCTGACAGTCGTCCGGCGCGGTGTTGTTCGCCGTTCGGAGTTGCCAATACTCTGGCGCGTAATTGAGCGCGTCGAAGGAGGCCGAGAAATTGTGACGAAGGCCCATCGAGTGGCCAATCTCGTGCGCCATGACGCCCCGATTGAAGCCCTCCCGGGCCCACTGATAAACTTGGTCGCGATGCGCCTGGACGGCCGCCGGATCGTTCGGATCGGGCAGCGGAAACAACGTCCGCGCTCGTTTGGCGAGGCCCAGCAGACTGTCAGGCTCGGGACCTTCGAGACGGCAGGCGTGTCGCTTGGCGTGACCGATACGCTTGGCCCTTCGCCAAGCACGCCGGTTCACCGGATGCTTGGCCCCAAACGGAGAAGCCCGACGAAGCGCCTCGGGGCCCACGTCGCCCTTGGGATCGTAGCCCGCCGATTGCAGCTGCTCCGGGGTCACGAGTTGTGCTTCGAGAGCGCTGCCCCTGAGCGAGCGTACGCGCTGACTCAAGGCAGCGTTTCCAGGCCCAAGTCGCCCATGATCTGTCAACGCCTTGGCTCGCAATCGATGGCGCAGTCGCGGGTGCATCTTCTTGCCATTCGGACCGGCTGGACCGTGGGGAGAAGCAAGCCCGGCCCAGTAAGGAGCGAGCACCGCGGGATCGAACGCCGCCTTTCGGCTCGCCACCTCTTGTGCACTCATGGCCATCCCCCGACGATCGGCAGCCGCTCCGAGCTGATTGCTCGCAACCCAATCGGACACGTCCTCGCCCTTGATGAAGGACTCGGGCGCCGTCTGTTCGTTGAGCAAAGCCAGCAGTTCGACAATACTCGCCGCGGCGCGATCGATCACCGCGCCCCACACATTGACGCTGCCGCTGATCTTCTGACCACTCAAGGGGTCCTCGGCATCCATCATGATCCCCCACGGAGACATCGCCTCCACATCCTGGATCACGTTGATCAGGTTGTAGCGAAGATCGCCCAGCCTCGGCGCGGTTCCCGCCGGCCCACAAACCGCAACATCGTCACCGGCCGCTGGATCCACCGGGTTGTGGCACATGACGAACACATCGCGCACCTCTGCCAGCGAAGCGTCACCCCGTGGCGGGACGAAGTCATCGGACCACACCGCGGGCCAGCCCATCTGCGCCGCGCAATCCGCCTCACCGGTACGCTGACACTCGACCAGCCGCGCTCCGAGTAGCGCCACGCGAACCGCATCGTTCCAGGAAGCGAGCGCCTCGGCACTGCTCGCGAAAAGATCGGCCGGATGACCCGGGCCCGCATGCCAGGCCACCGTCCGCAGCTTGCGATCCCGCACCGGAATCGTGCACGAGTGTGTGACGGCATCGCAGCGGGACCCTCGGCCCACGGTCGCGCACTCGTCTTCCGTACCATCCCCATCCTCGTCTCGATGAGGATCAGCACCGACCGGAGTTGTCGTTGAGGTCGCGCAGAGCACGGGAGGATCGACGTGACTCCGCTCGAACAAGTCCCACCGGGCCGCGAAACGCTGCCAACGATCGTCGACGATGCCGTGCCCCCGATCGTAGCCATAGCGATCCACGGTAAACACCCCGAACATATCCATCTTCGTGCCGTCGTACACAAGGGTCTCATAGTCACTATCAACCACGCGAAGATACGACTGCCGGAGCGTCAACTCGCTCGGATTGCAGTTGGTCTGCGGAAAGTACCCAACCAGCCAGCACGCAGGGAAGGTCCCCCACCATGGATCCTCGATCGTCTGCGGTTTGGCATAGGCCTTGTTCGTCACGTCAAAATAGCCACGTTTCGTGTCGAACACCGGAGCATCCGGATGACCGGGCTCGCTGACGTAATAGGCCATCGCCTCGAACTCGACGCCATAATAGATGCCCAGCTGAGCGAGCGTGTCGAGCTCGTATCCATCCGTCACCAGGTTGCGTGACCAGTCGACGCGAAAATGCTCGCGTTCGTTCCATGCGCGATCGGCATCGTTTTCGACGACGACGTTGTACTCTTCACCGGTGCTCGGGTTGTAGTCGCGGCGAATGTCGAAGTGCTTCTCCACGGCATAGCCAGCGACAATTTGGCCACTTTCCGTGTTCTTGACGCCCGCGTAGTCAGTGTCCTCGATTCGCTCGTAACTCAGGCGCGCGAGCAAAAGCTTCTCGGTGATCTCGAAACGCACGCGCACCGTGGGTTGAGCGTCGGAGCTGGTGAACATCCCATCGGCCCCCGCCCCAGCATCGACATCCACCACCGAGGTCCTCATGTAAAACTCAGGATCGTCTGTCCTATCGGCGATGGCACCGACAAAGAAAGTCTTGGAGAGCGCGTTGGGCTGAACGCGATGAATCGGGTCTCGCTCCTCTGCGCACGCGGCGAGCAGCGCGAGACCGGTGACGACAAACAGTAGGGTACGGATCTTGTGCATGGCTCTCCCTTGTAACGACGCACCTTAGACCGGATTGGCCGGTGCGCGCGACCCCGCAACGCAGGTCATGAACATGCGTACATACACCGCCATCGTCCTACTGAAAACAGGCTGTCCGGCCGGCTGAACTTGACACAGTAGCCATTCATACTGTGAAGTGTGTGCCAAGTCCCCGGCCAGGTGGTCAAACCTGGACAATGACCTACATCGACGGAGGGAACGAAGTGGCCATGAAGCACACTCGAGCACTATTGTGGATCACGGCTCTCGCCGCTGGACCCATCGCGGCCTGCGGCGCGAGCGGCGAAGCGACGTCGGACAAGCAACAATACGATGACGGCGGTACCGTCACGAGCAGCGGAGCGGGCGGCGCGACGATGAGCAGCAGCGCTACCGACTCCTCCGCGGACACCGGGGTCACCGTGAGCGGCAGCGGAGGAGGCCCATCGCTCGGTTGCAACGCCAACGGCGACTGTCCTCCTGGCACCGTCTGTGTCGATGGCGACTGCGTCGAGGGCTGCGCGGACGACCAACCCTGCGAGGCCGGAAAGAGCTGCTGCACCGATACGTGCTTCGACCTGACGACCGACATGAACAACTGCGGTGCTTGCGACCAGGTCTGCCCCACGCCGCCCAACATTGCCGCCTCCTGCGAGAACGGAATGTGCACCGTCGGCGATTGCGACATGGGATTCTTCGATTGCGACGGCGATCCGAGCAATGGTTGCGAGCAACCGATGGCCTGCTCCTGCACCCCAGGCAACATGCAAAGCTGTTACCCCGGCCCCCCGGGCACGGAAAACATCGGTGAATGCAAATCAGGCAGCCAGACGTGCAGCAAGGACGGCACGGCGTGGAGTTTGTGCTCGGGCTGGGTGATCCCCGCGCCGGAGATTTGCGCCAACAGCAAGGACGAGGACTGCAATGGCCAGACCGATGACAGTCCCGACCTCGATCAAGATGGCTGGACCGTTTGTGACGGCGATTGCTGCGACAAGATGGGACAAGCCTGTGGCGATCCCAAGCTCGTCAATCCCGGCGCTTTCGAGTTCGTGGGCAACATGGTCGATGACGACTGCGATCCCGCGACGAGCGACAGCGTACCCGCTGCGGCGTGCAGCTCGAACGCGACGTTCAGCAACGTCACGGCGGACAAACTGGCCGAGGCCATCGACATCTGCCAGAAGACGACCGCCAACGCCCCCCTACCGCAGAAGAAGTGGGGACTTCTCAGCGCCGAATTCAAGCTCGCGAACGGGACCACTCCGAACGCCACCGAACTGAGCAACATGAAGAATTGGCAAGCCGCGGTCTTGACCGACTTCGGCACGGGAGGCGTCGTTCCCAAGGTCGGCAGCACGATGGCGGGAATATCGAGCGGCCGCATGCGCGACCAGAGCGATCCGAGTTGGACGGCTCCTACGCAGGGTGGCGACTTCGGGTCATACAGCACGCCGCCGGCCGCATATTTGGCCGCACACAACAATAGCTTGCCTGCCTCGGCGAGCTGCAATGGCGTGTGTCCAGCGGGCTCTGGTGCGAACGACTCGATCAACTTGCGCGTGCAGCTGCGCGTTCCGACCAACGCGCTGTCCTTCGCGTATCGCTTCCGCTTCTTCTCGGCCGAATACTGGACCTACGCCTGCACGACCTTCAATGACTTTTACCTCGCCTTGCTCACCTCCACGGCGCAAAATATTCCCGCTGACAAGAACATTTCTTTCGACAGCCAGAACAATCCGGTCAGCGTGAACAATGGCTTCTTCGACGTCTGCACACCCAAGGGCTGTTACATGTGCCCCGACGGACCCGCTGAGCTCGCCGGCACAGGATTCCAGCTCAACAACTATGGGGGAGCGACCAAGTGGCTGAAGACCACCGCGCCGATCACGCCCGGCGAAACCATGACGCTCGAGTTGATGATCTTCGATGTCACGGACAACCTTTGGGACTCCCTCGCGCTGCTCGACGGCTTCGAGTGGAACATCACGGCCTCGGCCGTGGGAACGAACCCAGAAAACTAACGACGACGAAACCGGATGAGCAAGCGCCGCTCGCGTTTGCTCGGGCGACCCGCGCCGCGTTCGCGCCTCGCCACAGGATCGGTGTGAGGCTCGGGCGGAGGCGTCCGATCGATGTAGAGGGCCTGAGCAACGGCAGCCGAACCACGCTTCTCGCTGAGCGCGACGACGTCGACGACGCGGGGACCTCCCGGCGTGAGCACATCGATCGAATCTCCAGCCCGGACGATTTTCGATGCTTTCACAACCTCGCCCCCAACCTTCACGTGGCCGCCAGCCGCCGCCTTGGTCGCGAGAGAACGCGTCTTGAAGAGGCGCGCGGCCCACAACCAGCGATCGACGCGAACCCCTTCAACCTCGGTCGCTGCGGGGGGCTTGGGCGAAACGACTTTTTCACTCACCCGCCGATTTTACCTCGTACAGCGGCCTTTGCGCACGCGGCAACGGCGCTTGAAACGACATGCCGTCGATTTCTTGCAATCGCGGTCCCGGGTCGCCCGACAGACCCCGTCACGAGCCGAGCACTTTCCCGATAGTTTGCAGACCCATGCAGCCTGACAGTCTTCGTCGCGCGTGGCGACGCAGTCTCCGGCTCTTTCCATGCAGGCTCCCCAGTCCAAACAGGCACGGGAGGCTCTGCAGTGTTGCTCCGTGGTGGCCACGCATTGGCCATCTTTGCGGTCGCACAGGCCGCGCTGTGCACAGTGCACCAAGCAGGGCTCCGTGTCCGTGCCCTCACCTGCCTGAATGCCTACGGCGGCACTGGGGACGGCAGCCGTAGGCGCAGCCGCACTCGCCGATCCCACCGCAACCCGACCCCTCGCGGAACCGTCCGGCGCCGCCTGTCCCCGCGCGCCTTCGCCGCAAGCCACGACGGAACAAACCAAAAAGGGGAAAAGGAGACGGTGCATGACGAATTCGCGGGACGACGCGCCGAGGCTCGTAACACGACCTCCCCCTTTATGTCGAGGCTCACTCGCCGAGCAACACCTACAATGGCAAGGCGTTGAAGCTGAGCCATGACATCGCGCGTGGACTCGCGTAGTTCTTCGACATGCGCGCCATGCTCATCGGGGTCGCCGTCTTGCCTCTAGTCGCGGGCTGCCCGTCGCAGCCACCGGCCCCCGGCGCTAACGGCACGGCCTCCACAGCGGCTACCGCGGCGGCACGAGAGCATTCACCGGCAGGTCCACTTCGTCCGGGCGAGGCGGTCGTGGTGGCCCACCAGCCGACGAGCTTCCGGGAAGGCGTCGTGTCCCGGGTCGAAGCCGCCAGCCTTCACTATCGATACGGCCAGCCGCTCCAGGGCAAGACACAGACTCGGACAGACGAAGTCATGCTCAGCCGTGCGTGGCGCCTCGGCGCCAAGGTCGTACCGCGAGTCGGCGCCTACGCGATCTGCCAGATCGACGCCAAGACCTGGACCGCTTGCCGAATTGAAAGCGTCGACCACGGCGTCATCCGCGCGCTCGACGCCCTCGCCACACCTCACAACATCGAACAGGCGCGACTCATCCTCCCCGGCTCCGCGACCCGGGCGGACATCAGCCAGTTGTTCGCGAAACAAGAAAATGCACGTCGCTTCGACACGCAATTCTTCAAGGCCATGGCCCGCGCAGCGAAGGGGTCACCTTGCCCAAAGCCCGGCAGCGTCGTGGCCGCACGCTACGGCGAATTTCATCGAGCACGGGTCAAACACGCGCCGCCGGGATGCGCCTCGGTCGACGTCGAGTGGCTCGATCGGGCCAAGGGACGGCGGACCGTCAAGCGCTTCGATGTCATCGCCATTCCGAACTCGCTGCAGCAGCCCACACCAGGGGACTTCGCACTGGATCGCAGGGCCGAGAAGAAACCGTGGCGCGTCTTCCGCGTCAGCGAGGTGGGTGAGGGCTATGTGGACCTGCGAACGCGAGTTGGCGGCCGCAGCAAGACGACCGGACAACACCTGCTCGTCATCGGCCCCTGAGCAAACGACCTGAGGGGATCGGCAGAGCATCGAGCATCTCGCCCGAGCTTTCGGCGCGCGGACGGTCGCCGAAGCTGAACCTAGTCACCAACAGCCTCTCGCTTGGCCCACCACCAAACCGGCAAGGCCAAGACCGCGAACAGCACCACGGCGACCAGTTCCCCCCCCACGATGTAGCCCGGCCACGGCCCGAACACATCGAGCGGGCTGCCCGCGCCTGGCGGCCGGCTGAGGTACATGTAGTTGAAGCCGAAGCGAACGTTGATGCCTGCCACGACGAGCGCGCATGCGTTCATGGCAAGCCAAGCATGCAGAGCCCGACGAAACGCGGCGCGAAACGGCAGCGCCAGAGCGAACGTCAAGGCGGCTACCACCAGCAGGCCGTGCTGAACGAAATAGAGGACGAATCGATGGTGCGGAAAATCGTAAGCGAGGTCGGGCCAAAGCATGGCTGGAAAGGCCCCGGCGAGACACCAGAAGTACGCCGTGGCCACGAGCCCTTCGCGAGGACGCAGCGCGGCCGCTGCCGCGAGGAACACGGACAAATCACAAAGGTGAAGGGGTGCCGCCGAATGCCAAGGCACGCCCCGTAGCCGATCGGCGACCACCACCGCCGTGCCGCTGAGAACGAGCGCCAGGGCGAGCGCCCTGAGTGCCCCTGCCCGCGCTGACGGGTCGCTCCGACGCAGACTCAGACCCGAGCCGATGCCGAGACCGATGGTCAGCCCAATGGCGATCCAATGCGGTGTATCCCAACGTGTCACAGCGTCTTGAGATACTCGATGAGTGCCCAGCGCTCCTCATCACTGAGCGCGTCGCCGTACACATGACCGCCGTTCCCGTAGCCCATGACCGTCGTGTCGTAGATACGCTGACGTTCCGACGGGCTTGCCCCCTCCACCTCGGCGGGCTCGAGCGATAGGAAACGCCAGCCGACAAAGGTCTCGTCGAAGTCGCCATCGTCGAAACTGCGTTGCCACCGATCGGGGCGCGAAGGACTGTGAAGCAAGCTCCAGAGATTGGGCACCGCGCCGTTATGCAGATAGGGCGCAGTCATCCAAATTCCATCGAGAGGCGGCGCCATGTAACCTGGCAACGGCTTCAGCGTGCCGAGCTGACCGTAGAAGGACCCATTGAACCACGTGACGTACTCCTCGGCGTACTGAGCCGCCCCCGTCGCGAGCCACTTGTCCGTGCCGACATCCTCCATCGCGATCAACAGATTTGGATAGCTCGCCTCCGCTCCGTAAACCCCATGGCACCGCGCGCAGTTTTCACCGAAAAGTGCCTCTCCTTTGACGACTTTCTCTTGAACGATCTCCCCCTCGTAGGGAGGCGGCGTGAGCGAATAGAGATACGCTCGCACGTCGGGGAAGTACGCGTCGATAGCCTCAGCTTCCTCGACGCTGTCGGTGCAGAGCGTCGAGGCGCTCATCATGATCCGCGCGTGATCCCCCTGACCGGCAGCGGTATAGAACATGGCGTTCTTCTTGCTCATCCGCCACCAAGGCGGCACGTCAACCGGGATGACGTGCGCCGGCGGCAAACCAAGTAGTGGCTCCTTCGACCACGCGAGAGTGGCTTGATCACGGTGAGCGATGAGCACCGCCGCGATACTGTCGGCAGGGGTCGGCCCACGCGTAGGCATCTGGATGAAAGGAGCCAGCGCCTTGACCCGATCCGCCCACTTGCGCCACTCGAGCTTCTCGGCCGGATCGGTCAGGAGCGCGCCGACAGCCTCCGCCTGGGTGGACGGATCACCCGTGTAGTCAGAGGCATGCTGTCCGAGGCCGACGACCACACTCTGCTTGAATGTGGCGCCGTGGCAGACGAGACAGTTGGGCGCCACGACATCCACGCCCGTCGGGGTCGTGAAGGCGGTGTAATAGTAAGGCAAGGTCTCGTTCTTTCCGGTCCGACCTGCGAGGCGAAGCCACTCGGGCGCCTCCCCAAACGCCAACTTGTACACGCTGTACGGCACCCCGCAGCTCACGTAGCCCTTTGTGATCAGCGCCTCGTAACCCTTCGCGGGGTCCCCTGGTCGTTGCTCGCTCTGCGGCATCTGCGTGCCCGGCAAGGGGGGAGCTGGCGGCGTGGACGAAGAACTCTCGCCTCCCGAATCGAGCGGTGTCGAGTCGCCACAGCCGACGAAGAGCATCCCCCCCAAGGCCGCCACGACGGTCAACGCAAACCTCGTGCCGCACTGCGTCAATCGCTTCCGTGTCGTTCGTTCCATCTTGTCTCGCTCAAGCTCTCACAGCCATTGTAACACTCTGCAATCGGTGCCAACCTCGTGAAACGAATTGGGGGGTCACCGCCTAACCCTAAAACGGTCAGCTTAGTTACGCGAGGAGATCCACGATGTCGACCGCCGCTCAGTCCTTCATGGACGAGGTCATTGCCAAGAACCCGGCTCAGCCCGAATTTCATCAGGCCGTGCAGGAAGTCGCCGACACGGTTTGGCCCGTGATCGAGCAGAATCCGGCCTACCGCCAAGCAAAGATCTTGCACCGTATCGTCGAACCCGAGCGGGTCATCATGTTCCGCGTACCGTGGGTCGACGACCACGGCGAAGTGCACGTCAATCGCGGATTCCGCATCGAGATGAACAGCGCAATCGGCCCCTACAAAGGCGGGCTGCGCTTCCATCCTAGCGTGGACATCGGCGTCCTGAAATTCCTCGCCTTCGAGCAGGTCTTCAAGAACAGCCTAACCACCTTGCCCCTCGGCGGTGGCAAGGGGGGCAGCGATTTCGATCCCAAGGGCAAGAGCGACGGTGAGGTCATGCGCTTCTGTCAGGCGTTCATGTCGGAGTTGTACCGGCACATCGGCCCCAACACCGACATCCCTGCCGGGGACGTGGGTGTGGGCGGCAGGGAAATCGGCTACCTCTTCGGCCAGTACAAGAAGCTCTCGAACGAGTTTACCGGTGTGCTCACAGGCAAGGGCCTCGGCTGGGGCGGCTCGCTCATCCGACCGGAAGCCACGGGATACGGCGCGGTGTACTTTGCCCAAGAGATGATGAACGCTCGTGGTCGCGATCTCGCCGGTGCGGTCGCCACGGTGAGCGGCTCGGGCAACGTCGCGCAATACACCGTCGAGAAACTCCTCAACCTAGGCGCCAAGGTCGTCACGATGTCCGACTCCGCAGGCACGGTGGTGGATCCTGACGGCATCAACGAAGAGAAACTCGCGTGGATCATGGACCTCAAGAACCAGCGGCGCGGGCGCATTCGCGAATATGCACAAGCTCACAAGGGCGTGGAATACCTCGAGGGTTCCCGGCCCTGGAAGGTCGCATGCGACATGGCATTCCCCTCGGCCATCGAGAACGAAATCTCTGAAGCGGACGCCAAGACCTTGGTCGAAAATGGCTGCATCTGCGTGTCAGAGGGTGCAAACATGCCCACGGTCCCCGAAGGCGTCGAGGTCTTCACCAATGCGAAGATTTTGTACGGCCCCGGCAAAGCGGCCAACGCGGGGGGCGTCGCCACGAGCGGACTGGAAATGTCGCAAAACGCCACCCACATCCATTGGACGCGCGAAGAGGTCGACGGCAAGCTTCATCACATCATGAAATCGATTCACGCAGCCTGCGTCGAGCACGGCACCGAGGGCGACTTCACCGACTACGTAAAGGGCGCCAACATCGCGGGCTTCATCAAGGTCGCCGACGCCATGCTCGATCAAGGCATCGTCTGAGCGAAAACCCAAACGAGGAGGATTCGTCATGGAAAGCTTCCCGGTCGTGCCGTGGCATCGGCGCTTCGGGCAGCTCATGCCCTTTCGCGTACGAGAAATCCTCCTCGTCTCTTCGGCCTACGATGCCTTTGTCCTCGAGGAGGACGGTTCACTCAGTGACCGCCTCTTCCTCGAGTATTCCGAGCTGAATCTCTCCTCGGCGCCGCGCCTCAGTCATGCCGCGAGCAAGTCTGAAGCGCTCCGGCTGCTCGAGAGTCGTCACTTCGATCTCGTGATCACCGTCGTCCGCATCGGGGATACCGACGCACGCAAGTTGAGCCGTATCATCAAACGGAAGCACCAAGACCTCCCGGTCATCTTGCTTCTCTTCGACGCCGCTGACCTGCAGCACTTTCCTAACCAACAAATCCCCCACACCATCGACTGGGTGTTTCAGTGGGCGGGCGATGCCGGTCTACTCATCGCTGCCATCAAGCTCGTCGAGGATGCGCGGAACGTCAAACACGACACCGACACCGCGGGCGTGCAGGTCATCTTGGTTGTAGAAGATGACATCGACGCCTACTCCAACTTTCTCAGCATGCTTTACCCGGAGCTGCTCAGTCACTCCGGCTCGTTGATCGCGGAGGGGCTCAATCGTTTTCACCGACTGTTGCGTATGCGCGCCCGGCCCAAGATCGTGCTCGCGCGCGACTACGAACAGGGCCTGCTCCTGTTCGAGCGTCACGCCGGCCATGTTTGCGCACTGATGAGCGATATTCGCATTCCACGAGGGGGCAAGATCGACCCACGCGGTGGTATCAGGCTGGCCAAACGAGTGCTGGAACTGAAGCCCGAGCTGCCCATCTTGTTTCAATCCGCGGAGACCGACCTCGCGACCCTGACGAAACCGCTCGGCGCGGCACACCTGGTGAAGAAATCGCACGACTTTCGACCCCGGGTGAGGACCTTCCTCAGCCAAGCTCTCGGTTTTGGTGATTTCGTGTTCCGGCTCCCCGACGGAACACCAGTCGCACGGGCACGCGACACCTACGAAATGGAAGAAGCCCTGCAGCACGTGCCCGCGGAATCGATGATGTTCCACGCGACCCGGAACCACTTCTCCTTGTGGTTCATGGCCCGCAGCATGTTCGAACTCGCGCATCGGCTACGCCCACGTGTCTTCGACGACCGAAAGGACATCGAGGTCCTACGAGAGGAGCTCGTCGCGGTCCTTCAACAAGCCCACCAGCGCGAGCAAGAAGGGGTCATCACGGATTTTTCGGCACGGTACACCGGCCCACACAATCGATTCGTGCGGGTGGGCCGTGGCTCCGTAGGTGGCAAAGGGCGGGGCATCGCTTTCGTCAGCGCCCTGATCGTCCGCTATGGGCTACTCGATCGTTACGAAGGGCTGCAGATTCGTATTCCCAAAACCGTGGTCATCGGCACCGATGTCTACGACCACTGCCTCGAGAAGCTCGACATGCCCCGGGTCCTCGCTGCCCGAAGTGACGACGAGGTCACCTCGATGTGGCGGGACATCGACCTGCCCAGCGAGGTCGTCAGTGATCTGTGGGCCGCGGTCAACGAGCTCAAAGGACCGCTCGCGGTCCGGTCCAGCAGCTTGCTCGAAGACTCACGATTTCAGCCTTTTGCGGGTGTCTACGCAACGTACATGTTGCCGAACAACCACGCGGACCCCGCGGAGCGTTTGGCTCAACTATGCCAAGCCATTCAGTCCGTCTACGCGTCCGTCTTCTGGCGGGAGGCACGCACCTATGTCGCGGGCACGCCCCACGAAGTGGACGAACAGAAGATGGCCATCGTGATTCAGCAGGTCGTCGGCAAACGCTATGGCGATCGTTTTTACCCGCACATGTCAGGCGTCGCACAGTCGTACAACGACTACCCGATCGGAAAACAGAAACCTGAAGAGGGAGTCGCACACGTCGCCTTGGGCCTCGGACACATCGTCGTAGGAGGCGGATCGAGCCTGCGATTCTCCCCGGCCTCCCCGACCGTGCTGCCCCAATACGCGAACGCCGAATCGGTCCATCGCGCTTCGCAACGAGAGTTTTGGGCCGTGGATTTGTCACATCCCGACCTCCCGGTGACGACGGATGCCGAAGCCAGCTTGAAGCGTCACCCGCTCGAAGTGGCGCAACAGGACGGCCCTCTAAGCCTCGCAGGCAGCGTGTATTGCGAGGACGATGACGTCATCCGGGAAAATCTCAAGCTTGCCGGTCCGCGGGTCGTGACCTTCAACAATCTTCTCAAATGGAACGCCGTCCCCGTCTCGCTCGCGCTCAGCGAGATCCTCGCCTTGTTGCGCGAACGGATCGGTGCGGAGGTCGAAATCGAATTTGCGCTCGACATGGCGGACTGGGGTCGTTCCATGCCGAAAAGGGTCAAGAGGCAAGACCCGCGCCTTTACATCCTTCAAGTGCGACCGATGGCCCAACGCGAACTCGGAGCGGCGCCGGTCGACTTCGACAATGTCAGCGATGCCGCGCTGCTTTGCCGCACCGACATGTCACTAGGTCACGGCTCGATCGAAACCGTGCGGGACATCGTCTATGTCACCGCTCATCGTACAGACCCTGCCATGGGACGAGCGGTGATCGAACGAATCGACGAGATCAATCATCGCCTCGCAAAGGAGCAAAGACACTACATGCTGGTCGGACCGGGCCGATGGGGCAGCTCCGACCCGTATCTGGGTATCAGCGTTCATTGGCCAAACATCTCCGGTGTTCGCGTGATTGTCGAACAGCCGATGGAGGGCCGCCACGTCGAGCCCTCTCAGGGCACGCACTTCTTCCGGAACGTCACCGCTCGCCGAATCGGTTACCTCACCGTCCGCGATAGCGCCGAAAGCTGGCTCGATCTGGGCTGGCTCGATGAACACGAGGCGGTGTTCGAAGATGAACTCGTTCGCCATGTCCGGCTCGCCGAGCCCATCGGCGTGTACCTCGATGGCCCGCGCGGACGGAGCGTCATCAGTCATGAGAGGATCGACCGCGCGGGATCGCCCCCACATCGACCGCAACGCACGGTGGAAGAACCATCGAATTCGGGCTAAAGCCCACTTGCCCATGAAGCACGTTCACGATCCAACCTACATGACGAAGGCCCGCACCGCCTCGCCGCCGCCGACGGAAGTCGACGTGGCGATCATCGGCGCGGGGACCGCTGGCCTCATGGCGGGAGCCGCGCTCAGCACACGGGGGGTTCGCGTCGCCCTGTTCGACCCGCACTATGTGGCGGGAGGCTGCGCCACCCAGTTCTCGCGCGGCAGCAACTTGGACCGTTATTGTTTTGACATTGGACTGCACTACGTCGGCGACTGTGGCCCTGCCGGCGTCATGCCGAAACTGCTCGAAAGTGTCGGCGTGAATGTCGACTTCGAGTCCATGGATCGCAATGGTTTCGACACCTTGGTCTTTCCCGATTTGCGGTTTCAGATTCCTGCAAATCTCGAGCTTTACCGCGAACGCCTGCTGGACCTCTTTCCGGCTGAAAAAAGAGGCATCGATCGCTATGTGCAGCTCGTCGAACAGGTCGGTCGCATCGGGCAACGCATCGAGAACAACGCGGGTAAGCTCTCGCTTCGCACCCTCGTCGAGATCGTCACGAGCGGCCGCACGCTCGCCTTCAACCAGAAGGCCACGATGAAGCAATTCTTGGACGGCTGCACCCAAGACCCCAAGCTTCGTGCCGTGATCCTCGGACAAAACGGGGACTACGCCCTGCCTCCGAGCGAGGTAGCCGCCGTCCTCCATTGCGGCCTCGCTGCGCACTACTTCAAAGGAGCCTACTACCCGCGAGGCGGTGGTCAGATCATCAGCGATCGTCTCGCCGAGTCCATCGAAGCTCGTGGCGGGAGCATTCACCTGCGCTGCGGCATCGAGACCATCTTGGTCGAGGACGGCCGAGCGGTAGGGGTGAGGACCGAGGCCCGCCGAGGTACCCAGCACGAGGTACGGGCCAAGTGCGTGCTCTCCTCGGCCGACCTCAAGCGCACCCTGCTGGAGTTGTTGCCCCGCGACCATCTGCCGAGCGCCTGGCGCAAGCGGACCGATTCCTACCAGATGGCAGGCGCACTGTTCATGACCTTCCTCGGCGTGGAAGGAGATCTGCGCGACGATGGCATGCGCGCCACGAATTACTGGCAATTCGACGATTACGACGTCGAGGCCGCCTACCAGCGCGCGCGCCGCAGCGACACGATCGAGACGGCCGGGTGCTACATCACGAGCGCATCGATCAAGGATCCGAACACGAAGGGACACGCGCCCGCAGGGATGACGAACGTCGAGGTCATGTCCTTGGTCGAAGGCGATCCCCGCAAATGGTGCGTGCAGCCCGAAGCCATCGACGGGTGGCGCTACAAGAAGAGCGAGCGCTACCGCGAGCT
Source organism: Polyangiaceae bacterium (assembly GCA_029941785.1). Classification (GTDB taxonomy): domain Bacteria; phylum Myxococcota_A; class Polyangia; order Polyangiales; family Polyangiaceae; genus JAPYTK01. The sequence continues at coordinate 3,086 of JAPYTK010000008.1, read as the reverse complement.
CAAGCAGCGAGTCGAGGACGATATGGTGCGCCGATTCCTCGCCTTGTTTCCGGCTGCCAAAGATCGCGTTTGTTTTCGGGAATCCGCGACCCCGGTGTCTCACACGCGTTACACGCGAGCGAGCGCCGGCACCGGCTACGGCCTCGCCTGCACGCCAGAGCAATTCCTCGAGCGTCGACCAAGCTACGAAGGGCCCATCGACGGCATGTTTCTCTGCGGCGTCTCGACGCGGGCCGGGCACGGCATCGTCGGTGCCATGTTGGGTGGACACCATGCCGCCAAGGTCGTAGCGAAAGCTCTGGGCGCACCACGAGACGCCCCCTTCGCCATCCCCGTGCCGACGTCCTCCTGAACCGCAACATGCCCGCCAACGCCAACCGTACGAAAACGGCCGTCATTCTCGCCGCCGGAATGGGGACCCGCTTGATGCCATTGACGGCCGACCGGCCGAAGGTGTTGGTGGAGGTCGGCGGCAAGCCGCTGCTCGATCGGCTCCTCACCGCCTGCGAACGGGCCGGACTCGATGAAATCATCGTCGTCACCGGCTACCGTCACGAACAAATCGACGCCTTTCTCACCGCACGCGCCAGCCAAGCCCGTCTTCGCACCGTTTTCAACGAGGCCTTCGACACCCACGGCAACGCACACTCCTTGTTCGCGGCCAGGGACGCGCTTGCCGCGAAGAGCTTCATCAAGATGGACGGCGATCTGCTGCTCGACCCGACACTCATCGCCCAGCTCGCGGGGGACGATGCCCGCTCCCTGCTCGCCTACGATCGCAAAGCCGTACTCGACGCCGAGGCGATGAAGGCCAAGCTCTCGACGACCGACACCACCACGCATGTGACCGCCTTGGGCAAATGGCTCACCGTCGAGGAAAGTGAGGCGGAGACGATTGGCGTCGAGCATATCGCCGCGCAAGATGGCGAGCTTCTTTTCGAAACGATCGACGACTTGGTGCACCGCCGGGGGGAGAGGCAAGCCTATTACGAAGACGCCTACCACGAGATGCTGCGCGCAGGCTGGCAGCTCGATGCCTTCGACATCGGTTCGGCTCTTTGGACGGAAATCGATGATCACGCCGACCTCGCGCGCGCGGCGGCGCTTTGCCAAGAGACCGGTGGATGGGACTGATCGCAGCCTGGCGGGCTACCCGAGCAGGCTTCAAGCCCCGGGACGTCGAAGAGCCCATCGATTATTATTGGCACCGCCCACTCGCGGGCTTGCTCGTCACGGTCCTGCTGCCGCTGCCGATCACCCCTAACCAGGTCACGCTCCTGTCGGGCTTGTTCAGCGTCCTGGCCGGCTGCGCCATCGCCCTGAGCACCATCGGCTCGCCATGGTGGTGCACGCTCGGCGGCACTCTGCTGCTGTTCTCGATCATCCTCGACTGCGCGGACGGGCAACTCGCGCGACTACGAGGGATCAGCTCACCGCTCGGCCGCGCCATCGACGGAATGATGGACACCGTAGCTCCTATCAGCGTGCTGTGCGCCATGACCGCCTGCTTGCTCCATGCAGGCTACGCCCCAGTTTGGGTGTGGACGCTCGGTTGGGGCGCCGCCTTCAGCCTGATCTGGCACGCGAACCTGTACGACGTCGGAAAGAACATTTACCTCCACGCGAGCTGCCCCGATTTTAGCCTCGGCGGAAGCACGTTGCTCATGAGCGAGGAGATGACCACCATGAGCGCGCAAGCGGCCGCGGACGGGCGGCGCATGGAGGCCCTGCTGCTCCAAATATGGGCCAACTGGACGAAACCCCAACAAAAAATCATGGAGCCATGGGTCGCCGACGCGCGGCGACCTCGCAACGAAGAAGAACGACAGCTGTTTCGCACCTGCTTTCGCCCAACCATGCGACTCCTCAGCTGGATTGGCTTTGGGACCCATCTCTTCGTCCTGACGGTCGCCGCGTGGACGGTCCCGCTCGACATCCGCGGAATATGGATCGCCTACGCCATTCTCCTGGGCCCCATGAATCTGATCGCGGTCGCCTTGGAGCTCAGCCGGAAGAACCGCGAGCGCCGATATGAGGAGGCCCTCGCCGCGCTACGCGGGGCGTGAAGTCTGCGATCGCCATTCTTCGGACTGCAGCCGTGCATTTTCACCTATCAGCCACGCTTACACGCTGATAAATGTCCCGTCTCTTCGATTGAGGGGTGCCCGCTCAGGGCATTGGGTGTCGCAGCCTTGCCCATCGGGCATCCCGAGGACAAAGGCGACACCGAGGGAGCACATTGATGAAGGTCTACGAAACATCTGCCATTCGGAATATCGCCCTGGTCGGACACCAGGGCAGCGGCAAGACATCGGTCGCAGAAGCCATGCTTTTTGCGACCGGCGCCATCAGCCGCCTAGGATCCGTCCTCGAACACTCGACCGTGAGCGACTACCACGAGAGCGAGCACAAGCGAGAGATGTCAATCTTCGCGACGAAGATGCACGCCGAGTACAAGAGCCACAAGGTCAACCTCCTCGACACGCCGGGTTATCCCGATTTCGTTGGCGAGGTGAGCGCCTCGCTGCACGTGGCCGACGCCTGCCTTTTCGTGCTCAACGCGACAGACCCCGTCCAAGTCGGGACCGAGGTCACCTGGGGCTACGCCGACAAGCGGGGCACCCCATCGCTCTTTCTCGTGAATCACGTCGACAGGAACGGTATCGATTTCCCCCAAATTGTCGCCAAACTTCAAGAGCGTTTCAGCCGCTCAGCCACGGTGCTTCAAATTCCCGTGGGCGACGGCAGCCGGGCCATCATCGACATCTTGCAGATGAAACAGTTGACCTTTCCCGAGGGCAACGATGCGCCTACAGTAGAAGACATCAATGCAGGCTTTGCTGACCTGGCAGCGGAATACCGCAATGCACTCGTCGAGAATGTCGCCGAAAACGACGAAGCTCTCATGGAAGAGTACCTCGAGGAAGGCGAACTCACCGACGAGCAGTTGATCGCCGGGCTGAAGGATGCTGTCAGACAACGGCTCATTTTCCCGATCATGGTTTCGAGCGCGACTCAAAATATTGGCATCAGCCGGATGCTTGGCATCCTCATCGACGCCTGTCCCTCGCCAGCTGAAGCCGCCC
>JAPYTK010000007.1:22232-60337 GCA_029941785.1 Polyangiaceae bacterium | reverse complement strand
CCCGCAGGCTGACCGCCTCCTTGGCCCCAATGATCTGCTTGCCGTCGAACTTGAAGGTCGGGATCTCGATGGTGCTCGAGCCGGTAGCCACGACGATGCCCTTGCTCGCCTTGAGCGACTCCTTCGATCCGTCCTTCTTGGTCACCTCGACCGTATCCCGGGCGGAGATTCGGGCCGTTCCTTCGAGATAGTCCGACTTGTTCGCCTTCAGCAATCCTTTGATGCCGCCGTTGAGACGAGTGACAATCCCTTCTTTCCAGTCCTGCATCGCGTTGGGATCCACGCTGACCTCGCCGCACATGATCCCGATGGCTTCGTTGTGCTTGGCCCGCTCAAACTGGCTTGCCGCGTGGATCAGTGCCTTGGAAGGAATGCAACCCCAGTTCAGACACACGCCGCCGGGCTTGTCCTTCTCGATGCACAGGGTCTTTAGTCCGAGCTGCCCGAGACGGATCGCGCAAACGTAGCCTCCCGGACCGCCACCGATCACAATTGCGTCGTAGGTCTTCATCGCTCACGGGATTACACGAGAGAGCGTCCCGCGGAAATGGTCGTCGTCCTCAACGTCCGCCGCAAACGGCGCCAACCGGATAACCTGCCGCCGGCGCGTCTCTAAGGGCTCGCTCGGTCGCGGGGCCAAAATCGCCGTCCACGGCAAGGGACCGCTCGGGACGATTTCGGTTGTACAGGCGCTGAAACGCCTCGATGTCGACATGCCGGTCCGACCCGCCGCGGCTGCCCCGGACGTACTCAAAGTGCCAGCGGTCCCGCGGTCCCAACCAACGAAACCCCTGCTGCTGAAGACGCTTGCGCCAACGCTCCGGACGACTGACATCGAGCGCTTCGCCCGACTCGTGATTGCTTTGGCCCGGCAGCGCTGCGAGCGAGATCCCGCAGCGGGCCTCGCGATGCCAAGCGTAGAGCAGATACTGCTGAGCCACCGTCCGCAACATCGAGTTAACCCGCATGATCTTGCGGGGTGCCCGTCGGACAGCCGCCACGAGAGCATCGTGAGCCCCGCGCTTCAGATACGGAAAAACGGCGTCGCCGAAGGTCATGTTAGGCATGGAAGGCACCCGCACATAGGTGTCTGGCTCGAGACAGTTTCTCTCGGCGATGATCTGCTGGCTGAGCCCACGAACGATGCGCGTGGAACAACCACGTAACAGCGCCTGCGCCACCGTGCCATTGAACGGTGCAGGGGAGGCCCGGCCGCGTCTGCTCTGACGCGCCACCTCCACCGCCCAAGAGCCGATCCCCGGCTTGACCTCGGCCGACTTTGGGCTCGCACAGGAGCCCAACACACTTGTGCCGACAAGGATCCCGGCGATGCGGAAGTACTTCGTGAATGGCACAGGCATGGTGAGTTGAGGAACAGGAAACGACAAATATTGAAACTCAAGGCTAGCCGGCTTTGAGGCCATTGGCCCAGAAGAGCTACACTCCCGTCGGTGGACACCTCTGTGACACAGTACGGCGTCGGGCTTGGCTCCAACCAAGGAGACCGGCTCGCACAGCTCTTGGCCGCGACCGCACACATCGGCGCGCTGCCCGGTGTACAGCTGACCGCACATTCCCACGTGTACGAGACGCCGCCCGCTGGCGGGCCACCCCAAGGCCACTACTACAACGCCGCCATCGCCATCGAGACCACGATCCGACCCGGGCCCCTTCTCAAGCAGCTGCTCACGATCGAGCGAGCCCTAGGGCGCGTCCGGCCAGACGCCGTGCGGTGGGGGCCACGAACCATCGACCTCGACCTGTTGTGGTGGTCCCGCGGCGCTGTCGCTCAGGACGGATTGATCGTGCCGCATCCGCGCCTGCGGGAACGTGCCTTCGCCCTCGTGCCGCTGCTCGAGGTCCTCCCGCACGCGGCCGATCCAATGACCGAGAGGCCCTACGCCATGCTACCGCTCGCACGGCAGACACTCGTGAGGGTGGCCGCGCTGTCGTCTTCGCCGTGAGCGAATACCGCCGTTCCATACCTCGTGCTATCGTTTGCTCGGAGGTAGCGGTCATGCGCATCATGTTAAGAACATTGATCTTTCTTTCAGCCGGCATCGGGATGGCCCTGACGGCCTGCAGCGAGACGACGGGAGGCTCCGTCACTTCGGGCGCTGGCGGCATGGTTGGGACCGCCCTACCCTGCGCTGTCGATGAAATCCTCGAGCTTCGCTGTCGCGAGTGTCACGCCGCCGAGCCACAATTCGGCGCCCCGATGCCGCTCTCCAGCCGCGAAGACCTACTCGCGCTGTCACTCGACGGCTCCACGACGGTCGCCGATATGGTGGTCCAACGGATGGCGGACACCGACGCCATCATGCCACCGCCCCCGAACACACCCGCCAGCAAGGCTGAACTCGCGGCCATCGAATCCTGGATCGCCGACGGGCACCCTCCCCGGCCGGAGGGCGAGATGTGTCAAGGAGCCGGCGGCAGCGGCGGCAGCGGTTTGGATTGCACGCCGGATCTTCAAATCCGAGCCATGAAGCCCTTCGCCATGACTCCCGGAGCGGCCGACGAACAGGTGTGTTTCGGCGTCGAGGTGCCAGCCTCGGGTACCAAGCGACACATCACGGTGATCGCGCCGAAGATCGACAACAGCAAGATCATTCATCACATCTTGCTTCTGTCCTCATCGACGGCCGTCTCGGCCGAACCCGCGTCCTGCGCGCTCGCCAGTTCGGAGTGGAAGCTGCTGTACGCGTGGGGTCCCGGCACCCCGCCACACAAGCTACCGCCAGAGGCGGGCTTCCCCATCGAAGCGAGCCAAGACATGCATCTGGTGCTGCAGATCCATTACAGCAACCTATCGATGCTCGAAGATCAATCCGATCACAGCGGGCTGGAGCTTTGTACGACCACCGATTTACGCGAACACGATGCGGACATCATGGCCCTTGGCGGCATCGCCTTCTCGGGGATCGCGCCCAACGCGATCAGCTCGCTGAGCTGCAGCACGGAAATTCCGGCGCTGCTCGCCCCCTTCCTGCCGCTCAAGGTCTTTCAGTCCTGGCCGCACATGCACCGGACCGGTCACCGCCTCTCGACGGTCGCCAAGCATCCGGGCGGGGAAACGAGCACGTTGGCCGACGTGAAGAACTACTCCTTCGACTATCAAATCACCTACCCGAATGACGTCGAACTCGAGGCCGGCGCGCTAATGAAGACGACATGCACGTGGAAGAACGACACGCCGCAATCCATCGGCTTCGGCGAAAGGACCGAGGACGAGATGTGCTTCAACTTCGTGTCGTACTACCCGCGAATCGAAGCCGAGCAGTGGCACTGGCTGCTCCCAGCCGTGACCGCCACTTGTGGCCCCGTCGAGGTCGAGTGACGCGAGCGCGCCGCGGTCACAGCTCGGGGCTAAGCTCGAAACTTCGAAAGAGCGTCACGATCATGCGGTCGATGGCGACGTACATCTGCACTTCGCTCGGGTACACGGCCGGCGGCGTCTCGAGCACGATCTCCTCTTCCTCGTCATCGCGCGGCGGACCCAAGAGCGATCGCGGCGGACGCACGGGACGCCTCTTGCCGCGCTCGTCCGACGCACTAGCGGCAGCGCGTAGACCGACGGGGGACATGCTGGTTTGGGCCATGATCTCAATGATCTGAACGGACCAAAACGGCTATTTCTTGAATCACAGCGACATAGGACGCCCGAAGTCGCTGAAATCACGTGCCCACGGCCATGCCACGCGGTTCACGTCGAGAAGCAGACGCTAAAGTTCTTCATTAAATGACGGAACGGAAGAGGCCGGAATCCGCCGAGAATCAACCCGTACTCACCTGGTCCACTATGCCGACAATCGTGGACCGAACCGGAGCGGACTTGTCCGCAAAGATCTGACGCGAACCGTTTCCTTCATCGAGGACCAACACATGGTCACCGTGACCCGCGTGTATCCCAACGCCATCGACCGCCACCAAGTACTTACCGGTTGGCTCAAAATTCGCGTCGCATTTGTCGACGACCAACAGCTTCTTGCCGTCGTAAAAAGGGTGATTGATCGTCGAGACGATCGTGCCGGCCACCTTTCCCAAAATCATGGGGTATCCCCGGGCTCGTCAGCCAGCACGGTGTCGTCGACAATGCCGATGATCGCGTGATCGACCGGGACGAACCATGGATCGAGCGCCATCGCCGCCTCTCGGCCCCCCTCGTAGTACACGATCTCTCCTCGCCCCGCCAAGCGGGTGCTGTCGGCACAGACGATCAAATCGCCGCTCGGCTGTCGGTGCTTGTCGAGAGGCTGGACGAGCAACATCGCCACCCCCTCAAGACCTTCGTAGGCCACGCAAGTCACGACCGTCCCGGCCACTTCACCGAGCAACATCAGCCGTTCCCCCAAAACCGGGTCGTCGACTTGAGCGCGTCACGCAAGGCGCCATCGAAACGGGGCACGATAGAGGTCCAAATGGTGCGCGCCGGATCTTGGGCCCGTCCGACGGCGATCTCGAGCGCCGCCTCCACGTCGTGTTGTTCGCCTGCGAGGTGAAACACGCCTTTGCCCCCCAACTCGTCCCCGAGATGCATGACCACCGCCCGCACGCTCGCTCCTTTGACCGCCGCGTCCGCCGCCAAGATGCATCCGGCCATCGAGCTCGTCTCGATCACGCCCAATGTATCGCCGTCCCAGCTTTGCTCGGCGCCGACGACGACGCGATACACGCTGGGCTCTACCTGCGGCAACATCAAGCGGTCCTCGACCGCCACGCCTCCAACCCGCAACGCTTCGCCGTAAGACGCCTCGACGCTCGCGACGTCGCCGCTAAAGAGCACCGCAAACTTGCCCGGCTGCAGCGTACCGACGCGCTCGAGTTTCACCGACGCCTTCTTGAGCAAGCTGTCGCTCGCGCGCGTGCCAACAGCGATGCTGCTGAATTCGACAATGGCGAGAGCTTCGGGCGTCATGGCACAACTTGGGTCGAAGATGGTCCTTCGTCAGCAAATCCGGAAGTGGTCTTTCAGCACGCAGCGTCTCTCCCGGGAGAAGGTGCGCGGTCCGGTGAGGCCCTCGCCAGTCGGGCTCGCGATCGAAAAAGACGTGTAGCCCTCGCCGCCTTGACCGAGACCCGCGTAGATCGGGCCGTTCTTCACGAGAATGCTGCAATTGATCTCGCGAGCCATGCGGTCGAGATTGCCCAGGTGCATCGAATGCATCGACGCGGAGTGACCGAAGCCGTGCTCTGCCTCGATGGCGAGATCGATGGCTTCGTCGGCGCTCTTCACGCGGCAAACCGGAAGGACGGGCATGAGCTGCTCGGTCCAAATGAGCGGGTGGTCCACGCTCACGTCCATCACGATGAGCTTGACCTCCGGTCCCGCGCGCACGCCGATCTCGGCAAGGATGATTGAAGCGTCCTTGCCGATCCATTTGCGGTTGACGACGCCAGGTTTTCGCGGTCCTCGGGTCTCCTTGAAGATCACAGCTGTGAGCGCTCGCTGCTGGGGGTCGGTGAGGACGAGCGCACCATGGCGGCTCATTTCCTTGAGCAAACGGTCCGCCACCGACTGCACGACGAAGACCTCTTTTTCATCGACGCAAATGACGTTGTTATCGAGTGACGCGCCGAGCACGATGTCCCGACCCGCTTGCTCGATCCTCGCCGTCTCGTCCACGACGACCGGAGGGTTGCCGGGCCCAGCGCAGACGGCTCGCTTTCCGCTGTTCATCGCCGCCTTGACCACGGCTGGGCCGCCAGTGACGACGAGAAGACGAACGCCCTTGTGGGTCATCAGGGCCTGGGCACTTTCGATCGTGGGCTCGACCATCGCCGTGACGGTATTGGGCGGTCCTCCGGCGCGCATCACGGCCTCGTTGATCAGACCGACGTTGCGACAGCTGACGCGCTTGGCAGCCGGGTGCACGTTGAACACCACCGTGTTGCCAGCCGAGAGCATGCCGATGCTATTGCAGATGATCGTGCTGGTCGGATTGGTGCTCGGCGTGATCGCGGCGATGACTCCGAAAGGCGCGCGCTCGAGAAGGGTCAGCCCGTTGTCCCCCGTCCATGCCGTGGACTCGAGTTCCTCGGGTCCCGGGGTCTTGTTGGTCACGAGCAGGTTCTTGGTGATCTTGCTATCGACCCGGCCGAGCCCGGTCTCTTCGTGGGCCTCCCGCGCCAAGTCCTCGGCGTGCTCGCGCATGCTATCGCGAATCGCGGAGATGATGGCCTTACGCCTCTCGAGGCCGAGCTGACTGAACACCGGGAAGGCCTCCCGGGCCGCGGCCACGCAGTCGTCGATCGACCGAAAACACCCCGCGGGCAGGGCGCCATCCGATGAGAGCGCGCGCGCGCCGGCCGCCGTGATCGGTGACTCGGGGCTCGCGCCGCTGGCCACGCCGTGGACCATGCGTTCGAGTACCCGCCGCGCTATGCCGTCGACTTGATCATCATTGAGCTGTGACATCTGTCTATCGCCTCCTCAATCCCTGCCGCATAAAGCCCGGTCGCCGCAGCCTGCAGCTCACTTCTTGTACAGAACCTCGCCCGCCACCTCGATCTGATCCACGATCGCCATAATCACGGCGTCCACGGGACGATTATCGGTCACTTTGGTCTGGCGCGCGCTCGATCCGCTGGCGTACAGCACGATCTCGCCCACCCCTGATCCCACCGCGTCCGCCGCCACAACCATGGCGCCGGTCGGCTTGCGCGTTTCGTCGATCGCCCGCACCAGGAGAAACTTCAGGCCCACGAGGGTCGTCTCCTTTTGCGTGGAGACGACCGTACCGACGACCTCTCCGAGCAGCATGGGGGCCTATTCGTCCCCGCCGCGGCCTAGAGGCAACGTGGCGTCGACGTTTCCGTGGGGCCGTGGGATCACGTGGATCGCAACAACCTCACCCACCCGTGCCGCAGCCGCTTGCCCGGCATCGGTCGCCGCACGCACCGCCGCGACATCGCCGCGCACGACGGCGGTGACGTAACCGCCACCCGTCTTCTCGTAACGCACGAGATCGACCTTGGCCGCCTTGACCATGGCGTCAGCCGCTTCGACCATCGCCGCAAATCCGCGACACTCGATCATACCCAAGGCATCTGTGATACCGCTCATTGTCCTGTACCTTTCCTTGTCTCTCACTCATGCGGAGGTGAAACATCACCTCCGCAAACTCTTGACGACGCGCCCCGATTCAACCGCGGCCCGCCTCCTTCACAATCGCAACGCCCGCGCTCGCACCAATGCGTGTCGCGCCCGCATGCACCATCTTCTGCAAATCGTCGAGGTTGCGAACCCCGCCCGAGGCCTTCACCCCCATGCTCGTGCCTCGCACCACGCTCGACATCAGCGCCACATCCTGAGCGGTCGCGCCTCCGGAAGCAAAACCTGTACTCGTCTTGACGAAATCCGCGCGCGCCCGGCGCGCCGCCTTGCACGCCCGCACCTTCTCATCGTCAGTGAGCAAGGCCGTCTCGATGATGACCTTGCTGAGCGACCGGCCATCCTCACAAGCGTCAACCACGAGACGGATGTCCCGGTACACCAAGTCGTCATCGCCGCTCTTCAGGGCACCGATGTTGATCACCATGTCGATCTCGCGGGCACCATCACGAATGGCTTTGCGCGCTTCCATGGCCTTGACCTCCGGGGTGGTCGCTCCGAGCGGGAAGCCCACGACCGTGCACACCTTGACCGGCGATCCGGCCAGAATGCTCGCGGCCAACTTCACCCAGGTAGGGTTGACGCACACGCTCGCAAACTCGAATTTTCGCGCCTCTTCGCACAAGGCCCGGACTTGCTCTTCGGTTGCCACGGGCTTGAGCAAGGTGTGGTCGATGTAGCTGGCCACGTCCGCAACTTGATGCCCGCCGCCCAGCGCGCCGCTCAAGCGTCCCACGCCCATCGCGATCCAGTCGCGCGCGACCGCGCCGCTGATGCAGACATCACCGAAGCACCACATACCGCCGCGTGCCTCGCCGCCGCTGGCGAGAAGTTCAGCCACCCGCGCGACCACCCGTTCGAGATCGGCGCCAGAGAGTCGGTCGAGTTCTGTCATAGCTTTCGTAGGGGTTTGCGCTTCACCAGTGCCCCCCTTCATCCAATTCGCGGCGTTGGCCTGAAAGGCTCGCGCGAGCGAGTCGGTCACTGGCTGAGGCGCGGCATTCTGCGGGCTTACGCTCGTTCCTGCAAGCGGTAAGTCTGCTGACGAGGGGCTGAAGCCTGAGGAAGCGTCGCCTGCAGACGCGGTACCGGTCGCGCAGGGGCTACATTTTGCTGCTTCTTCCTCGATGGCTGAGATCATGGCGACCCGCTTCTTGTGCCGATCTTCCGTGCACACCGTGGTCAACCAGACATCAGCGATCTGCTCGGCAAGGGCTGCTCCGATGAGCCCCGCTCCTAGGGTCAGCACATTGGCGTCGTTGTGCTCGCGACTGTTGCGGGCCGAGGAAAGGTCGTAACAGAGGGCCGCGCGCACGCCCGGCAGCTTGTTGGCTGCCATCGAGGACCCGATCCCCGCCCCATCGATGATGATCCCCCTCGGACAACGACCATCGGATACGCGCTCGGCGACCGCCGCAGCGATGATGGGATAGTCGCAACGCGAACCATCGAGCGTCCCGCAATCCTCGACCTCGTAGCCCTTTGCCTGGAGCGACTTCTTCAGCGCTTCCTTGAGAGCGAAACCGCCGTGATCGGCGCCGATGGCGATGGCTGGACTACGACTCATGGTGAGGTCGCGCCACGCTGTTGCCGTCGGGGAGAGGCGTCAAGTCGCAGCGACGAAGCGCGCCCCTGGTGTGCGCGGCCTGTAAAAGCGTGATATCCCCCACGAACCATGAAGTATGCATGCATTCTCGGGGCTTTCTTGTTTCTGGTCACCGGCTGCGCGAGCGAAGTCACCGTTCTCGCGCCCACATCGGGGGCCGGCGGCGCGGGCAGCGCGACCAGCGGCGGAAACGGAGGAAACGGTACAAGTTCTCAATCGACCGGCGTGGTGGGGGTAACCTCCTCGGTCACAGGCACGTTCACCACCAGCGGCGACCCGTCGCCCGATGCGACCATCCTGTGTGCCGAAGTCTGTGAACTCCTGGAAAAATGCGAGGTCGTGCGCTTCTCCGAATGCATGGAGGGCTGCGTACCCGATTTGAGCGACTGCTCGGCGCCGCAGCTCGATCAGATCGAAACGTGTCTCGACAAGGTGGAGCAGTGCAGCGGCGTCAATTCGTTCTTCAACTGCGCCGATGAGGTGTCCTGCACCGACGGTGGCAACGGCGGCTGAGAGCCGCCTAGGGTACCGGCAGCGTGCCTACCGCCGGGCCATGCTTGTCGCGCCGAATACGTAGCGGTTTCAAATCGATACGGCAGGTGTCCCCGCCATGCTTGGGGATGGTCTTGGTGAGTTTGTAGTTCAGACCAAAAACAGAGCTGATCCCGCTCTGGAATTGTCCGAAGATGCCGCAGTGCACCTGCTGCCAGCCGGGCCGATCGAACCACGGGCAGGCGTTGCCCTCGAGCCATCCCGCTTCCTCGTCGCTCTCGCCCCAGTGTTTTGGATTGACCCTGAAAATATACTCGCTCATCCGAAGAACCTCGATGGCCAGCGCCGGCTGGTTCTCATCGCTGCTGAGAGCGAACATTTCCCTCATCGTTTCTCCGTAACGCACGCCCATGCGGAAACAGATGTCAGCGACGATCTGCCGTGCCCGCGGAAGCCTATCGGGAAGCTCTTCGGTGAGCACGATGAGCCACTCGCCCAGGTGCACCGTCACCTCCCGCCAGCGCTCCTCGGTGCTGAGCGGCGCGATCAACCGCCGCGCCTCGCGTCGCTCCTGCCACGTCGCGGCAGCCCCCCCAAGACCGTCGAGGATCCACGCTCCCGGACTGGCAGCGTGGATCCGATACAGGCCGCTCATCACCAGCGCCGCAGCCCGCGGATCTTCGTCGACCGTCGGGAGGTGAGCAAGGGATTCACGCAACACCTGGTAGCGGCGCTCGAAACAGCGGGCCGCCAGGGTCGCCATGATCAACCGGGACTCACTGCCCAAATGCGGCCCGAGTTCCTTGGTCACGATCCGTAGCCAATCCCGCATGCCACGGGCCGCTAGCCACCATCGCAGCCGAGCCGGGATGCGCTCCGTGCGGTACACGTAGCGCAGGACCCGCGTATGAACCGCGCTCACCGGGTTCCGTTCCCTACACCGCCGAGACCGTCTTGAGAGCCTTGTCCAGACGTTCGTCGATTGCCTCGGTGCTCAAGTCGATCGCACCCGCAACCGCGCGCAGGAACTCCCGCTCGGCCTCGTCGATCTTGCCGTCCGCCGCGGCCGCCGCCACGAGCAACTCGATCGTCTCGTCGTGCACCTCTTCGGGCAGTTCTCTCATCGCCTTTGCAGCCTCGAACGCACGCACGGTCGGCGCGATGACCTCTTCCTCGTCTGTTTGGGAGACACCGAATGAAGCGAAGACCTTCACCATGAACCGAAACTCCGAGGGGTGCAGCTCGTCGTCGGTGGCGATCAGCCCCAACACCAGTTCGCACACGCGGCGCCGCGTTCCCATGTTCATGACATAGGCAAGCTAGCGCATCGGTCGGCGCCCGCCAAGCGAGGCCAAACACTGCGTCTTCGCCTTCTTCCACCGTCATGGTAGACCGTGGCCATGGCTTGCCCACACCGTGCCATCATTATCGTCACGGGCGACGTCCCTGGCACCTCGTCGAGCATCGCCAAGGAGCGATTCGAGGTTTCTTGCGATCTCGAGGACGCGCACGGGGGCCCTCACCGCAACGAAGAGCACAGTGAGCACTGGGAGGACCGCGGAGGTCCAGTGACCCACGTCGTGCGCTCCGATGCAGGCTGAGTTGCTTCTCGCCGAGGACTGCCGTTACCAAGCATTTTACTGCGAAGAAAACGTGTGGTGGCTGTGCCAGGCGCCTGCGCTTGCCGCCCTCCCTCGTTTCGTTCTGTTCATCAGCAACCCCCAGCGACGGGTCGGCATGTGGGCCCAGCGCGCCGGCCGAGAGGGAGAGCCCGTGCTGTGGGACTATCACGTCGTGTTGCTGACCGCGGAGCCTTGGCTCGTGTGGGACCTCGACACGCTGCTGGGTTGGCCGATGCCCGCGTCCGACTACCTACGTCTGTCCTTCCGCGATCCCGCGCCGCAGCTCGCACCGTGCTTCCGCACGATCGACGGCGAGAAGCTCCTGAAGACCTTTCGCAGCAACCGGGCCCACATGCGCAGCGCTGACGGGTCTTGGAATGCCCCACCGCCTGCGTGGCCTGCGCCAGGCGCGAAGGACCAGGCTCCCAACCTGATGCGCTTCATCGACTTCGAAGATCGAGCGATCGGCGGGGAGGTACTCGACTTGACGTCTCTACGTGAGAAACTCGACGGGCCGCCGTGAGTATACTTAGTGTATTACCCTAAGTATTAATACATTTAGTTTATTACACTAAGTATACTAACATCCAGCGGTGCTCGCCGGGCAAACCGGTCCAAGGGCTCGGAACACGGCGCCGGCCGCTCCGGCCCCGACGAACAAGTCGACCCTACGCGTGGGCGGTCTCGAGAAAATGGGGGCGCGCAATCCGCCACGCCTGCTGCACGATCCAGGACGGGGATCGATCGAGTCGCGCGGCCTCCTGGCGAATGGTGCGCCACGTGCCATTGGGCAACGGCACCGGTTGTGGCTGACGCAGACCGCCAAACAGGCCGGTCTCGACGGTGCGATCGTCCGGGCTGTAGCGTTCGATTTCCGGCGCGGCGAGACTCCAAGCCATGCGCACGCACCAGCCAGTGGGGCGATCGACACCCAGCGCGTACGTTTCGATGTCCTTCAACATCACGCTCGGTAGGTGAAAGGTGCAAGGCGACTTCGTCTGGCTAGCATGCATGAGCGTTTCTCCGATTCGGGCAGTAGCAGAACCACCCCATCGAAATTGACATCGAGCCCGGCGACGGGCCAAATTCAACGTAGTCGATCCACAGGCACCGCCAATTCCACTGGCCCGCGTGCAATCGCGCGGGCGAACACGGCACCCCGACGATCCGCATGCCCTAGGCGCAACCACCCGTCGGCCAATAGGAGCGCAAAAGCAGCCCGCGGCTGAGCGCGGTTGCCGGACACGCCGGTCACGAAAAGCAGTACGTCTTCGGTACCCTGAGGCAACTCGGTCAGCGTCTGACATCGCCTCGCGACCGCTTGATGTACCTCGTCGACTTCGCAGCGACGCAAGGCGCGACGGTCGGCCGCTTGCCCCGCGCGACGAACCTCGCTGCGCCACCTCAGAAGGCTCGCCGCTGCCCCCCGCACCCGCCATGAGCGATCCGCACGCAGCCGGTCCCGGACCTTTCCCCCCTCGCAGAGGGCCATCGATCCGTGGCGCCGACTGAGCGCATGCAAGCCAACGACCGCGTTGAGCCGAACGTACGCGCGTGCGTCGCCGAGCGCCCTGCAGAGGTGATCCCGCGCGCCCGCCGGCAGTGACGCCCGACGCGATAGGAGACGGCCCCAGGCAGCCACCGCATTGGCCGCAACCATCGAGTCCGCGTCAGCGAGCGCCGACTCGATCGTCTTGGCCGCCTCGGATGACCATTGTGGCGCGCTACCCAGCGCCCACATGGCGGTCGCGCGCACCGAGCCCTGCGGATCGGTAGCGAGCTTGAGCAGAATGGACTGGCCCCCTTTTCGCCCCGCCAAGACCTCCGCGACCTTTCGACGGTCGTCGCGATCCACGGCCGTCGCCAGTGTGGCCAACACGGCAAGGGAGCGGGGCCCTGACAAGCGACCCAAGCTCTCGATGAGGGCGTCTCGCGTGACCCACGAAGACGGACCGAGCATCCGTGCGATCTGATCCGCTTGCTCGTCCCGACCACCACGCGCCACGGCACCGGACACGGCGATGCCGAGGGCCAGGCGATCTTGTCGCGGAGCGATACGGAGTCGGGACAAGAGTTGGCGACTTGCCGCCCAGCCGCCAACCCGCGCCAAAGCGCGAGCCGCCGCGAGGCGCACCGCCGACGAGTCGTCATCGAGCGCCGACACGAGCTTGGTGTCGAGCTTCTGTGACGTCGATCCCAGCGTGGCCAAGGCATCGATCACCGCAACACGCATCACGGATTCAGGTCGCGACAGCAAGGCCAACAACACCGGCCGCGCTCGCTGCGAGCCCGTGCGCCCCAACAAGCGAACCAAAGCAAGACGCTCCCCCAGGGGCGTCTTGTGTGCCAGAACACGTGCCCGCACGACGTCGACCGCTCGCCCATCTCGGCGCGAGGGCTGGGCCAAAACGGCGGCGGCTTCGACCACCGCTCGACGAACATCGGCGTCCGGTGCATCGAGGTGCTCGAGCGTGAAGAGCAGCCCCTCCGGACCGCCGATCGCACGGAGAGCGGATACCACGTGATGAAGGGGTACCGCTCCCCGCCGAGCCGCGCGTACGATCGGGGCAACGCCTTGCTTGTCCCCCAAGGCCCCGAGCGCCAAAACCACAGTCGCCGCCCGGCGGGTGACGCGAGTCAGATCGAGAGCCGCCACGAGTCTCGCGACAACGCCGCCGCCAGCCCGACCGTATGCGATTCTCAAAGCGACCCGCACTGCGGAATCCTCTTCGAGTGGCACCGGACCTTCTCGCTGGAGTTCGTCGATCAAGCGATCGATGGCAGCGGGCGTCGCGATGCCTGCGAGCGCTTCGATAGCCGCCACGCGCAGACCACTGTCGGACACTTCTTCCTCGAGCAGCGCCACGATAGCCGGTCGCGCGTCCGCCGCCCCGAGCTTCCCCAGAGCCTCGAGCGACCCCCGGCGTACGTCCATGTTGCGATCGCGCAGCGCCGCGATCAAGCTAGGCACGGCTCGCCGGTCAGCGAGCGCACCGAGAACCTGGGCCACGTGGCGACGAACGTCTGTTTCGGAATCCTTCAACTTACTCACGAGAGGCACGACGGCGCGGGGATCTCCCAACCGCCCGAGAGCACGTACGACCTCGACCCGCACCTTGCTCGAAGCGTCGTCGAGCTGACCCAGAAGGGCAGATACCGCGTCCGAGTCGCCCCCGCGTCCGAGCGCCCGCACGGCGGCGAGCCTGACCTCCGACTCCGTGTCGCCAAGAACGCGCACCAGCGCCGCCAGGGACCGGTCGGTAGGGGAAACGGCGATCACCTCACAAGCCATGGCCCGCAACCTGGTGTCTCGCTCCTTCAACCACCCGACAACGCGATCTCCCGCACGAGGCAAACCCAGGTGGATGGCCGCGCGCGCCGCGGCGAGTTTCACGTTCAGATCCGAGTCATCCAGTGCCCGGGCAACCAAGGAAGCCGCCATATACTGCGGTAATTCTGTGAGACGAGCCGCCGCACGACGTCGCCGAGGCAGATCGTCGCTCGCCATATCGCGCCTGACCCGCTCGTGCTCGCCGGGCCACACGCCTGCGCTCGCCGTCGCTCCGGCCAATGACAGGAGAGCGGCCGTGCATACCGCCGCCCAACACCCTGACCGCCACCGAGTCCGCTTCACCCGCCGAGCATAGCACCGAGCGACGCCCGGTGAGGTCTAGGTCGACCAGACGCGCGCGGGCGTGTTCATCACCGCTTCGAGGGCCCGAGCGCAACGCAAATTCTGCTGCACGTCGCCGACCGTGATCCGCACGAGCTTACGCTCGGCTCGATGCGAAGCCAGGGAGCGAACCAACACGCCCCGGTCCAACAAGCTCGCCACGATTTCGTCTGGCTCCGCTCCCGCTTGGCTGACATCGAGCAACACGAAGTTCGCCTCGCTGGGGATCACGGACACGCCATCCAAGCGGGACAATCGGGTTTCGAGAAAATCGCGCCCCTCGCACAAGGCCTGAACACGCGCGGCGTGCTCGGCCACATCGTCGATCGCCGCACATGCTGCTGCGATGGCCAACGAGGAGATGTTCCATGGCACCTTGACCCGACTGAGAAGCGCGATCTGAACCGGATGGCTGAGCGCGTAACCCACCCGGATCCCAGCGAGCCCGAAAGCCTTCGAAAAGGTCCGCAAGACAATCAAATTCGGATACTCGCAGATAAGCGTGGCATAGCTCTGTTCGCCTCGGGCGAGCTCTACGTAGGCCTCGTCGACGACCGTCGGCAGCCCAAGTCGAAGCACGCGCCGCAAGGCCGACTCTTCCATGACGTTGCCCGTAGGATTGTTCGGCGTGCACAAGAACACCAATTTCGTCCGCTCGGTGATCGCCCCGATGAGCGACGGCACGTCAAAATCGTTGTCCTCACTCATGGGCACCAGCACCGGAATGCCACCGACCGTGCGCGTCCGAGCCTCGTACATCGAGAAGGTGGGCACGCTGATCAGGACCTCTTCGCCTGGAGCCACAAAGGTGCGCACCACGAGGTCGATGAGCTCGGCCGATCCAGCTCCGAGCAAGACCTGTTCGGCTTCCAAGCGCTCTCTTGCGGCGAGTTTCTGGCGAAGATCGTCCGTGCCGCTAGGGTAGCGGTTGCTCCCCATGGCGGCCGACATGATGGCATCCAATACGCGAGCGCTCGGAGTGAAGGGGCTCTCGTTGGACATCATGCGGTCGACGTCGCGGCGCTCGTTCGCGACCGCGAAGTGGCTCTCGTTATAGGGCTTCACCGCGCGGACCCACGATGGAGCAAAAAGTTCCATCGCGCTGGGATCGAGATTGGTGGTGGCCTCGGGCTCGTCACCGAGACCATCACCGAAAACATGAACCATGGCCTCGGCACGCTGAGCCGCCGCTGGCGTGTCCACATCGATCCAGCGAGCATCGCCAACATCGCAAGCCAACATCTTGCCTTCGGCCGCCAAAGCACCCACGCCGTCGGACAAGGAGCAATCGCCCCGCTGCGCGTAGACCTCTTCGAGCTTTTCGATGAGCGCCGGTTCGATACGGAACACGCCCGTGTCGAGACAGTCGTAGTCTGGCAGTTGTTTGCCGATGCGGGCGATACGGGCGTGAGCGCGCGTCGAGCCGACCGGAGCCGAAACATCGAGGGCAACTTTGGTCGCGTCGTCAACGTCGAAACAGCGCTCGATGTCATGATCGACAGCGAGAGCGCAATGACCGGCCGGCACATCCATCGTTTGCAGCCGGCGCACGATTTCCGGCGAATACAAATGGTCCGCCATCGTCAGCAAGACAGGCCCGTCGACGAACTCGGCGGCCGCCAGCAAGGACACGCCGTTGCCCTTGTCGAATTGGCGGTTCGTCACAAACCGAAGGCGCATCACGATGCTGGGCTCCCGATCGAGAGCCTCTCGAAGCATCGCGCCCCGGTCGCCCAGGACGATGACCGCCTCGCGGATCCCTTCGTCTTGCAAGGCGCGCAAGATGCGTACAATGAGCGGCACCTGGCCGATGAGCTTCAGCGGCTTCGGCGGATCGTTCTCGGAGACGAGACGACTGCCCCGTCCAGCTGCAAGCACGATGGCGCGTTTCATTGTCATGATCTCAATCGCAAAGCGTCTAACATGCGCGGCGCAAATTAGGCAATTTTTCTTTTATATCACGAGGGCTTAGCTCAATGCCCAGTGTGCGTCACAGGCACAGCTGTTGCAAAAAAGTCACACCGATTTCAGCTCGGCTGACCGGAAACTCACAACTTACGCTACCGGATTGTCTGTTCAGCAAGTGTCGTGCCTGTTCGGATCGCTCGCCAGACGTCTACGTCGTAGTCCCATGACTCACATACGCAAGAATACGAGCGGTCACCGGTATTGTTGTTTCATTACAATGCCTTGACTTGGATTACGCCGGCGCGATGTCTCCAGGTTCGCGGAAATCGTGAAGATAATTGTCGACTCGATACCCCGGATCTTGTTGCCAACCACCATCATCTTGCTAAGTCAATAAGGAGGTTGGGATCTTCCCTCCTCCATTTCTTACTTACGTAGAGGAGCGGTCAATGGCGAGGACCAGGGCGACAGCAACAAAGGCTGCTAGCAAGTCCAAGGCCAAGCGAGCCGCGCCAGCCCGCAATAAGCCGCCCGCAAAAAAGGCCGCCAAGAAGCCCGCGAAGAAGGCGACCAATAGCGCGGCAAAGAAGACCGCCAAAAGCAAACCAGCGGCAAAGAACGGCGCAGCCGCAACGCGAATCAGCCAAGGGCGCGCGAATGGCAAAAGCGCGACCAAGTCTCCGAAGAAGCTGCGCGCGGTGTCCAATCGCAAAGAGATGAGTTCAGCGCCCCTCGCGCCGAAGAAAAAGAACGGCTCCGCATCGAGCACCACGACAGCCATCCGTGGTGCCGCGCCTTGGGTGGCTCGCCACGCAGCAAAACGAGCCGAAGAGTTGCGTCGTCGCAACGCGATCCCGCCCCCACCGGGCAGTGCGAGAGCAACCTTGCGCACACCCGCCGAAGCGGAGCGGATCAAGACGGACATCGCCCAGCTGTATCAACTGACCTCAAAGGTCAACGGGATGCGCAAGCGAGTGGAGACAGAGTTTTACGAGATCGGCGAATTGCTCAGCGACATCCAGGCCAGGCAGCTCTACGAAGCAAAGGGCTATAGCTGTTTCGAGACGTTTCTCGATCGTGAGGTCAAACTGGTACGAAAGCTGTGTCTGCGCCTCGTGCGTATCGTGCATACCTTCATTCGCGAGACGGCCTACGACTACGGCCTACAGAAGCTGACCACGGCGCTCGCCGCCCTCGACGGCGATCTGGAGGGCCCGAGCTCGCACACCTCGAGCCGCAGTTTTTCGCAGATGGGCATGCCTCCTCGACCTCCGCGATGACTCGAAGACTCGGCTGATGCTGCAGAGCCGACGGATTCGACTATGCTGTCCGCGTGCGATTCATCGACGAAGTACGCGTGCGCGTGACCGCGGGAGACGGGGGCCACGGAGCGATTGCCTTTCGACGGGAAAAATATGTCCCCTTCGGGGGGCCTGCGGGCGGTGATGGCGGTCGTGGCGGCAGTGTGATCTTCGAGGGCGATGAGGGCATGTCGACCTTGCTCGATTTGACCTACTCGCGGCTGGTGAAGGCAGACAAGGGAAACAACGGCGCCGGCAAAGACATGAACGGCCGAGGCGGCAGCGACAAGATCATCCGCGTTCCGGTGGGCACACAGGTCTTCAACGAGAAGAACAACGAGCTCTTCGGCGATATCACCGAGCACAAGCAGCACCTCGTCGTCGCTCACGGTGGAAACGGTGGATTAGGAAACATTCACTTCGCCACCTCGGTGGACCGCGCCCCACGCAAAGCCTCGCCCGGGACACCCGGCGAGGTGCGAGAGTTGCGGCTGGAACTCAAGGTCCTTGCCGATGTCGGTTTGCTCGGTTTCCCCAACACCGGCAAGAGCACCTTCGTGTCGGCCGTGTCCGCTGCGCGGCCCAAGATCGCTGACTACCCCTTCACCACGCTCATTCCGAAGTTGGGCATGGTGAGCGTCGGCGGCGGACATGCTGGCGGCGGCGCGAACTTCGTCGTGGCGGACATTCCGGGCTTGATCCGTGGCGCGAGTGATGGCGCCGGACTAGGCCATCGCTTCTTGAAGCACGTCGAGCGCTCCCGCGTGCTGCTTCATTTGGTCACGCTGGCCCACGAGGAGGACCGCGAACCACTCGGCGACTACCGCGCCCTGCGCGAGGAACTCGAGCGCTTCGATCCGGCCCTGGCCGAACGGCCGGAGCTGGTCGTGCTCTCGCAGGGGGACCGCACCGACGTCCGCGAGGCCCACGCGTCTCTGGCCGCCGATTTTCAGGAAGAAGAAGGGATCACGCTCGGCATGATCAGCGCAGTGACCGGCGAGGGGATCCCCGAACTGCTCGAAGCGCTCGCACGCATCGTCCACGAGGCCGACCCACAAAATGAAGAAGAAGAGCCCGGCGAGTCGACGGCTCCTGACGAGAGTCTTGAGGACAGCGCCACCGATACGCGCTAGCCTCTCAACGTGGCGCTAAAGATCGGACAAGACCATGCGCGCTTCCGACACATCGTGCGTGGTCGTATTCGCGAAAACCTGCGCAAGTACATCACTCACGGCGAGCTGATCGGGCGGCACGGCAAGGACCGCGTGTCCATTCCGATACCCCACATCGACATTCCCCGCTTTCGTTTCGATGATCAGCAAAAAGGCGGCGTCGGCCAAGGAGACGGCGAGGAGGGCGACGCACTCGGGCAGGGTGAAGACCAGCCCGGCCAAGGGAAAGCTGGTCACGGCGAAGGCGATCACGCGATGGAGGTCGACGTCACCATCGAAGAGTTGGCCGAGATCTTGGGTGAGGAGCTGGAGCTTCCGGACATCGAACCCAAAGGTCAGAGCAAGCTCGATCAGGCGAGCAACAAATACACGGGGATCCGACGGGTCGGTCCGGAGTCGCTGCGGCACTTTCGACGCACCTACCGCGAGGCACTGAAGCGACAGATCATCAGCGGCAGTTTCGACAGCAAGAACCCCGTTGTCATTCCCACCACCGCAGACAAGCGCTTCCGCTCGTGGAAGACGACCACAGAGCCCACCGCCAACGCCGTCATCATCTACATGATGGACGTGTCGGGATCGATGGGCGACGAGCAGAAGGAGATCGTACGGATCGAGTCCTTCTGGATCGATACCTGGCTCTCCAAACAATACAAGGGCCTCGAGTCACGGTTCATCATTCACGACTCGGTCGCCCGCGAGGTCGATCGGGAGACCTTCTTCCGTACCCGCGAGAGCGGAGGCACGATGATCTCGAGCGCTTTCAAGCTCTGCAAGAGCATCATCGAGGCCGAGTACAGCCCCGACCAATACAACATCTATCCCTTCCACTTCTCTGACGGAGACAACTGGTCGATGGATGACACGCTCGCTTGCGTCGAGCTGCTCAAGAAGTTCCTCATTCCCTGGTCCAACATGTTTGCCTACGGCCAAGTCGAGAGCCCCTACGGTTCGGGACAGTTCATCAAAGACCTACGCGAACACTTCAGCGACGAATCACGACTCGTGATGTGCGAGATCCCCAACAAGGACGCCATCATTCAGAGCATCAAGGATTTCCTCGGAAAAGGTCACTAGGCGATGGGGGTTAGCGCATGAGCCAATTCGCTCTCAAGACGAGGTTGCCGGCGTATCTGCGCACGGAACAACAGCGCATCACGAAGATCGCCGAAGACTTTGGTCTCGACTTCTTCCCGACCATCTTCGAGATGACGACCTACGACCAGATGAGCGAACTGGCTGCCTTCGGAGGATTTCCGACGCGCTATCCTCATTGGCGCTTCGGCATGGAATACGAGCGCCTACGCAAGAGCGCAGAGTACGGCCTCAGTCGCATCTACGAGATGGTGATCAACAACAACCCGTCCTACGCTTATCTGCTCGAGGGCAATTCGCTCACCGATCAGAGACTCGTCATGGCGCACGTGCTCGGTCACGTCGATTTTTTCAAGAACAACTTCTGCTTTGCGGCAACCGACCTCGACACCTTGGGCAAGACGATCGACCCCTCGAATCGGACCGCCGACTACAATCCGAACCGGCGCTGGATCGACAAGATCGCCAATCACGGATCACGCATATCCCGACATCACGCTCGCCACGGCATCGACAAAGTCGAGAGCTTCATCGACCATGTGTTGTCCCTCGAGAATCTCATCGACCCATGGTCTCCGTTTAATGCGCCGGCGCCTGTCCGGCTCGACGACGACGAGGACGACGAACCGATCGAAGTCCCGCGGCTTGCGGCGAAAGACTACATGGAGTCGTACATCAACCCCGCGGATTACATCGAGAAGAAGCGTCAAGAACTCGAGGAGAAACGGGAACGTGAGAAGTCGTTTCCGGCCCATCCACGCCGGGATGTCTTACGCTTCTTGCTCGATCACGCACCGCTCGAACGGTGGGAGCACGATGTCGTGCATATCATTCGCTCGGAGGCCTATTACTTCGTTCCTCAAATGCAGACGAAGATCATGAACGAAGGCTGGGCATCTTATTGGCACAGCAAAATGATGACGGAGAAGATCGTCGATGCCTCCGAGATCGTCGACTACGCCGATCGCAATGCTGGCGTGATGGCGACCTCTCCCGGACAGCTCAATCCGTACAAGCTGGGCGTCGAACTGTATCGGCACATCGAATCGCGCTGGAACAAGGGGCAGTTTGGCCGCGAGTGGGAGCGCTGCGACAACCTCGACGACAAGAAGGCTTGGAACATGCAGCTCGGGCTCGGTCGAGACAAGATCTTCCAGATCCGGAAGCTGTACAACGACGTGACCTTCATCGACGAGTTTCTCACGCCCGAATTCGTCGCCGCGCAGAAGCTCTACACCTTTGGCTACTCCGGAAAGACCGGTAACTACGAAATCGAGTCCCGCGAATTCCAGAAGGTGAAGGACAAACTCTTGTTCTCCCTGACGAACTTCGGCAACCCCATCATTCGAGTCATCGACGCGAACTACAGCAATCGTGGCGAACTGCTTTTGGAGCACGAGCACATGGGGGTCGATCTGCGCCGCGATTATGCGCAAGCGGCGCTGGCGGCTCTCGTGCGATGCTGGAAACGTCCCGTAGCGGTAGCGACCACGATCGACAAAAAGCCCGTGCTGGTTCGGTACGACGGCAGCGAGCACTCCGAGTCACCGTACAAAGTATGAAGCGCGGCGGATGGCTTTTCGCTGCGATGCTCGGAGTCGGCTGCGGCGCACCGATCCCCAACACGCCCCGAGCCGCCGGCTCGGCGAGCGCTGAGGCTCAGGGCCCACCGCCGGCCGTAACCCAAGAACGCGAAGACCCCATGGACACGCTGGCGCGGGGGGACGGACGGCCGAACGATGCGGCCTTGGCCCTCGGGGACCACGCCCTCAAATCTGGCGATGCGCGGGGGGCGCTGCTGGCCTACCAGCACGCTGCGACCCTCGCGCCAAACGACCCTGCCCCACTCGTGGGGATCGCCCGCGCGACGCTGGCCGCGGCCGAAGTTCCCAGTGGCGTGAACGCCGCACCCCAAAGCGAAATTGCCCGCGCGGTAGCGACCGAGTTGAAACGGGCGACGAGTCTGGACCCCAATTATGCACCGGCATGGCTCGAACTCGGTCGCACCTTCTTGGTGCTCGGCCGCTTCAAGTCCGCACTCAAGCCCCTGAAAAATGCGGCGCGTCTGGACCCGAAGATCGCCGAAGCTCACTCAGCCCTCGGCATCGCACTTCTCGTCGATGGCCAAGCCCCCCTGGCGATCGAGGCCCTCGACCGTGCGGCACGGATGGAACCGTGGCGCGCGGAGCGGCACGCCAACCTCGGCACCGCGCAACTCGCCGCCGGCAAGCTCTCCGACGCCATCATCAGCCTGCGCGAGGCCGCCAAGCTCGCACCGGATAGGGCCCGCTACGAGAGTGACATCGGCACCGCACTCATCCAGGCCGGAGATCCCGGGAGCGCCCTGCCCCACCTGCGCCGCGCGGTCGCCCTCGAGCCCGCGCACGCCTCCTTCTTGTCGAATCTGGGATTCGCTTTCGCAGCTCTCGGTGACGACGGGCGAGCGATCGCGGCTTTCCAACGGGCCACGACGCTCGATCCCAAACTGGGCAGCGCCTGGATCAATCTCGGCAACGCGCTCGCCCGCCGACGCCAATACGCCGAAGCGCGCGCTGCCTACGACAAAGCGAAGTCTCTCGATTCCGAAGACCCCCGGGTCGACGCGGTCATGAAGGAGCTCGCCGAAATCGAGGCAGCAGAATCGAAGGGATCACCGGAGTCGAAGACGCCTTGAACATCGTGTCGATGGGCATTCCTACGTATTGCGACCGCCGCGAACTCGTGGACATGACCTTGCTCGCAATCGACAACTTCCGCACCACGACCACCACCGCCACCGTCGAGCAGCTAAGCGGCTGCGAAAACGCGCCACCCAACGAACACCAGCGTGAGCTGCGTGACCGGTGAGACCCTCCGGGTTGGCTGCCAGCGGTAACAAAGTACCTCATGATGAGCGCACAGGACGACAGCTCGGCTTTCCGTCATGGTGGAGCCCGTGGCTCAAGAACGCGCCGAAATCGAAGCCCACGGGCAGCTCAGCGCGCTGGTGAGCTGGTGTTAGGTCGAACACCTCAATCAGAGAACGGCGCCAGCCACCGAGGAGCCCAACTCCGGCGAGGCGCGGCCTTCGGGAGGTCGGCAGCTTGACAAACCGCTAGTATGCGAATATTTCGCATACGAAGTAATTATCACCTGGAGCCTGATCGGTTGAGCAAATCCAGCCCCAACCAAACCAATGTCGACGCCATCGTCGAGACGATTGTGTACCTGTATACCGAGTCACGGCGACTGACGAAGGGGCTCGCGCGGCAATTCGGCCTCACCGGGCCGCAGCTGACCGTCATCAAGCTGCTCGAACAGTTTGGTGATCTGTCCCTCTCCTCCTTGTCTGACCGCATTCGAGCCAACAACAGCACGGTGACCGGCATCATCGACCGCATGGAACGCGGCGAACTCGTCCAGCGAGAACGCTCCGCCTCGGACCGACGAATGGTGCTCATCCGGCTCACGAAGAAGGGTCGCCAGCTCGCCTCGCAAATCGAGGTCGAGCCGATGAAGCTCTTTCGGGACGCGTTGAGATCCCTCCCCCCCGCAGAGCTCGACGAACTCTTCCGCATCCTGGGACGCGTTCAACAAAATGTCCTCCTCGGACTCACCGCGCAGAGTGGACAGAACTCGGGCGAATGAAGGAAACGAACCATGGAACGTAGCTTTACCGGCAAACCCAAACCCAACGACGGTCACGATCCGGACATCTGCATCATCACCTGCGCGCTGACCGGCGTCCTGGCGAATCGACGGCAGTGTGAAGCCATCCCCTATACGCCAGCAGAAATCGCCGATGAGGCCAAACGCGCTTACGACGCGGGCGCGTCGGTGGTCCATCTGCACGCGCGCAACGACGACGGCAGCCCAACCTTCGAGCCCGCGGTATTCGCTGAGATCAAACGCGAGATCCGCGAGCGTTGCGACGTCATCCTCAACTACTCGACGGGCACCATCCTGGAGGACGTCTCTCAACAGTGCGCGTACATCAACACCGACAAGCCCGAGATCGCGGCCCTCAACATGGGCACGATGAACTACTCGAAATACTCGCGCCGACAAAAACAGTTCAGCTTCGACATGGTGTTCCCCAACACCTACGAGAAGATCATCACCCTCCTCAAAGCGATGAACGAGGTTGGGGTCAAGCCTGAACTCGAGTGCTTCGATACCGGACACACGCACGGGATTTGGCCGTTGCTCGACATGGGCGTGCTCAAGCCTCCGCTGCAGTTTTCGTTCATCGTTGGCGTGCTGGGCGGAGTCCCGGCAGAGGTGGACTCGCTACAACTGCAAACGAAGATCATGCCCCCCGGCTCGGACTGGGAGTGTATCTGCATCAGTCATGGGCACTGGCGTATGCTCGCCACGAGCCTCGTGCTCGGGGGCAATGTCCGCACCGGACTCGAAGATCATCTGTACCTGCCCAGTGGTGAAATGGCGAAGGGCAATGGCGAGATGGTCGACGTTCTCGCTCGCATGGTACGCGATGTGGGACGGCGGCCCGCCACCATCGAAGAGGCGCGCGCCATCCTCAGCCTCGGCCCGGTGCGATGAGGCACTGCAGATGACCGAGCGAGAATACGGCACCATCTTGGTGAGCGTGCGAGAGCATGTGCTCACCATCACGCTAAACAATCCCGCCCGACGCAACGCGATCGGACCGAGGATGGTCAACGAGCTGCTTTACGCGTTCGCAGACGCATTCGAAGCTGACGAGGTCAACTGCATCGTCCTCACCGGCGCGGGCAAAGCCTTTTGTGCTGGCGGCGATTTTTCCCAGATGACCGGCGGGGCCGACGAGGCCGAGCTACCTCCGCGCGGAGACTACGCGGATCTCCTGCTGCTCATGGTCCACGCAACAAAGCCCGTCGTCGCCCGAGTCAATGGTCATGCCATGGGCGGCGGTCTTGGTCTTGTCGCAGCGAGTCACATCGCGATAGGTGCGCACGGATCGAAGCTTGGCACGCCCGAGATCAACGTCGGACTGTTCCCCATGATGATCATGCCCCTGCTCTCGCGCCTCCTGCCCCGACGCGCGCTCACCGAGATGATGTTGTACGGAGAACGGGTCGATGCCCAACGCGCCGCAGAGCTGGGCTTGCTCACGCGGGCGGTCGATTCCGACTTACTCGACGAGGCGGTAGCAAAGGCCTGCGAGAAATTGTCATCGAAGAGCCCGATCACCATGAAGCTCGGACTCGAGGCTTACGCGACACAAGACGATATGAACCTGGAGACCGCCCTCCCCTACTTGCGTGAACGCCTTGGTGCTTGCCTCGCGACCGATGACGCGCGCGAAGGCTTGATGGCGTTCCTCGAGAAACGACAACCGACGTGGCAGGGCAAGTAGCCCGCGCGCCTCAAGGTACGGAGCAGACACGATGAACATGCGAGAGCTCGTCAGCCAACTCGAAGAAGCGCGAGAGGCCGTTCGCCAAATGGGCGGCACCGCGAGAGTCGAAAAACAACACAGTCGGGGCAAGCTCACCGCACGGGAGCGCTTCGCGCTGTTCTTCGACGATGGGGTCTTCGTCGAACTCGGCATGCACGGCACGCAGATGGGGATCCTCGCGGGACCCGATGGGACGGACAAGCCGCCGGCCGACGCGGTCGTCTGCGGATTCGGCAAGGTGGACGGACGTATGGTCTGCTCCGCCGCCTATGACTTCACCTGCAAGGGCGGGAGCATTGGGCATACCAGCGAGGAGAAAGTCACCCGGTTAAGGCAAATGGCGCTGCGCGGCCGCTGGCCCATCGTGTGGTTCATCGACTCGGCCGGCGCGCGCATCGATCCGAGCGGATCACACATGGACATGATCTCCCTCTTCGCCGGATCGGGACACTTGTTTCGAGAGCAGGTGCACATGAGCGGAGTCGTCCCTCAGGTGGCCGCGATGGTCGGGCCCGGCGCCGCCGGCACGGCCTACATCCCAGGTCTCGCCGACTTCGTGCCGATGGTCAAAAACAACAGCTCGCTCGCCTTGGGCGGACCACCACTGGTTCGCGCCGTGACCGGCGAAGACATCAGTGAGCAAGAACTTGGTGGCTCGAAGGTCCACTGCACGAAGAGCGGGGTCGGAGACGGGCAATACAAGACCGACGAGGAGTGCATCCTCGCGGTCAAAAAGTACCTCTCGTACTTCCCATCGAACTGCGACCAAAAACCTCCAACGATCCCGTGTGACGATCCGATCGATCGCCGCGAGGAGTCCTTGCTGGACCTGTTACCGGAGAATCCGCGACAGTCCTACGACATGTACACGCTCATCAAGGCGCTCGTCGACGATGGCGATTACCTCGACATCAAGCCTCGTTGGGCCAAGAACATCATCACCTGCTTTGCCCGCATCGGCGGAGTGTCCGTCGGAATTGTGGCCAATCAACCCAAATACCTCGGAGGGATCCTCGACGTCGACTCGGCGGACAAGGCCGCCCGCTTCATGCAGGTCTGTGACGCCTTCAATATTCCCCTCGTCTTCCTCCAAGACGTGCCCGGCTTCATGATCGGCTCGAAAGTCGAGCACGAGGGGATCATTCGTCACGGCGCCAAAATGCTTCACATCATGTGTGCCGCCACGGTGCCCAAGATCACGGTGGTGGTTCGCAAAGCCTATGGGGCAGGATACTACGTCATGTGTGGGCGAGCCTACGAGCCGGACCTCATCGTGGCGTGGCCTGGGGCTGAAATCAGCGTCATGGGCGCGGAGGGAATGGTGGGTATTGCCGCGCGCAAACTCTTCGGCGGACAAGACCCACCCGAGGAGATGAAGAAGCCCATCGTCGACATGATCCAACAGAACATCGACATCATGAAGGTCGCCGGGTGGGGACTCATCGACGACGTCATCGATCCACGGGACACCCGGCGAACCATCGCCTGGGGCCTAGAGCTCGCTCAACACAAGCAACTCGAACGGCCGCCGAAACGGCGGGGCATCGTTCCGGTCTGAATTCCGGCCGAGCGTCACCAACCGACGGCAACGTACGCCGAAAACCCCTTGTTCTTCGCGCGAGCCGCCAAATCGAAGGCGCGGCCCTTGTCGTTCAGGCTGTCCACCAAGCAAACCAACAGACCGGATTGCAACTTCGGAAATTGCTCGCTGCCGATGAGGTGCGCCTTCCTGAAACCCGCGGCTCGCAGGGCGCGCACAATCGCTTCCGCCTTGCGGACGACGAAGCAACCCAAGCGGTCACCTCGAGTCACGTGGCGTCGACGACGGGTTCACGGCACCTGGCTGAGGCCATAGGCTCGCGCCGAACGGACCGCCACCCGACTCACCCCAGAGACGCGTATCCAACATGACCGGCGAACGACAAATACAAGGTGTCCCCTTCCCCTCTTTCCTTTACGGCACGGCCTGGAAGGAACAAGAAACGGCCAAGCTTACCTCGCTCGCGCTCGCATCGGGTTTTCGGGGGATCGACACGGCGAACCAACGAAAACACTATTGCGAAGCGGCTGCCGGTGAAGCCGTCGCGAAGGCGCAGCAAGCAGGCTCGTTGTCTCGTGACGAAGTGTTCCTACAAACCAAGTTCACCTACCAGAGCGGTCAGGATCACCGCTTGCCCTACGAAGCGGACGCCAGCCTTGACGAGCAGGTCGCGCAATCCTTTGCGAGTTCTCTCGAACACTTGCACACCGACTACATTGATTCCTATGTCCTGCACGGCCCGATGTACCGTGGCCGCCTCTGCGACGCCGATGTGACGGTATGGCATGCCATGGAAACCCTCCACGCGGAGGGGCGCGCCAAATTGCTGGGCGTCAGCAACGTCGATTTGCCTCAGTTGCGGGCGCTCACGGCCATGAGTGCGGTAAGGCCGGCGTTTGTTCAGAATCGTTGTTTCGCCAAAACCGGCTGGGACCGTGACATCCGCCACTTTTGTTCCAACAACGGGATGGTCTACCAAGGGTTCTCGTTGCTCACGGCGAACCGCGCAGCATTGATCCATCCCGCCATGGACCAGCTCGCCCGTCGCCTCGATCGAAGTCCTGCGCAGCTGGTCTTCCGCTTCGCCATCGAGCGGGGAATGCTGCCCCTCACAGGCACCCGTTCAGCCGATCACATGGCTCAAGATCTCGCATGCGAGAACTTCGAAGTCTCCGCCAAGGAACTCGATCGCATCGAGACCCTCTTGCTCTAAGCCCCTACGCATACGATGGCCATCGCCCGCGCCCTCAGGCGGATGTTGCGTGTGCCTAGTCGTTGAGCGCGGCGGTTGCGACCGACCGAGGAGGCTTGGCGTAGAGCGAGGCCTGACCGAGCCGGATGCGAATGAGGCTCGCATCGTCGTCCTTGTGATGCGTACCACCGACAGCGCCCGGGGCCTCGACCGTCACTCGCTGTCGAACCTGCCGAGGCGCACTGTCGTCGTCCGCCTCGATCGCGTACATGATCGGACGCGCCCGATACAAGCCAGGACGAACAAACTTCACGTTGGGACAGCTCTCGCCCAGCAAGACGTCAATATGGATGTGCTTCCCCTCCTTGAGCCGGCGTAACAAATCGCGAGGGACGTGGTGCCGACCTGGCTTGCGACAGTCTTTGGTCCCGTCGGGACCCGCCACGAGAAACGATAGCTGCCGAGCCCGCAGGGCAACCAGCAAGGGCCGCGGGCCCGCATTATGGGCTTGAACGCTGAGCCGTAGATCGCGCTTCTTGGCAGCATCCGCGTGACGCGAAGTCGTCAGCGTGAGCCGAGTCTCCGTCGAGGCCTTCGTCTTTGATGCCGTCGCGGGGGCCGTGGCCGTCGTTGTTTCTTTGGGGATCACGAGGGCCGGGGGCAGGAGACCCGGATGGGGGGCGGGAAAACCCTGCAGCGCGGCGGCGTTCGCCTCGCGGCTCATCCCGCCAGGAAGGGTCAGCCATGGCGCCACCAACCGCCGCCGCGAGACTCGCTCGTCACCCGTGGAGTGAAACTCGACGACGAAAGGAGGACGGGCAGCCCCACGCTGCCACTTCGCCTTCGGCCTGAAGCCGTACGTCGCGCTTACGGTCGCACCTGAAACCAGATGCTTCGCCTTCGCGCCGAAGCAAATCAGCCGCGGGTCGAAACGCTCGGCATAACTGAAACCGGGCGCGAGGATGAGCGCCCGGCCCGCTGGATACTGATGACGGAGACCAAAATCCGTCGGCCCGTCGCACACCGTCACTCGCGGTTTGCGGCGCCCGCTCTTCTCGCTAGCCGGCGGGGTGATCGTGAGGCGAAGCAAGCGTACATCGGCCGCCAAGCGCACAGGATGACTGCTCGTGTTGTCGATCCGTAGCCCCCACACCCCTCCCGCCGTCGGCGCAACCAGGCGCATCCGAAGACCCAAACCATCAACCGGCGCAGCACCGGCTTGGGCCGGCTTCGCCGTGGAAGAGCGCCCGGGCCGAGGGGCAGGTCCATGATCGCCTTCATGAGCGGACACGGGGCTCACGATCGTCGCGAAGGCCATGAGCGCGGCTGCCCGGCGTGCGAGCCTGAAGCCAGGTATCGTCTTCTCGCTGTACATGTGCCAGCAGTGTTAGCCCATGCGCGGACTGTACGCCATCGTCGACGTGATCAGCCTCGAGCAACGAGGCCTCGACCCGCTTCGCTTCGCGAAAGCTGTGCTCAGCGGCGCTCCCGCCGCCCTCCAAATTCGGGACAAGCGGCTGCGTGCAGCGGAGACGCTTGCGACACTGCGGGCCCTACGAGGACCGTGCACCGAGTCGGGCGTTCTCTTGTTCGCCAATGACCGCGCCGATCTCGCCGCCCTGGCACGCTGCGACGGCGTGCACGTCGGACAGAACGACCTGCCCCACGTAGAGGCCCGCCGTGCCGCCACATGGCACGACAGTCCTGCCAAAGTCGGCGTGTCCTTGCACAACCTCCCGCAGCTCGATGCCGTGCTCGACGCCAGCGTCGATGCTCGGCCGGACTACCTTGCCTTCGGACCCGTTTTTGCCACCCGCAGCAAGATGCGCCCCGATCCCGTCCTCGGCATCGAGACGCTGAGAGAACTGACACGACGCGCAGCGACGAGTGGACGGCCCACGGTCGCCATCGGCGGAATCGACCTCTTTAACGTCGCCGAGGTCGCGCCACTGTGTTCTTGCGTCGCCGTGATCGGTGCCATCTTGCCCGACCTCGACGCCACAGGACCAGACCGATACGCGGATGTCGCAAAACGTACCGCCGAACTCGTCGAACGGTTGAGGGAATACGCATGAACCATGGCATGCCCGCGAAACTCGGAGACGTCGTCCAACATGGGATGGACACCCGCTTCATACAAAGTGGCCTGGTGCTACGCTACGGGGGCCAATGCGTCGCAGCGATATGGTTTTGCGGCGACCAACACGCTGCGGAAATCTTGGTTTGCAGACCCGCGCCGGATGACTCGATCGATTGGCTGCGGCGCGTTCCCACCGAGTTGCCCACGCAAGCCCCTACTCGGCTCGCGATCGATTCCTGTTTGCTGGACCGCACCGCGACGATGTACGTCGATGTCGAGGCCTGCGCGGTCGACGGAACGCCAGCCCCCGCCTGCAGTGAGTCGGCGCAGTTCGCCCTTTACGCATCGCCAAGCGGCACGGTCGCGTGCATGTTGGCGTGGAGCGAGGGCAGCAGCTGTGTCTGGCACGGACCACGGCTCGAGGCCTTCGACTACGACAACTTGGGCCGTGGGATCGCGGAGCCCTAACGGCGACGGGGCAGACCCCCTGGAGGCGTCCCTGGTCGGGCCTGTGTTCCGAGTCGCAAACTTCCGATCAAATTGCAGATCATCAACTTGGTCGAAGCATTGCGCTCGACGCCCGACATCGCGTCGAGAACCAAGGCGTGACGTTCCGCGGCGAGCCTCGCGACAGCTGGACGGCTCGCGATTTCTCGGCGGCCCGCGCTCGCGTAGCTAGCCGCCAAAGCCGTGAGGTTCTCCGAGAGGCTCTGCCGATCGCTGCCAAGGGACTCCGCGAACAACACCGCCTCATCAAAACGCCTCGCCGCCACCGCCGAGTGCACGGCGTGAACGAAGCCTTGCCGAGCTTCCGCCGAGTCGGGATCGGCAGCCTGCAGAGCGACCTCGGCACTACCTTCCGCCACCTCCAAAGCACCATCGATCAGCTCTTCGGGAACTTCATGCCGACGCAGAATCGACCCGAGCACCTCGTCAGACAGCGGACCAAAGCGAATGGGAAGCGTGCGGGAGCGAATCGTGTCGAGCAGGGCGTCGGGTCGGGAGCTCAGCAAGACGAAGTAGGTCGAATCGCCCGGCTCCTCCAGCGCCTTGAGCAGCGCATTGGCGGCCCAGAGATTGAGATCCTCGGCCCGCTGTACGATGAACACCCGAGCCCTACCTTCATGAGGAGGAAAACTGAAACGGGCCAGGACGATGCTGCGAATCTGTTCGATACAGATGTCTTTCACCTCGGGACTTTTTCGGCCGATAATCTCCGGGGCGTACAGCCCGCGCTCGACCATCACCACATCGGGGTGCAGCGGCACGACCGGGGAAGACGCGCTCACGGTGACGACCCGCCGACACGCATCACAACGACCACAACCAAGTCGTTCCTCGGTCTCACATAACAGCGCTTGGGCGAAGGCCAAGGCGGCCATGGTCTTGCCCACTCCAGGGGGGCCTTGAAAACGATAAGCGTGGTGCACCAAACCACTGCGCAAGGCACGAGTGAGCGAGTCGACCGCCGTCGCTTGACCGAGAATATGATCGAATGGCACGACGGACACGATGTACCACGTCGCTTCAGCCGGCACAGCTGATTCAGACCGCCCCTCCTCCTCAGGCCGTTGACTACGACCCGCAACGAATCTTATGCTCGACGCGAGGATGATAAGACACCGGTCACAATATCCGAGCAGGTTTCTCCTCGTCTTGTGCGGCCTCTGGATCGGCGGCTGCGGAGGCGCAGAAAACGACGCGCCGGATCCGATCCCGCTCACGATCAACACCGGCCAGCGGCCCCGACAAGGCCCCCCCGACAACATCGTCGGCGGCTTCGCCATCGAGGTCCCAACCGTGAGCCTCGGCCCCGGAAAAGAACGTTTCCCCTGTTACGTCTTTCCCCTCGACGTCGAGGGCCCGTCACGGATCGTTGGAGGAGGAAAGCTGTTCACGCAGAGGGGGATGCACCATGGCAACGTCACGACACGACCCAAGACCGGCGAGGGGTTTCGCAAGTGCGACAAGGGTGATGACAGCTCCTTCGGTGGAGAGGCAGGAGACATTCTCAATGGGGGCTCGGTCCTCTTTGGCTCGTCGACGCAGATCGAGGGAGAGGAATGGCAGAGCTTCCCCGACGGCATGGGCTTTCGCGTGTCCGACGGTTACGAAATCGTCGCGCGGCTGCACTATCTGAACACGACGAGCGAAACGCTGGAGGTCTCACCCCGCTACGACTGGTACACGGTAGACGAGTCGACGATCACGACCGAGCTCGGCCCCTTTGCCTGGGCCCTCTCTGGCTGGGAGATTGCGCCCCTCAGTTCGCTCACCGTCTCCATCGACTGCCGGCCCAAGGGGCCGATGCACATCGTCAACATCCTGCCTCATATGCACAGGCTCGGCGTCGAGATGTTCGCCGAATTCGTCGGCGGCCCTCACGACGGCGAGCGCTTCCTCGACTCACTCGGCTACGACCCCAGCAACGGCGTGCTCACTCAATACATCCCCGCAGCCGATCTTTCCGAGGCCGAACAATTCCGATTCGGCTGCAGCTGGAAGAACACGACCGACAAGACGATTGTCGAGGGCGTGGGCGACAATGAGATGTGCATGGCCTTCGGTTACGCCTACCCCTACGAGCACGCCTACACCGCCAAGGCATCCGCATCGAGCTGCTTCACGCTCGGCCCGCCACCGGTGGGCTCCGGCGTCGAATAGCCGCACCCGGAGGTGCCGGCAGCGGGTCGCCACCGCTGAGCGGCACTGGGATGGCGGCTCAGCGGCACTGGGATGGCGCCGAATCGAGCAGTGCGCCACGGACCTGCGCGAGTGCTTTGCCCCGGGAAGTCTTCCCAGACCGGACGAGGGAAGCTTGTCGATTACAGATTCCGATGGCTTGCGTATACATCGATTTGGCGCCGCTCGTCCTGCCGCGGGCGCGCTGGACCCGCAACGCCCCGCAACAGTTCTCGACGCCCGGCACCCGTCGCGGGCGAGGCTTCGGCTTGACGGGACTCGTCACCAGCGGCTCGGCCGGCTCGATGGGGGCAGGCGGAGGCTTGTCTGGCTCGGCTTGGTCAGGCTTGAACGGAATGGCTATCGGATCCTCGTCCTTGTCGCACGCGCCGAACAGCAGCGGGACAATCAACACCAGACCATGCAACAGGGACCGACTCATCGCCGCCAATTAAAGTCGACCCCTGGACCGCGAACAAGGATCAAAAGACCCCCATCGCCCTCAGGAGGAGCAACAACAGGAGCGCCGCGATCGCGGCGACAATCGCCGAGGGCACGGCTCCCTTGCGAATCTCAGCGTTTTCCTCGCCACGGCGTGACAGCGGAACCCCGACCGCTTTGGCAGGCGACGGTTCTCTGGAAGACGGCGGAGAGCCCTCATTACGACGACCGGCGTCCGAGGATGAGACGCTCGCCTCGCTGATGGGGTCCATGATGAGGAGCGGTCCTTGATCGAGCACCTGCACCGCGCGTTGCCGCGCCCGACGTTGCTGAATGCGGTCGTCCTCGAAGTGCTCGCTGAGCCAACGCCCGAGCCGCATGGGCGTGACGAGCATCTTCGCGCCGACACAGTAGTCTTCGAGCTCGGCGTGCATCTCCGCAGCCGTCGCAAACCGCTCGTCGAGGTCCGTCGACAGTGCGCGCATCACCAATGCGTGGAGCTTCGCCTCGTGCATCAACCCCTGCTCACGCAGAGCCGGAACCTTGGCCTCCCGCGCGACGTCGATGAGCGCCATCCCGTCTCGCGACCGGTACAG
The DNA here is from genome assembly GCA_029941785.1 of Polyangiaceae bacterium. Classification (GTDB taxonomy): domain Bacteria; phylum Myxococcota_A; class Polyangia; order Polyangiales; family Polyangiaceae; genus JAPYTK01. The sequence continues at coordinate 26,443 of JAPYTK010000007.1, read as the reverse complement.
ACGCCGCCCGTTGAGCAGCTCCCACAACAAAATGCCTGCTGAGTACAAATCGGAGCGCGTGTCGATCGCCTCGCCACGAGCCTGTTCGGGGCTCATGTAGCCTGCTTTGCCCTCGATCGTGTCGGCGTCCACGCCTTCTGCCGTCATCACGCTGGCGATACCGAAATCGCAGAGCTTCACCTCGCCGTCGAAGCTCAGGAGCACGTTCGAGGGCGACACGTCTCGGTGCACGATCCCCTTCATCTGCCCATCGTGCCCGGAGAAGCGATGGGCATAATCGAGCGCACGCAAGACCTCGCACATCACGGTCAAACTGTAGCCCAGCGGTAGTCGGATCTTGCGCTTGCTGCACTGGCGCAGCACGTCCCGCAAATCGATCCCCTCAAGGTACTCCATCGCGATGTAGAGCGTACCGTCATGCCGGCCCAGGTCTTCGACCGTGATGATGTTGGCGTGGCTGAGCTGCGCCGCCAGTTTCGCTTCCTGAATGAGCATGTCTGCGAAATGGTCGTCGTCTCGCAGATGGGGAAGGACCTCCTTGATGACCACCAGCCGCGATGCGCCAAAGTCGCTCCTGACCCGGGCGAGATAGATATTGGCCATCCCGCCCCGCCCAACCCAATCGAAGAGCGTGTAGCGGTCCAGCTGATACGGCAGCCGACGACGCGAATCAGCGGCTGGCTCGGCAGGAGGTTTGCTTGTGCCCACTCACGTTGCGTGTCAAACCTCGCGAACCCCGTCAAGTTTGCTGTGACGAAGTTAGCCGATGTCGACTCCTGATCTCCTATCCCGACTGCCCGCCGCTGGCGAGGAACGCCTCGAGGCGGACGAGATCCTCGAGCGTTTCCTCGATTACACGAGCGAGGCCGGGCTCGCCCTTTACGACGCGCAACAGGAGGCTGTCCTCGAATTGCTCGCAGACAGCAACGTCATCCTCAATACGCCGACGGGATCGGGAAAGTCACTGGTTGCGACCGCGCTGCATTTTAAGGCCATGTGCGAGGCAGAACGCAGCGTCTACACCAGTCCGATCAAAGCGCTCGTCAACGAGAAGTTCTTTTCCTTGTGCGAGATTTTTCACGCGGACAATGTTGGCCTGCTCACCGGGGACGCCACGGTCAATCGCGACGCGCCGATCCTATGCTGCACAGCGGAGATCTTGGCGAACATGAGCCTCCGGCAAGGCGCCGCGCTGGACCTCCCCTACGCCGTCCTCGACGAGTTTCACTTCTACGGAGATCGCGATCGTGGCGTCGCGTGGCAGATCCCCTTGTTGACGATGCCCCAGACGCGCTTTCTGTTGATGTCGGCGACGCTCGGTGACACCTCGTTCTTCGAGCGCACACTCACAGATCTCAACGGCGCACCCACCGCCTTGGTCCGGTCCGAGGAGCGGCCCGTTCCCCTCGACTACAGCTACCAGGAAACATCACTTCACGAGACGGTCCTCCGGCTCATCGAAGGGGATATGGCGCCCGTCTACGTAGTGTCTTTTAGCCAAAAGGACAGCCACAGCGAGGCGCAGAACCTGATGAGCATCAACGTCACGAGCAAGGAGAACAAGCGCGCGATCGCAGACCTCCTGCGTGGCTTTCGTTTCGACAGCCCCTACGGCAAGATCATCGAGCGTTTCGTCCGTCACGGTATCGGCGTCCACCACGGGGGCATGCTGCCAAAATACCGCCGCCTCGTGGAACGCCTGGCCCAAGCCGGTCTGCTGAGGGTCGTCTCGGGAACCGACACGCTCGGTGTGGGGGTCAACATCCCGATCCGCACCGTCCTTCTCAGCAAGCTATGCAAATTCGATGGCCAACAGACGCGGGTGCTGGCCGCTCGCGACTTTCATCAGATCTGCGGACGAGCGGGGCGCAAGGGCTTCGACGTCCAGGGCAGCATCATGGCCCAAGCCCCCCTGCACGTGATCGAGAACCTCAAGCTCGAAGCCAAGGCCTCCCGCGACTCGAGCAAGAAACGCAAAATCCACAAGAAGAAGCCTCCTTCTCGCGGTTACGTCCACTACGACCGCGCCACCTTCGAGAAACTCATGGTGGCCGAACCGGAATCCCTGAGTTCACGTTTTCGGGTGACGCACAGCATGTTGCTCAATGTATTGTCACGGGACGACGGCTGCGCGGCCATGAAGAAGCTGATTCGCGGATGCCACGAATCACCGGCCATGCGTCGTCGGCACGGACGCACCGCGATGCAGATGTTTCGCTCGCTGGTCGAAGCCGAGGTCATTACCTTCGAGCCTCGCGCCTCAAGGTCAACGACACGAGCCGTGGTCAACGTCGAGCTACAGCGCGAGTTCTCGCTCAACTACAGCCTCTCCCTGTTCGTCTACGAGACAGTGAACGCTCTCGACCCCGAGAGGGAGTCCTATGCGCTCGATGTTCTCAGCCTCGTCGAATCGATCCTCGAGAACCCCACAGCGATTCTCCGCAAGCAACTCGACCGCATCAAAACCGAGGCCATCGCCAGGATGAAAGCTGAGGGCATCGAATACGACGAGCGAATACAGCGACTTGATGAGCTCGACTACCCAAAACCCAATGCCGAGTTCATCTACGCTCACTACAACGACTTTGCGGCGAGTCACCCTTGGGTCGGAAACAGCCACATCCGACCGAAATCGCCGGCGCGCGAAATGTACGAGGGACTGTACGATTTTCGGAACTTCATCGGTGAGTACAAGCTAGAGCGCTCCGAGGGTCTGGTGTTGCGGTACCTGAGCGACGTCTACAAGACCTTGACCCAGAACGTGCCCGAGCGCGCGCGCACGGAGAGCGTGATCGAAATGACGGACTACTTCGAGGGCGTCGTGCGGTGCGTGGACGCGAGCTTGCTCGAAGAGTGGGAGAAGCTCCGCGACCCAGACTACGCCCCCGTGTCCATCACTCGGCCTGCGGAGCCCGAACGAAAGAAACGACTCAGCGACGACCAGAAGACGTTCACCGTGCTGATCCGCAATGCTGTCTTCCAGGTTGTGCGGGCCCTCGCCTCCCGCGACTACGAGCGGGTTGCAGAGCTGGTGGCGACGCCGACCGACCAGGACGCCTGGACGACGGAAGCACTCGAGAATGCCATGGCTCCCTTTTACCTGAGCCACGAGACCTTACGAACGGATGTGAAGGCACGAGGCGCGCGAAACACCCTCATCGACCACGAAGACGGATGTTGGCGCGTCCGTCAAATCTTGCTCGATCCCGAGGAGGACGCCGACTGGTTCCTCGCACTTTCCGTCGATCTCGAGCAGGCCGACGAGGCCGGCTCACCTCAACTACAGCTCGATCATATCGGCTGCTGAGTCCTGTCAGAACTCAAGGCTCGGTCCCGGCGGCAGGAGAAACTCGAGCGTTGTCGAGAAGCTTCTTCACCTCTTTGAAGCGCTCGTTGGGAACGGTGATCGTCAAGTTGTAGTGAGCGATACGCCAAGCCTCGCCATCATGCCGCATGACACCACTGCCCCGCGCCGGACCCAGGTTCGGCGTCGCAAGATCTTCGTCGAACCAAGCGAAAGCTCCTTCGACGATGACGGCGCGGCGAACCGCTCGAAAGGACCATGCTTTTCCCTTTGCGAAGTGTGGGTGCGCGTACTTGCGGAAAGCCGCGACGTCCCAACGCTCCGTTGCGTCAGTACCCATGAACACCGCGTCCGTCGCGAAGTGACCGAAGTAACGCCGCTCGTCCGCTGTCGACGCGGCATCGTGCCAATCGTCGAGAACCTCGGCGATGCGCTGCTGGGCGAGGGCGACCTTGCCCCGATCAGGCGCCGGCTGAGGTGGAGCAGCGTGTGGACACGTCGCGCTCTCGGAGCTGTGCAGCCTCGGTTCGCGGGCGACTGGAGCATGCTTCGCGGCTCCCGTCGCACATCCAGAAAGGTGCGGGATCCAAAGGAAAAGAAATACTGACGCGACGCAGCACGTGCGCCTCGACAACCAGAAACTCAAGCCGCGATCCATAGCGTGCTACCCTAGCTCATGTGGTCTAGATTCGGCCAATCTGCGCAGTTTGCCAGCATCTGGCTACTGCTCATGGTGCTCGCGGTGTGGCGTACAGACGCCGCGCCAGAGGCCACAGATCCCAGCTCGGCATGGCCCCTTCAAGACAGCACGCCAACCGAGGCGCCGCCAACCGCCATCAAGGCGGACCGGCCGGGGGTTCGATGCGCCCGTCCCAACGGTTGGTGAAGGCATCAAGCCATTCTTCCG
>JAPYTK010000007.1:0-22222 GCA_029941785.1 Polyangiaceae bacterium | reverse complement strand
AACATCGTCGATACGATTTGTCCGAGTGAGGCAACCGCACGCGGACTCACCGTCATCGACCTCGGAGACGACTGGCTTCCGCTCATTTTTCGTGGTCCGGGCGGTGACCCCACAGGCTACGGGAAAGTCTACCGCGCGCTCGCCCAAGGCCGACTCGATACCTTGCCCAAGGGGCACCGTGGGCATCGGGATCGCTACTTCGAGTTGTTCGGCATCTTTCCGACCTTCACCATTCTCCGCCAGCGGTTGCTCGACGACAGCCGTCACGCTTGCCACGACGCGATCGACAAGCACGCCTTGAAGCGGCTCAAGGAGAAGCTCAATCCTTGGGAGGATCTCGCCAAACAGCGGTCACGACGCTGGACCGCGAACCACCTCGAGCCGCGACTTGAGTTCGGCGTGCGCGAGCGCGGCGCAGACAGCATTCACGATCTCGCCGACGACCCCCGTTACGGTCCTACCTATACGCAGTACATGCACGTGGCGACGAAAGTACGCGCCGTGGAAGCCGCCCAGACCCACTTGCGCTGTGAAGGACTGCTCGACCCACGAGCGGAGACCGGGGTGCTCGACGACGTGACCCACGCCGGAATGAGCGCTTACCAGCGGCTCCACATGCTGGTGGGCTGGACGATCGATCCACCGACCGCCAAGCGAATGGCCGAAGACAGCCGACAGCTCGACTACCTGAGCCTGCTGAGGGGTCTACGTGAGCGGGTCGCTGACGCCACGGGCATCATCGAGGATGGCACCGCGAGCACCGGGACCGGACCGGTCGCCGAACACCACATCGACACCGCGGTGTTCCGCAAAGCAGCTCCTCACGCCTTGCCACACGCCGCCACCGACGCGCTCGGACGCGCCACCGACGCCGCTGCCCGGGCCCTCGGCTGGACCAACCGCAAGCAAGCCGCCCACCTGTTGAAGGAGCGGGAGCCAGAGGCATTCGCGGCACGACGGATCGCCGTGCGCCTGCCAAAGCCGCCCGCCTATCACAGCTCACACATGACGCTGCGCGCCGTCATCGACCGCGGAGAGGTCAACTTCGACTACCCCTTCACCGCTCGGGGCAATCGACTCTTTCCCCGAGCCAAGAACGGCCCATCCTTGGTTCTTTACGCCCGTCACGGAGCCACAGACATTCCTCTGTTGCGATGGAGCACCACCATCGGCGGCTACAAGGCGGAGCGAACGCCTAGGGGCATGCGAATGGTCTTCAAGGAATCGCCGGCCGGTCGACGCGTGTGGCGCGATCTGGTCGTCGCCCCCCGATGGATTCCGCCCAGCTCCACGTCGGCCCGCGAACTCATGCGACCGACCCGGCAAGGCATGCAGCTCAAACGGGACCTGCTCGGACCGAGCTACGCCTCAGCCTTCGGCATGGTCATGCTCACGCACCATCGTGTCGACCGACGCAAAGGGCAGACCTTCTTCACCGATCAAGGGATCCGGACCCACGGCTCGGTCAGCTACGGATCGATCGAAGAAGGTGAAAGCCACGGTTGCCATCGCTTGTACAACCATCGCGCCGTGCGGCTCGCCTCCTTTCTCTTGAAGCACCGACGACATGAGCGCCGCGGTACCATCGCCTTCGATCTGCGCCGAAACTACGTCTGGAGTGGGCGCTCCTTCCCCGTGCATTTCGACAACCGGGGATACCGCTACGAACTGACCCCGCCCATCGAAGTCAACGTCACGCGGGGCCAGATCGTTGGCGACTACAAACGCCCCCGTGGCAGCGTTCCCCTGCCGGCCAACGTGCGCCGACGACTCGGGGGCTGAGACCGCCTATTCGTCCGTATCGACCGGCAGGATGGGGGCCCAGTTCAATCGTTTGAGAAGATTGTCGTCAATCACCCGACCACGTTCACTGAACGACAGTATGTTCTTCTCCTCCGCCTCGTGTTGCTCGGCGATAAACAAAATACCGCGGCCCTCTTCGTTGTAACCAAGCTGTACAATGGCGTTCATGAGCCAGCGGCCTCCGCCGTCGAAGCTGATCTCCTCCGGCAGCACGTAAAACCCCTCGCTCGGCAGCTTGACGAGACTCTCGGCCCAGTTCACCGCGCGCAACGGGATGGTGGGTTCGCCCCAAAACCAACGGTTCTTCCGATTCGCGCCAGGACGGACGACGAATGGCAAACCACCGTTGGTCGGAACGCCAACGTAGACGAGACAATTGGCCGTGATGTCACCCTCACGGCCGGGATAGGGTGTGGTGGTTCGATAGAGGCCGGGATCAGGTAGCTGCATAGTGTAGGGTCCTATCTAGAGGTCTGCGCGAAGGTAAGAGTTGCTCACCAGCCGCACTTTTTTTCTTTGATTTGAGATTGGAGCCAGCCGCGCAGCGGCGCGAAGTACTCCATCAACGCGCTCGCATCCCCTTTGCGCTCCCCACTCATCGCCTCCAGGGCATCTTGCCAGGGTCGACTCGCCCCCATGGCCAGCAAAGCGCGAAGCTTCGCCCCGGCGTCCTTATTGCCGTAGATCGAACACTCATGGAGGGGTCCTTCGTGACCGGCGGCGCGGCACAATGCGCGGTGGAACTGGAACTGGTAGATATGAGCTAGGAAGTAGCGCATGTAGGGAACGTTTGCAGGCACGTGATACTTCGCGCCTGGATCGAAGTCCTTTTCGCTACGGGCCACCGGCGGGGTGATCCCCTGGTAGTCACGACGAAGCTTCCACCAGTCCGCGTTGAGCGCACCGGGCTTCGTTTTTCCAGAAAAGACCTGCCAACGCCAGGTGTCGATCAACTTGCCAAATGGCAAGAAGGCCACCTTGTCGAGCGCTCGCTTCATCAGCACGTTGACGGTCGCCTTCTCGTTGTTCGCGACCTTCGTCGTCAAGCCGATTTCCTGCAAGTACTTTGGCGTGATCGACAGGGCGATCGCGTCACCAATCGCCTCGTGGAAACCGTCATTGGCCCCCGACTGGAAGAGGATCGGTAGCTGATAGTAATAGTGGTAATAGTAATTGTGCCCAAGCTCATGGTGAACCGTGTTGAGTTCGTCCTCGGTGATCTGAATGCACATCTTGATGCGTAGATCGTTGTTGTAGTGCACATCCCAAGCGCTAGCGTGGCAGACCACATCCCGATCGCGGGGCTTCTTGAGCATCGAGCGCTCCCAAAACGTCTTCGGCAGCGGATCGAGCCCGATCGAAGTGAAGAACCTCTCGGCCGTTTTCACCATCTTGACCTCGTCGTACTTCTGTCGCTTCAGCGCCGCGGTGGCGTCCGGCGCTTTGGCCCCCTTGAAGGGCTCGACGAGCGGGTAGATGTTGCCCCAGCTCTGCGACCACATGTTGCCGAGGAGATGCGCCGGGATCGGGGCGCCATCTCCGACGACCTCCTTGCCATAGTGCTTCTGAAGCTTGTCTCGCACATAGCAATGAAGCTCCTTGTAGAAAGGCTCGACCTGCTTGTACATGCGCTCCACGTCGGCACGAAACGCGCTCGCGGACATGTCGTAGCCACTTTGCCACAGCTCGCCGACGTCCTTGAATCCGATGGCCCGAGCCCCCATGTTGCCGAGCTCGACGAAGCGCTGGTAGGACTTTCGCATCGGCGGCGAGATCATTCGCCAACCAACCCACGCCTCCTGTAGCGCGGCTTGATTGCGGCTGTTCGCCATAATCTTGGTCAACTTGCCGAGGGCAACCCCCGACCCCGGAAGGCCCGGCGTCTTGCAGCCGAGGGCGGCCGCGTTCTTCGGATCCTTGGCGAGCTCCTTACGGAGGGCGCCACCTTCCTTCGGACAGTAGCTGCCCTTGCCATAACGCCCGCGAATCTCGCCCTGAATCGTGGTCAATTCCTTGGTGAGCGCCGACTCGTCCGGCGCCGGCAGGGTCCCCGATGTCTTCAGCAGAAGAAACTTGCGGGCCAAGGCGGCCGGCAGTTCGATGTCACCGAAACGCCGAGCGGCCTTGATGGCCTTGGCGCTGTATTCCATGATCGCCTGGTCCGCTTCAGCGGTGATCTCCTGCGTGTCCTTAATGATGTAGGTGTACTGAATCCAGTGGGCGCGCTCTTGTTTGATCGCAAGTGCTTTGAGTTCCGCCTCGGTCGTATCCATGAAGGACTCGGCGTCCTCGACAGTTTGGGGGGCCATCGACCCAGTCACAGACGCATCGAGTTGAGCTGAGGACGGATGGCGAATGTCACCGCAATTCGCGCAGGGCGGAGGGGCATAGGCTACTCCACCGCCGCATGAGATCGAAGAGACGACCAGCATGGATCCGGCCACCACGCCGGCGACAGAACGCTGTCGATGCCCAGAGCGTCGACGCGACCGGAGCAGGCCAACAAGGCCGAACAACATCAAAGCGAACACCCCGCCGGACGGCCCGGCCGTGACGCTTCCAGGCAACTGGCAGCCGCAACCACCTTGCTTCGGAGCCACGGCGGGTGGCGCAGGGGCCTCATCGGTATCACTATCTCCGGTATCCGCGTCCTCGTCGTCGATGTCAGAGAGGTCGAGGCCTTGGTCTTCGGTACCGGACTTTTCCTCCGCGACCGGTTTCTCTTTCTTCTTCGCCTTCTTTTTGATCGGTCTGGCGACAAAGCTGATCGACCGGCGATCGACGGGCTTGTTCTCGCCTTGGAGGATGATCTTCATCGAGCGTCCGAGCGTGCCCCCCGAAATCAGGCGGACCTGCAATTCGTACTCGCCCGCTTCAAAGTCGCGGTCCCGACGTAGCTTGATCGAAAACCGCGTCTTGCGGTGGATGGTTCCGCTCATGTCGGCGAACCCGACGTCGGTCGGAATGTTGATCGGCGTCTGATTGCGCAGAGGCTTGCGAGTGGACACAGGGTCCTTCGGAGACGCGTCCGTCAGCGAGCGCTCATAGAGCGTCGTCATCTTGAAGCGCAACACGACCGGAACGTGCGCCAGGTGAGGCTTGCTTCCGTAGTCGATTTCGAATTTCAGCTTCCATACGCCGCCGCTAAGTTCCTTCGGTCGGCGATTTTTCACCCGAGCCGAACCGCGAGCGAAGGCAACCGAACTGAGTAAAAGGGCCGCGAGGACGAACAAGACCGAGAGGGTACGGGTTTTCATGGCGGACGGAGGGTAGCAGGCCTCTGCCCCCGGTCCAGCCCGTTTTGATGCTGGCCGCCGACTTCTTCCGTCTGCGGACGTCAGCCTTCGAGAAGCGCCCCACCGGGCGAGGACTAGTTCGCTGGAACGATGGACACGTCGGTGGTCTTCCCCAACATGGTCGTAAACCAAGCTCGGCGCTTTGCCTGCGCGTCGTAACAGAGGCTCGTCGCCGCATAATCATCGTCCTCGCAAGCCCCATCGTCGATGCAGCTCGCGATCTCGTTCTGAGCCCGCAAGTTGTACATGCTCGTCAGGATCAGGCGCAGTGAGGGGTCGAGTTCTTCGTAGGCCTCGAAGCACGCCGCTTCGCCAATGGGCGTACATCGAGCCGTTCTGCGGCAACGGGCCTGCACGAGGGCCGTGCGTTTGGCTTCGCCGGGATCGCTCGTCGCGAGCACCTCGTTGGTGCACTCGTCCATCATGGTCGCCTCATCCGGCGTGTCGTCGCCGAGCTCAGCATAGGTTTTGCCAAAGCATGCGGTCAGACGGATGAGGAACGATGCTGAGGAGGTCGGATAAACCGCCTCGCACTGCTTGGTGTAGCCCCACGTTCCTTCGGGGGACTCCGCCTTGCCTAGCATGGCGCACCACTTCTTCTGCGCTAGGCTCACCCGATCGCGATCGGGATACGAAGCCAACATTCCGGGTTTGCAGGCGCTCAGACCGAGACCCACAATCATTGCACTCGTCAGCAGGCCCACGACCAAGGTTCGCATCGCGCCGACTCTACCACAGGCCGTCTTGCACGCCAGCCGAAGCTCGCCTCGCGCGATCGGCAGCGAGACGGAGAGCCGAGCTGTCTGTCACTTTCGGCCCAGCTCAGGCCCCTTGGGGACGCGCCCGAACGGCCGTCGACGGCGGGCCACCTCGCTCGCATGACGGAAGCGCTCGACGATTGCGCCACGACGGGCTGTCATCGCCACCGCCTGCCGCTCGCCTGTTGCAGGCTTCACGCTCGCCGCGTCAAGGATGAAGGGCGCCGCCGCGAGATCTTGGCTGAGGTTCTCGATGAACATGCAGGTTCCTCGGGTCTGCGCAGCGACCGTCCCGCGGTAACTGCACCAGCCCGTCTCGTCGGGGGTCTCACTGGTCGCGACGAGATCCGCTAACTTACCAGCAAAGTTGCACCACCCGACATAGGCCGCCACGTCGAGACAGCTGCGACCCGGGGGCGCCTTGGCCCACAGCTCGCCATCCATCGCCGCCAGGCTCGCCGCCAAGCCCTTGCCGTAAAAGAAGATCCCAGACTCGAGATACGCACAGCGCAGACCGCTTCGGCAGTGCCCCCCGGTCGCCGCGCGGATGTACCGCTGTTCATTGCCGGAAAAAGCCAACCAGCCCGACTGTACGCCGTGCCCCTCGACGACGATCGACGTCTCGAAGTCGCCATCGATCAACAAGTTCCTTTTCGGGCTGCCGAGCAAGGGGCGGGTTTCTACCGTCCTGAGGATCTTCGCGCCGCCTCCCGCCGCTCCTTGTCCGCCAGCACCGCTACCCGGTGCTCCGCCAGCGCCGCCGGTTGATGACGCTGTGGGAAGCGGCGCCGGATTGGGCGACGTTTGCTCGGACGCCTCGCAAGCGAGGAGCAAGAGACTCAGGCTGAGGACCGCCCAGGCCTTGGGTGTGATCCGCATCATGGCTTGAGCCCCGTTCGTAGCCACGCCAACGCCGCCTCGTGAATGGTGTCCTTGCCCGCGAGCAGATCGGATTGCGTTTGCAGAACGATTTGATCAGGGACGACGCCGTGGCCAATCAAGCCCTCGCCAGCCTGACTGATGCTGTCGCCCGAAGCGATCTGCCACGACAGGCTCCAGAATTGAAAGTTGTAATAGGTCGAGAAGGCTCCAGCGGTCGGCGCCGGTCCGAAGAGGCGAACTTTGTCCGCCCCCTTCATCCCAAAGGGCATGAAGTCGCTAGCCGAGCCGTCTCGATGAAGGAGCAGGGCGACCGGGAGGTCCTTTTCGAAGTCCGCCGCGCCCACATTCATCGCGTCACCTTGAACGTGCAAGAAGTACAGAGCCTTGCCCTCGGTCGAATTCGCCGGTCCATCGAAGTTCGCAATCTCCATGGGGCTCGCGAAGACGAGCGGCACCGCAGGGGGCCGGACCAGAGTCGTGACCTTCTCCGCCGCATCCATCGTCCCGCCGCTCCCGGCACGGTGGTCCAAAATCACGCCGCGGGCTTTGTTCCGAAAGGTCGTGAAGGCAGCAGTGAGGTTGCCGTTGACATGGCCGTTGGGGTCCCCGCCGCCGTACAGCGTGTCCCAGAGCAGCCCATAGATCGCCTCTTCGTCCGTCGTGTTGGCGATGGGTCCGCTGAAAAAATCCCAGCCGACGTGATGGTTCGCCCCCGGATTGTCCTTCTTGAAGTGATAAAATGGCCTATTGTCGCAGCCGACCTGCCCGCCGGTGTCCTCCGGCAGTTCGCTCACAGCATAGGTCGTGGGCTTGTCGTCACAGGTCTGTTTTTGGGCGTCGCAATGAATGATGGTGAAGGTCTTGGCGTACGCGAGGATCAGCCCGCGCATGCGCTCGGCAAATTCGCTGTGGACGGAGCTGTCATCGGCTTGCCAGTGGCTCCAATTGACGTCGTGCAAACTGAGCGCCCAGGCGATCGGGTGCACGCCATCAATCGTGGTCAAACGATCGCCTTGCTGGATCCCTTGGTTGCCGCCAGCCTTGCCCACATGAGAGACGAGCACGTCCTTGTAAACGGCATGGGCCGGCCAGGTGGCGGCGGTGGTGTCACCCTGCCCTTCGATGAAACACACGTTGAGCCGTCGCTGGCGCGGGACGCCCTGGATACTGCTCGATATGCTGGTGTGCCAATCGTGGAGACGCCGGATAGCGGTCGCCACGCCATTCCAAAAAGCCCACGGTGAACTCGACGCGCGCGTCGCTTCGAGTGTGTCGAGCGCCACGGGTAAATCTTGCAGCCGAGTCTTGCGCCCACCAAAAAATGTCTTGAGTTGACCGCTCAAGGTGTCGATGAACGCGTCCCGCCCCGTTTGGTCAGGCAGAGGCGGAACATAGAGGCGGGTCAGACGGCATTTCTGGTGCACGCAGACCGCCTCGGGCCCGCACACCGAATCCCTCGCACCGCTGCAGCTCTGTTGTTCCCAGTAGGAGCCAGACGGTACGAGCTCGAGGGCGTCGATCGCGCTGCCTACCGAATCGTAGTCGATGATTCGCACATACACCGCCTCGACCGTCTCGCCGTCGACGGGAAAGTCGTTCGAGGCCAGCTCCACCCACCCATCGCTCGTCACGCGGCCGGTCGGTGCCATCTTCGCCACCATCACGGCTCGGCCGGTATTTTCAGGATAAACGGCCGTCATCTGCGCCCCCACCGAGCCGCCGCGCATCCACACTGTCGCCCGGTAGGAAGCCTTCTCGGGTGGGACGCTCACGACAAAGCGCTCGGCGCAGCCCTCCCAAACAGAGACTTCGACGTGAACGACGTGATCGCCAACCAGCGCTCCCGCATCGGCGCGTTTTTCGAAGGCGGGAAGCAAGCACTCCGGCTGGGCGTCCTTGGGCACGTAGCGATCGGTGTCGGGATCGAAGGCCTCACCGAAGTCGACGAAGGCCGTCGCGTCGGGATCCACGATGTAGCGACCGCTCGCGTCGAATTCCCCTGCGCTCGCGCCTCGGGCCAACCCCATCGCGCCCAGCCCGACGAGGACCGCAGCCAATCGATAGCCCATCCGCTTCACGCTCGCCGCGCGCCGTTTGCATGGCTCCGGGAAGGCTCCGACACCGCTGGGTAGTGAATGGCTGGACATACGGAGATTCCGCTCGCCCTTATAGCCGCCCACCGGACCTAAGTCGATGTGGCAGCTCCAAAGAAAGCCCCCTCGTCCATGGCGTAGGCGTCGCAAACCGCGGCGACGGCGGCCAACAAGGCCTCGAGTCGATCGGCGGAGAGAAAACCCGACTGAACGAACTCGACCTCGCAACAGGTGAGCTGCTCGAAGTACGCTCTCCGATCCGCCACGCAGCTGAAGCGCAGATACTGATAGGAGTAGACGAGCCCGAGCAACAAACTGAAAGGCCCCTCCGATTCACGGTCGAGTTTTCGCACATTGACCCGCACGTAGGCCTCCATCTCCGCCGGCGAAGCGAAACGCGCGACGACCAAGTTGGCGAGAAAATCCGGCATGCGCTCGAGGAGTCGCTCCGTGAGCCCCTCGGCGAAGTTTCTTTCACTGTAGGGCAACAGCCCCAGCGCCCCCGCTTCGTGTTCCGCGAGCTGTTTCACTTCGCTCTGTGCCTCGCGCAGAATCGCCCCGAGGCAATCGACGATCTGTTCGCGCCCGCGTGCAAAGGCATCGCGAGCCGATTCGGGGATCCCTACGAGGCCCGCCTCTTCGAGGACGTGTCCCCACTCGTGCAGCGTACGGGCCGCGAGCAGAAGCCGATGGTAGGGAGGCGCGGGCTCACGGCAAGGCTCAAACCCTGGTTGCTTCAGACAGTAGGCCATCTGCTTCCGCTCACGATGGATATAGGTCCCCCCTTCCTCCTGATCCAACACAGCGAACACATCGGCCAAGCGCTCGGGCTCCCGAATCGCCGCGTAGACTTGCGTCGTCCGCTCCGCCACCACCTGCCAGTCTTCCCGCAAGCTCGCCGCGGAGCCTGCCGTCAATTTTCCTAGAAGGCTGCGCAAGGCGGCGACCGACTCCGGCCGCGCCGCGTCCCACAAAACCTGACCGTCGTCGCTCGTGAGGAGAAGGGGTGGGGCCGCTTCGCGCAACCACGCGCAAAGCTCAGCCGAGCGCTCTTCACTCGCGCCGACGGCGTGTTCCGCGAAGTACGCCCGGCCCACCTCGGCTTCCACCTCACGAAACACATCGAGCAGGGCGCCGAGGTCGGCCTTGCGAGAGTCGGGAACGATCAACCCCGCCGTCTCCAGAAGCCCGTAGCTTTCGCCCGCGGCGGCCTCCACGGCATGCACGTCCACGTGCCCGAGCTCCTCGACCCACGACAAGGCTCGGCCCAATGCAACAAAGGCCCTCGCGTCAGGGCGCCCGCTGCGCTCGGCAGCCGTCAAGAAAGCGGCTCTCTCGGCCGGTGTTCGCATCAGCCAATAGGCCATGTTTTTCACCACGCTCGCGCCGAGACGCCCCTCTCGTGCAATTCGCTCCTGGTGCAAGAACATGAAGGCGCCAAATTCGCCTCCCGGACCCGACACGAAGTCGTCTTCGTACACGAGCCACGACGCACCAGGGAATATCGTCGTATGGGGTCGCACACGGCTCGGCTCGGAAACCACGACAATATTGGGCAAGGGGGGCGCAAACCAGTAATCGCTCGAGCGTGCGTGCAGTCGCGCGACGCGCTCGTGAAACAGGCTTAGGGCGCGATCGAAACGACGCGTCCAATCGGCATCCAAGGTCGTCGCCGCGCGCAAAGCCTCGGCAAATCCGGGCCGCATACCCTGCGAAGTCAAATGCTCGGCTCCGATCAGGATGGCGCCTTCTTGGCCAAATAAAAATTCGTGCAGGCGCATGTGCCCCTACTCCCCAAGCCGCAGGCCCAGCTCTGCAGCGAGCGCTCGCTCGTCCTGGAATGCGGAAAGATCGTCGACGACGTCAAACTCGATATCGAGCGCCCTCGCGAGCTCGACATTCGCACTGAGCGCCACCTCCGCCACACTCGGCACGGTCACGGAAGGCTCGAGTTTCGTAGCCAAGGCGGTCAGCGAGGCTACGCCGTATTCGCGGATCCCGCACGGGACAATGAGCTGAAACGCGTCGATGTCGGTGTGCAAATTCAAGGCAAATCCGTGCATGCTGACCCACCGGCTCAGGCGCACACCGATCGCCCCGACCTTGGCAAGGTCGTCGGCCCATGGTGCTCCCGCCCAGCGATCGGGAGTCGTGGCGTCGGCCCACACGCCGATCATGCCATCGACGGTGCCTGCCTCGACGCCGAATCGCCCGGCCATCAACGCCATGAAATTCGCGAGCGAGGCCACATACCGCCGGACATCACAGCGGTCTGGCTTGAGATTGAAAATAGGGTAGCCCACGAGCTGGCCGGGCCCGTGATACGTGACGTCGCCGCCCCGCCCTGTCTCGACCAGATCCACCCCCCGGACAGCCAGTTGCTCGCGAGTCAACAGCACATGTTCATGTTTCGCAGAGCGACCCAAGGTCACGACCGGCTCATGTTCGAGCAGCAACACCAAGTCCTCGCCCTGGCCGCCTCGACGTTGGTCGACCAGCGCCTTCTGAAGCGCGTGCATCGGCTCATAAGAGCGACGTCCTAGCCACACGACGCGCGCGGGTCGCGTCGGCCAGGGACGCGCCGCGGGAAGCATCAGTCCGGTACCTGCTCGCCGACGTCGCGAGATTGAGCGCGCAGCGTCTCGATCTCCTCCAAAAACTCCCCGCTGATATCTGGGTCGAACTGAGAGCCCGAGCAACGCTCGATCTCAGCGACCGCGACTTCATGGGGCAAGGCCCGCCGGTAGGATCGGTCGCAGGTCATGGCATCGTAGGCATCGGCAACGGAAATGAGCCGTGCAATGAGCGGAATGTCCGTCTTGACCAGACCGAGCGGATAGCCACGACCGTCGAAGCGCTCGTGGTGCAGGTGCACGCCAGGAATGAGTGGGTGCAGAAACGCGATGGGACTCAGGATGTCGCGGCCGTGCATCGGATGGAGCTTGAACTCCTCGTATTCGTCATCCGTCAGCTGGTCGGGCTTGTTCAGATTCATCGCGCAGCCGATCTTCCCGATGTCGTGCATGAGAGCACTTTGATGGACGATTTCGATCGTCGCAGCATCGAGACCCAAGCGTCTTGCCAAATGGGTAGCGTAATCCGCAACGCGCTTGGAGTGGCCCGCCGTATACCGGTCCATCTTGTCAACCGCGCTCGCCAGCCCTTCGATCGTCTGCTGAAAGGTATCCTGCAAATCCTGGTACAGTTTGGCATTCTCAATGGCCGCCGCGGCGCGCGAAGCGACGATGCTGAGAAGTTTGCGGCTGCCCTCCTCGAAACGTTTCACGGGATGGGTGGACATCGCCGCGATGAACCCCATGTCTCGCATGGGCGTCTTGAGCGGCACCGCCGCGAAGGATCGAACGGGGGTGTCGGCGTCGGTAAAAAACCGGTGCGCGTCAGCCCCATGAACCAACACCCTTTCGTACTCGCCGAGCGCCGCGCTTACCGCCTCAGCATCGAGTTCGCCAAAATCCCTCGCGCCCGTCGGTGGCTTTTCGGTCTGCGCCCTCTCCCGTTCGATCAGGCCGCCCTCACCGTCGTCCAGCCACACGCTGACCACCTCCGCGTCGATCTCGGTAATCGAGCTTTCGACGACGGTCAGCAATACCTGGTCGAGGGAGAGGCTGCTCTTGATCGCCTCGCTCACCTTGTAGAGTGATACCGCCTGCCGCAAACGAATGTTCTCCGACTCCATGCGGCGCTTGTGGGCCGCACGGCCGACCACGTGCAGCACCTCGTCGAGCTTGAAGGGCTTGAGAATGTAATCATAGGCGCCATTCTTCATCGCCCCGATGGCCGACTCGACGGTGCCAAAGCCTGTCATGATGATCCCTACGGTACCTGGAGCGTGCCGCCGCATCTGCTCGAGCAGGGCGATTCCGCCCATCTTCGGCATCTTGAGATCCGTGAGCACGATGTCAAAGAGCCGCGTCTCCAAGACACCGAGCGCCGCCATGCCGTGCTCGGCCGTCTCGACGTCGTATCCCTCCAGAGAAAGAAACTCCGCAAGCATCTCACGGATCGCCTCTTCGTCATCGACGACAAGCAGCGCAGGACGTGCGGACGGCAAGGAAGAGAGCATCGGGACGCTTTGGCCTCAATCTTCGTCTGGCGTTAGGAGCTCGCCGCGGACGGTGCGAGGCGCCTCGTCGAGTTCGATCGCTTCGTCCCCCCCCCGGACGGTAGCGGGGATCTGTGTTGGGTAGGCGCTCTCGGGCCCTAGTTCGGCAGTGGACAACGGGGACCGCTCGACCATGGACGGCCGGCTTGGACGATCTCCGAGCGTGGGAGTCGCACAGCCCAACGCGTTCTTGTTCTCGAGAAACGCCAGAACCGATTCGTCGGCGGCGCGCACCAGTGCCGTCCGCAGATCCGGGGGCATGGGCGCCTCAATGAGCAATCGTTCACCGGTGTCCGGATGCCTCAGTTCCATCCTCACGAGATGCAGAAAGCTACGGTCGAGTCCGTGCTTCTCTTCGAAATAGCGGTTCGTGGGACCGTGACCGTAGCGCGCGTCTCCGAGTACGGGATGACCGATCGCGGCGAGGTGCCTCCGGATCTGATGGGTGTAGCGCTTCTCCGGAACGACGCGCAAGATAGAGTGCCCGCCACCGATCGCGAGCCGACGATAGCGCGTGCGCGCCTGAACCGATCCCGCTTCACCGCGCAACTCACGGGTAATCGCTCCCTTGGCCGGTGTCACACCACGGGCCGCCGCAAGGTAAACCAAGCGACCATTATCGTTGAGCGCCTCTATCCAACGAGTCGCCGTTGCTTCGTCACGCGCAAATACGCACAAGCCGCTAGTGCTCGCCTCGACGCGCAGCACGGTGACCCAATCTCCCCAGCCCTGGAAAGCCGCGGCTCGCTGCACGAGACTACCCGGGTACTCCGCCTGGTTCTGCACCGGCTCATGAGGGGGCTTGTTGAGCGCTAGAATCTGGTCATCTTGGTACAAGATCGTCGGCGCATCGATGGGCGTACGTTCGAGCACGGCCAGCGCCTCGACCTCCTCGGTCAGCGGCAGCATGTCGAGCGGACTGAGCGTCGTCATCTGATATCCGAGCCGCGCCAAGTGATCGAGGTCGCGACTCAGGTTGTTGAGGTCACAGGCCACGTAGATGATCTTCGTGGCCCCGAGGGCGACGATGGACTCGCGCGCCGCCGGAGAAAGTCCACGGCGCGGAGGATTGGCGATGACGACGTCGAAAGTCGAGCCCGCCGTTGCCAAGGCCTTGCTGACCGAGGCGACGTCCCCGGTCACGATTTCCACCGAGGCTCCTTGCGCCTGCGCGGCGCGCTCCGCTAGCGCGGCCGCCGGCGGGTAGGATTCGACCATCGTCGCGCGGTGTCCGGCGGCAGCAAGCGTGAGAGCGATAGCGCCGGTGCCACCGTACAGATCGAGCACGCGCAAGCCGTCGCCAACCTTCGCCACCATGTCGACCAGCAATTGGTAAAGCTGCTCGGCCTGGGGGCGATGGACGTTCAAGAAGGACGTGTGCGAGACGAGTTGATAACCACCGAGCAACGCATCTTTGGCCTCGTTCACGCCGCTGAGTGAAACGAAGCCGTTGCCACCTTGCTGTCGTGACTTGTAGCGCAAATTCACCGCCAAGCCCGTGATCTGCGGTAGCTGGCGTCGTAGCTCACGGGCGGCCTCACGAAGCTCCTCGACCTCGGCAGCCCGATCCGCCGCCAGCAGCAGGGTGAGCAGGATCCCTTGCGTCGCGGCCTGCCCGCCCTCGCTCGACGGTCCGTTCAGTTCGCGAGCGTCGAGTCCTTTCAATACACCGCGGTCGTCACTCGTCGCCGGTTCGAGGAGCACGCGAAGAGCCTCTGGCGGCTCCTCGACCAAGGTGCGGATCTCTCTGACCAGTTCCATCAACCGAGGGCTCAGCACCTGACATTCGGGGATGTCCACGACATTCTGGTTATCGTTCCGTCGATACAGTCCAACCCGCACCTTGCCATCGTTGGCACGCTCCACGACGAGCTTCGCGCGGCGGCGGTAGTGCATGATCGGGTCAGCCCCACGCAGAGTCATCAACTCACTGGATGGCTCGATGCAGTAGCGACCGAGCGAGCGCTCGATGCGGGCCATCTTGGTCGCGCGCTGGTCCTCGTAGCGCTTGAACATCAACGGACAGGCACCACACGCTTCGACATGGACACAGTGCACCTCGGCCCGCGGATCGAACTCCTGCTTTGGCGCTTCCGCTCTGTCCCCTCGATGGTGCAATGCCTCTCCTTGTCTGGTCTGGTGAAGGGCGTGTTCGCCATTGCGACTAGCGCGACAGTGAACCTGCGGTCAACAGTGACACCCTACCCCAGAATCGCGCGCCCATCCATGCTCCTCGCCAGTGCTCGGCGATGCTGACGACGGAGCCTAGGGTCGCGGCTGCAATTACAGCTGGGTACCCGGGCCGTCGAGCGGAAACGATCCCGTCTCACGGTAGGTCCACACCGCGGGGACGAGAAGGTGGCTGACGTTGGTCTGAAGCAAGAACAATCCCTCGTCGACGTAGCTCTTCCAGGCCGAATAGTCTCCCGTCGTGGCGGCGATGTCGGCAACGAAAACGTCCTGCTGAATCTTCACACGACGAGCGCGCGCAGCACTGTACAGATCGGCGTCGATGGCCGCACTGTTGGTCTCCACGACAAGCAATTCGGGAATGGCACTCAGGGCCGTTGCAAGCTCATCGGCATCGCTCACGTTCGGCATCACGATCAGACGGGATTCGGCGGCGAGGTGCTCGACGCTCGATGCGAGGTCGGTTCTCACGAGCACATGCTCCAAGGCGCCCGCGTCCACGACCGCCGCACGCACCAGGTCACCTCGGTCCGTCTTTTGATCGACGTACAACATCACACCGAGTGTCATCGCCAGCTCGAGTGCATCGGTGAAGGTCGGCACCTCGCGCGACTCGGGGTCCGCTTCCTGGCCTCCTAGCAGCGACAAGCCCCTGATCGCCTCGGCGGTCATGCTCGACACCGCGCCGTTGCCATCGGTGGTCCGGTCGACCTTGGTGTCGTGCATCAGCACGAGCTGCTCGTCCACGGTGTGGCGCACGTCCACCTCGACGACCTCCGCGCCGAGGACGGCCGCGGCCCGTATCGACGCAAGCGAATTCTCGGGAACGTGGAGATGATGACCGCGGTGAGCCGCCACCATCACCTCGTCACATGTCACCTCCCGAATGCACTCGGCCGCGGTGTACGGCGAAGGGGTCGGGCCGGGCGTTTCTGGTTCTTGCGGCCCAACATCCGCTCCGCAAGCTGCAGTACCGAGGAGGCACGCCCCGAGAGTGGCGTCGACGATTCGCCGTCGTCGTTTTCCGCGCCAACACCGCTGGGACATGCGCCAACTTACCCCACCCTGACCGACAAGTGGGAGAGGCATGTCGGCGAACGTGAAGAAACCAGCGCGTGCCCCGGCGGCTCGGAGTTCAAACAACCCGCGAACGCTCGCCGCGTAGCAAACGACCCGGCAGTTCGCCGGTCGGCTCGCCCCGCTGCGTCACGATCTTTCCATTGAGGAGTGTCGCCTCATAACCGCGCGCCCTTTGGATCAGACGACGCCCACCCGCCGGCAAGTCGTACACGATTCGCGGCGCCTCCAAGCCCAAGGCATCGTAATCGATGAGATTGATGTCCGCCTTGTACCCCGGCGCGATGATCCCGCGGTCGAACAGACCGTAACTGTGTGCGGTAGCGCTGGTTTGTCGCCGAACGATGTGCTCGAGTGGCAATTTGCTGCCGCGCCGACGGTCGCGCGTCCAGTGGCTGAGCATGAACGTAGGCATACCCCCATCACAGATCGCTCCGCAGTGGGCCCCCGCGTCCGACAAGCCCATCAAGGTGTTGGGATGGGCGTGAAGGTCGTGCAGCACATCGAGATCGCCGTCCGAGTAGTTGAATAACGGAAAATAGAGCATTCCCTGCCCGTCACTTGCGTTCAGGCAATCGAAAGCCAGCTCCTCGGGAGTACAGCCGCGAACTTTCGCGAGAGAGGCCAAGCTCCGATCCGCGGCGGGCTCGTAATCGAAAGCATCATCGATGACGAACATCTTGTCGAAGGTGGTGGTGACAAAGGTCTCGAAATCGCCCATTACGAAGCTCTCTTCGCTCAAGATCTTCGCCCGGAGTTCGGGGTCCTGAAGCGCGCGCGTCCGCGCTTCGGGCGTCTCGGTCATCAGCGGAATGAAGCTCGGCCGGAGCGCAAAGGGGTGAGCCGTCGCATGCCAGCTCATCACAATGCCGATGGCCCGCCCCGCCACCTGGGCATAGACCGCAAGGCCCTCGGCGGCAGCACGTTCGACACCGGCCAAGCCACGCCGAAACAGCTCCGGATCTTCATCGACCTGCGAGAGATTGAACATCACCGGACGTTTCGTTTCTCGTGCCAACTCGAACATCATGTTCTGCTCTTCCGGCACGCGCTGATGCTCGGACGCCATCTGAAAGACGCCCTTGTTCGTCTCCCCCAAGGCCCGTCCGATCCCGCGCAACTCGGCGGTCGCGGCAAACGTGCCCGGCACGGGAACGCCATCGATGGACTTGTGCAAGGGAGTGCGTGAAGTGGAGAAGCCGAGCGCGCCCGCCTCGAGGGCCTCCTTCGTCAAGCGATACATCTGCTCGATGTCCTCTTCAGTCGCGTCCTCGTTGTTCGCGCCACGCTCCCCCATCACATAGGCGCGCAGCGCGCCATGCGGGAGTTGCGTGCCAAAATCACAGGCTCGCGCCTTGCCATCGAGCGAATCGAGGTACTCGCCAAAGGTCTCCCATTTCCATTCGATCCCCTCGGCGAGCGCCGCGCCGGGAATATCCTCTACCCCCTCCATGAGTCCGATGAGCCAATCGTGACGGTCCGGAGCGACAGGGGCGAATCCCACACCGCAATTACCCATCACGACGGTGGTCACGCCGTGGTCGCTCGAGGGCGCGAGCCTCTCGTCCCAGGTCACTTGGGCATCGTAATGGGTGTGGATATCGACAAAGCCCGGGGTGAGCAGCAGACCATCGGCGTCGATGACTCGATGGCCAGAGCCCACCCGACCCACCGCGCGGATCACACCATCGTCGATGGCCACATCGGCCGTGCGGGCCGGCGCTCCCGTTCCATCGACCAAATTCGCGCCTCGAATCACCACATCATGCATCGAACGTCTCCCGTCGGTCTTCGCGACCTCTCACCTGAGGTGCCCACCGAAACTGTGAATACTTTTCGCAGATAAATGACCCATCGTCAAGCAAATAGAGAAATGCTTTCGCTATTAAATCGCTGGTGGTAAACAAAGACATGGGAAAGCGCGGTCCAAAGCCCCGCCATACACTCGACGACTTGCTCGATGCCGCCACCGAGCTGATCGACATCGACGGCTTTCGTGTCTTGTCGATGTCGGGAGTCGCGCGGCGGCTGGGCACGTCGGTCAGTGGCTTGTACCGTTATGTGGGCGGTCTCGAAGAGCTCGTCGTCGCCCTGCAAAAGCGAGCCATCGAACAGTACCGCGACGGGCTCAACCGGGCGATCGCTGCCCTCGATGTTGAAGCGACACCTTCGGATCCGGCGAGATTTGCGTTACGCCGGCTCGTCACGAGCTTTGGTTATTACAGTGAGCATGGCGAGACTCACCCGGCGAGCCACCGCCTGCTCGCTGCATTCATCTCCGAGCCGTCGGTGATCCTGTCTTCCGGAGCCGCCCGCTCGGTAGACGCCACGCTGGCAGGGGTTATCGCCATCAATGCGGCGATCCTCACCGCGGCGCGCGAAGCGGGCGCTCTTTCCGAGGGCGACGACGTGCAGCGCACGTATCTGTTGTGGGCCTCGCTTCACGGACTCGGTCAATTCCGAAAGCGGGATCGCATCTTGCCGCTTCACCTTCAACACGCGGCGCTGCAGAAGCGCTTGCTTTACGACATGCTCGTCGGATTCGGCGCCAGAGCCGAGCTGCTCGACGAGGTGCTCGCCACCTGAACGAGGGTCCGAGGCGCGGCCCTTCACGACGGGCAACGGCCCGTCGGCGCGCAGTCACCGTCGCCCAGTTGGGAACCACAGCACTCAGCCAGCTCGCTGCACGCGACGCCAACTGGCGTGCAGGTATTGCTCATTTGGAAACAAGCGAAAGCCTGGCTGCAGCTCGTCGAGCACTCGCGGTCGACAAAGTTCTTCAACCAGGCCTCTCGCGTGGCCGAGGTGGCGCTGCTCAGCCGGCTCTCGAGCTCCGCGCGGCAATCACCGCTCCCGAACTCGGGCACGTCGGGACAGCCGCACAGAATGTCGACCGCCCGCTCGTAATCTTCGAGGCCTAGCACCGAACGACAGCTACAAAGCGTCGATCCCACAGCAAGTGCAACAAGGACGATCTGGGCGGCCGCGCTCATGAGATCGACGTGTTAGCAACAACGAGGCAAAGAGGGAACGCAGGCCGCGCAAGAGCCGCGGTAACCATTAGTTGCATAGTTGCGCAAGATAGCATATATACCACTCGTGGGTCGTTCTTCTACCGACATACGAGCTTCGGAGGCCGCTGAGGGCTCTTCGCTCGACAGCACGCGCGCGATGGCGCGGCAACCTCGGTGGGAACTGTATCGCTTGTTGTCCGATGCGACTCGGGTGCGGATGCTCGCCCTCGCGAGTCTCGAGGAGCTGGCCGTGACCGAGTTCGCAGCCCTGCTCCGCGCGAGCGAATCAAAGGTCTCCCGTCAAGCCGCAGCGCTTCGCGAGGCCGGCCTGCTCATCGGCCGAAAGCAGGGGACCTGGTTGCTGTTGCGGTTGGCTGCCGACGTCGCAAAGGACGCCGTCGTCGCCGACGCACTACAGGCCGGTCGGGCCGTGCTCGAGGCGGACGGCACGGCTCAGCGCCTCAGTCACATCATCGCGCAACGCGACGAAGCGACCCGCGAGTTCTTCAACCGACCAGGACGGAATGCGCGCAGCGGACTGCCGCCCGAGATGGCATGTTACCTCGCGGCGGTCGCCCCGCTGATCGATGCACGCGAGCTGGCGATCGACGCAGGCACTGGTGACGGGGCACTGCTCGAGGTGCTCGCGCCGCTGTATCGTCGCGTGGTCGCGCTGGATCGGTCGAAAGCTCAGCTGCAGCTCGCGGAGCGCCGCGCGCGTGAGCGAGGCTTCGACAATGTACGTTTCGTTTGCGGCGAACTGGAGGGCGACGAGGTCCGCGCCGCGCTTCAGGACGTGACGGGCAAAGCCCAAGACCGCGCCAAGCAAGCCTCTGGCGCATCGGGCGCTGACGCCGTTTTCGCCTCGCGCGTCTTGCACCACGCGCCCGTGCCCACTCGAGCCCTGCGCTCATTGGTCGAGCTCGCGGCCTCCCCCAACGGCAACGCTCGTGGCGGCCGGGTGGTGATCATCGATTACGCACCTCACCGCGACGAAGCCCTCCGCGAAAAACAAGCCGATCTATGGCTCGGCTTCGACGCGGGCGCTCTCTCTCTCATGGCCACCGAAGCTGGCCTGGACGACGTGAGCTGCACCAAGCTGCCGACGGCCTGGTGCGGTGATGGTCCCGATCGTCACTTGACGTGGCAAGTGCTGTCAGGCACGCGCAGCAACTGAAGCCAATCTCTCCGGTGCCTACTGGCAGCCGGATGCATCGAACACCGAAAAAGAGCTTAACCAAGCACGAGGACACATCAGATGAGCGAGACGAGAAAGCAGTTCAAGGTTGCCGATCTTTCACTGGCCGAGTGGGGCCGAAAAGAGTTGCGACTGGCCGAAAAAGAAATGCCCGGTTTGATGACGCTTCGCGCTCGTCATGGCAAAGACAAGCCTCTCGCTGGGGCGAAGGTCATGGGCTCACTGCACATGACGATTCAGACCGGTGTGCTCATCGAGACGCTCGTCGAGCTCGGCGCCGACGTGCGCTGGTGTAGCTGCAACATCTTCAGCACCCAGGACCACGCGGCCGCGGCCATCGCGGTCGGCCCCAAGGGAACGGCCGAGAAGCCCGAAGGGACGGCGATCTTCGCGTGGAAGGGCGAGACGCTGCAAGAGTACTGGTGGTGCACCACCGAAGCGCTTCTGTGGCCCGACGGCAGCGGTCCGGACATCATCGTCGATGACGGCGGTGACGCCACGCTCCTCATCCACAAAGGTTACGAGTACGACAAGAGCGGCACGATTCCGGAGTTTGATGCCGAGACCGAGCCTGAAGAGTGGGGCGTCATCCTGCAAACCCTGCGCAACATCCACGCGAAGCGCCCCGGACGCTGGGCCGAGTACGTCAAGCCCATCCGTGGCGTGAGCGAAGAGACGACCACGGGCGTCCACCGGCTCTACGAGATGGAAGAGAAGGGCGAGCTGCTCTTCCCCGCCATCAACGTCAACGACTCGGTCACCAAGAGCAAGTTCGACAACGTGTATGGATGTCGGCACTCGCTCATCGACGGGATCAACCGGGCCTCCGACGTCATGATCGGTGGCAAGGTCGCGCTGGTGTGCGGATACGGTGAAGTCGGCAAGGGCTGCGTGCAGTCGCTCGCTGGCCAAGGTTGCCGCGTCATCGTGTCGGAGATCGACCCGATCTGCGCCCTCCAAGCAGCCATGGACGGCTATGAGGTCGCCACGCTCGAAGACTGCATCGGCAAGGCCGACATCTTCATCACCGCGACGGGCTCGTGCGATGTGATCACGGCCGAGCACATGTCCAAAATGAAGGACAAGGCGCTGGTTGGGAACATCGGTCACTTCGACAATGAGATCGACATGGCCGGCATGGCAAAGGTCGAGGGCATCGAGAAGATCAACATCAAGCCGCAATACGACGAGTGGTTGTTCGCCGATGGGCACAGCGTGCTGGTCCTCGCCGAGGGCCGCCTGCTCAACCTCGGCTGCGCCACGGGTCACCCGAGCTTCGTGATGAGCGCCTCCTTCACCAACCAGATGCTGGCGCAGCTCGAACTGTGGCAAAACTCCAAGAAATACGAGAACAAAGTCTACCTCTTGCCCAAGCATTTGGACGAGGAGGTGGCTCGTCTTCACATCGACCAGCTGGGAGTGAAGCTCACCCGCCTCACGCCCAAACAGAGCGAGTACCTCGGGATCCCGGTCGACGGACCCTACAAGCGCGACGACTACCGATACTGAGAATCTGACCGCTCGGCCAGCGCTTCACGCCTTGTCGGTTCGGACGAGGCGCGCTAGAAGCGCTGGCCATGCATCATCTCCTCCGTAAGCTTCTCACGGGATCGGCCATCCTGATGGCCCTCAGCAGCACCGGCTGCATCAAAAAGATCCTGCTCAATGGCCAACTCGCTGGCACCCGCAAGGCGTCCACCGCGATCAGCACGATCAGTGATTATGAGGTCGCCAACGCCATAGCCTTCAACGGCCTCGGCAAATTCGAGGGCATGCACTACCTCGCCC
>JAPYTK010000006.1:44551-65059 GCA_029941785.1 Polyangiaceae bacterium | reverse complement strand
GCAGATGACGACAAGGTTCGGATCGGCATCGCGCCGCATAGTGTTCGCGCCGTACCGCCAGCCTGGTTGCCGCACATCGCTCGTTTTGCCGAAGAGCGCGCCATGATGGTCCACATGCACCTCGCCGAGCAGCCAGCCGAAATCGAGGCCTGCCTCGACGAGACACGTCGTCGCCCGATCGAGCTCGTGGCCCAGCGAGGACTGCTCACGGAACGTTTCGTCGCCGTGCACGCGACGCACCTTGCCGAGCATGAGCCGAGCTTGCTTGGCGCGTCGAACAGCTTTGCGTGCATCTGCCCCACGACCGAGCGCGATCTGGGTGACGGTTTGCCGCCTATCGGTCCGTTGCTGGCCGCTGGCGTGCGCTTGTGCATGGGCGTGGACAGTCACGTCTTGAGTCACCCGATTGAAGACATGCGATCGGTCGAACTCGGTGAGCGTTTGCGTACTTTGCGGCGGGTGACCATTCAGCCCGACCGCGGCACGCTGGCCGAGGCTCTGTGGAAGATGGGATCCTCCGAGGGCGCCGCGGCTTGTGGTTTCGGCGATGATGGCGCCACGATCTCCCTGAGGCGTGATGCACCGGAATTGCAGCTGGTGGCCGACGAGGAGTTGCTCGACGCCATCGTGTTTAGCGGCACGACCTCGCTTTTCGAGCCCGAGCGCGCGGCGGGCGTCCTTTTGTCCCTGTAGCAAGAATGCCTCGGTCTTCGGCGTAAAGAGAACGAGCCGACTGAACGACCAATAAGTGTACTCGTTGCTCTCAAATCGCGCTAAACTGGCTAGTCGATATGAGCAGTCGAGCGTCGAACTTATCCCATTATGGCCTTATGTGCCTGGTCTTGCAGCTTGTCGGGTGCGGTTCGGACCCCGACCCAGGGCCCGTAGAGACCGAAAAGGCCCCTCCACCTGAGGTAACGATCGTCAAGGGTGCGCCCTCCGACCCTGTCATGCCGGTCGAGGCGACGACCTTCGGCACGAAGGGATACGTTGTCGCGCTCGATGGCTTGGGCAGCATGCCGGTGGTGGGCACGACCGTTGAGGCTAGCACCGTGATGGGCGACGAGCTGGCGGCAATGGAAATTTGGGGTGAGGGACCCACGCTCACTGGGCGCGTCAATGCCATCGTCCGTCGCGCCGGCAACGTGCTCGTTGCAGCGGATAGCGGTGTCTTTCACACGCTGGATGACAAGCTCGTTCTCTCGCCAGCGAGCGACACGCTCTCTGCTCTGGACATCCAGTCGATGCACGTGACTTCCGGTGTCGCGAACGAGGTCATTTGGATCGTGGCTGCTGATGCCTTGTATGAGCTGAAGAGCGGCAAGCTGCTCAAGTGGTCGATCGAGGGTGCGACGCCAGCGGCGATCACGGCTTTGCTCGCCACTGGCGATGCGGTCTACATCGGCTTCGGTGCGCAGCTGTACATTCTCGACACGAAGGCGCAAAAAGCGACCATCATCGATTACGACTTTGGCGCGATCAACGAGATCATCAGCGGTCCGGGGGGCGTGCTGCACATCGCGACCAGCCAAGGGCTCTTCGAACGAAAAGCCGAAGGCGTGTACACGCAATACACCATGGCGGACGGAGAGGCGGTCGCCGAAGTCGACGACATTGCCTTTGATGCCAAGCAAGGCACCTTCATTGTGACATCGACGGGAATCTCGCTTGCGACGGGAGACGCTGCGCCTGTAGGCATGGCGACCTTAGGAGAGCAGAAAGCACCTCGCTTGATGGCTTTCGACGACATTGGCAATCTGTGGGTCGGTGAGGACCAAACGGTCTACCGGCTTCCGCTTGGCTCCAAGATTGGCTTCGCCGAGGATGTGCGGCCGATTCTGGAGAAACACTGCATGGCTTGTCATGCCGATCCGCCTACGATCCAAGGCGAGAATGCACCAGCGGTGAACTTCCTCGATTACGACACGGCCACCGAATATGGCGCTTCCACCGTGTTGCGTATCTCGACCGGTCAAATGCCCCCGGCCGGGAAGGCCGATCCGGTTCCGCCGGCCGAGTTCGAGATCGTCAAGCGTTGGCAAGAAGGCGGTCAGGCGCCGTAGCCGACCCCGTTCGCTCTTCCACATCCAATGATCGACCGCGGAAGGGCAGGGTGCTGCGCCCCGTTCGACGGTTGAGTTGTGCGGCTCGTCGCGTCGCGCTACGACTTCCCTCGTGCTGATCTCCACGTGCATGATCGTCAAAAATGAGGAGGACAATCTCCGTCGCGCGCTCGAGTCGGTACAGGGGATCAGCGACGAGCTGGTGATCGTCGACACCGGATCGACGGACCGGACGGTCGCCATCGCCCAAGAGCACGGCGCACGGGTGCTGCATGAAGCTTGGTCCGATGACTACGCGGCCGCTCGGAACGTCGGTGTCGAGGCGGCGCGGGGAGACTTCATTCTGTACATCGACGCGGACGAGGAATTGCGGAAAGAAGACCGGTCAGCACTTCGCACCACCCTGGAATCGGGACGTTACGATGTGGTGATCTTGGACATCGTCAGTCCCATCGGAGACAGCGACAAGACGAACACCGTGCAATACCCTCGGGTCTTTCGTCGTTATGATGACGCGCGCTTCCGTTATCGCCTGCACGAGCAAATCTGGGAGAGTATCGCCCATCACCAGCCCCGCGTGTTGTCGTCGGAGTTTCGTATTCTCCATCATGGGTACGCTCTGAGCGGCGAAGCGTATCGGAATAAATGCGAACGAAACCTCGCGCTCGCATCGCGGATTGTCGAGGCCGAGCCGGACAACGGATTTTATCTCTACCATGTGGGTTTGGGACACCTCACGCTCGGCCGAAGCGAAGAGGGGATCCGGTGGCTGGAAAAGGCTCGTCGAGCCGGTTATGACGCACCCGGCTGTCTCAACGCTCTTGCCCAAGCACATCAGGATCAAGGCAGATCGGAAGAAGCCGTGGAGCTTTTTCGGGAGTCGACTCGATGTTGCTCGTCGCAGCACCATGCGTGGGCTGCACTCGGCGACTTGTACTTGAAGAAGCAGGACTATGCCGAGGCCGAGACGGCTTTCGGGAGGGGCCTCGATGTCGGCCGGTCTGAGATCCACAACGACTTGGCACAACTGGCGAGCGTGCTGTGGATGAAGCGGGGTATGGCCCAGTTGATGATGAAGGATGCCGCGACGGCGGCATCGAGCCTTCGCCGCGCGCTCGAACTTCAATTGCCCGACTCGGAAAAACGAGCGGTCGCGGAGCGGTACTTGGCTCTTGCGATCAAGCTCGGATCGGGCCAGATGTAGCGCCGATGGCCTCACCCTGCTCGCCACTGAACGATGTGCCGCTGGCATTACGAACCACCCTCGAGGTGGGAGGCCGCGCCCGCTATTTCTTGCAGACGGCGAATCCTGAGGAGGTGGCGAGCGGTCTGAGCTGGGCAAGGGAGCACGACGTGGACGTGGCCATCATCGGCGGTGGCTCCAATCTGCTCATCGCCGACCGGGGCTTCGATGGACTCGTGATTCGACAACGAGATGCCTCGCTCGAGCACGACGTGGACGGCGACTCCGTTCGCCTTCGTGTCACCGCCGGCATGAACTGGGACGCCCTGGTGGCTTGGTCCGTGTCCCGAGGATTCGCCGGATTGGAGTGCCTCTCGGGCATTCCGGGAGACGTTGGCGCATGCCCAATACAGAACATCGGCGCCTACGGACAGGAGGTGGCCGATGTCATGTCGGGCGTTGTTGCCCTCGAGCGACAGAGCGGCAAAACTGTCACCTTCGATCGGGAGGCCTGTGCTTTCGGTTACCGCGATAGCATGTTCAAGAGTGTCGCCCCCGATCGTTACGTCGTCACCTCGGTTGCCATGACTTTGCGCGCTGGTGGGGCGGCGACCCTCCGTTATTCCGAACTCGAACGGCGGGTGCGGCAGGAAGGTACGCCGACCCTGGCGAAGGTGCGCGAGACGGTGCTGGCGCTTCGTTCTGACAAGTCGATGGTCCTCGATCCCAAGGACGAGAATCGGCGCAGCGCCGGGTCCTTTTTCCTCAATCCCATCGTCAGCCCGGATGGGGCTCAGCAGGCCATGGAGCGCGCTGCTGTCCTGGCCCCCGGGGAAACGATGCCCCGCTATCCGGCAAGCTCGGGCTCAGTCAAACTATCGGCGGCGTGGCTCATCGAACGGTCGGGGCTCAGCAAGGGCACGGTCCGCGGACCGGTGGGTCTCTCGACTCGCCACAGCTTGGCGATCGTCAACCGAGGAGGGGCGACGGCGGCCCAAATCGTCGACTTTGCGGTCGAGATCCAGACGCGTGTGCGCGACGAATTTGGTGTCAGTCTTCGTCCCGAACCTCGTCCTCTCGGCTTTCGACAAGACGAGATCGCGCCACTTTATGGCGGCCATAGCTGACCGGGCGACGCGAGCGCCATTCTGCGTTAAGCTCGCTGCACGATCCTTTTTGGTGATGCGATGCAGTATAGATTCGACCCATCGAGGGTAAGCAAATGGATGGTCCCGATGGCGGGGTTGCT
The DNA here is from genome assembly GCA_029941785.1 of Polyangiaceae bacterium. Lineage (GTDB taxonomy): Bacteria > Myxococcota_A > Polyangia > Polyangiales > Polyangiaceae > JAPYTK01. The sequence continues at coordinate 60,564 of JAPYTK010000006.1, read as the reverse complement.
GACCGCCGCCACGGTCGGCTTCGCGGGTCTCTATGCTGTCGATGTACGCCTCACGGGAGGCGGGGCACGGGTCGGCGACGGGTCCTGGTGGAATTACGTCCTTTTCGATCCCGCCAGCATCACGGATGCTGTGCCGGCACTTGGCGCGATGATCGCCGCGGTGCTCGGGATCGTCATTACGGTGGTCAGCATCGTCGTTCAATTGTCGGCGGCGCGGTATCCCGGCGTGGCGACGATGTTCCTTCGCGATCGCACGAACATCGGCGTCATGGGCTATTACGTGATGTCTTGCGTGGGGGGCGTGTTCCTCAGCATGTCCCTTAGGGCGGAGTTCGTACCTCGGACGACGGTTGTGTTCATGATGTTTGCGACCGCCTTGGGTTTGGTCTTGATGGCGCCTTATTTCGCCTATGTTTTCTGGTTCCTCGAGCCGACCAATATCATCGCGCGGATCCGCAAAGAGGCGCTCCAGACCATGAACGACGGATCGCGGTCGGCCAAACAAGATCGTTGCGAGCAGGCCCAAGCTCGGGTGATCGATGCCATGGAGGAGCTGACGGACATCGTGAGCAACTCCATTTCCGGGAAAGACAAGATCATCGCAAGTCGCGCGGTGGATGCCTTGAAGGACTTTACGGTCGACTACGTTGCGGGCAAAGGCGAAGCGAGTGATTCTTGGTTCGAGCTTGGTTCGGGCATTCGAGACAATCCGGATTTTGTGGCCATGGAGGCCGAATCGCGAGACGACCTCGTGGACCGTCGCACCTGGGTAGAGTGGAAGGCGATGCGTCAGTACCTCGGAATCTACAACGAGGCATTGTCGACGATGGCGGACATCAACTACCTCATCGCGATCGATACACGGTACCTCGGCGAGGCGGCAGCTCGGGCACGCGATCATGAACTCATCGCGCTGGTTTTTCGCTTCATGAATTCGTACATGCGCTCAACGCTCAACGCGAAGAACGTGCGCACCGCATACAATGTTCTCAACCAATATCGCCAATTGGTCGAGGCGATGATGAGGGAAGGTCTAGGGCGTGAGGCGCTGCGTGCGGTAGAGCACATGAAGTACTACGGTCACGTAAGCTACGACATGAAGCTCTCTTTCGTCACCGAGACGGTGGCCTACGACATGGGAGCACTCTGCCAAGTGGCCAACGACTTGAAGCTGGACGAGGAAGACAAGATCCTCGAGGTTTTCCTCGAACTCGATCGAGCCACGTCCCGTCGCAGCGAGGAACGAGCGCTGCAGGGCGTGCGCAAAGCTCAGGTCAAGCTCGCGGCTCACTACTTGATGGTGGATGATCGAGACAAGGCACGTAAGATCTTCTTCGACATGGAGAGCGACCCCCCGGAGAGGCTCGAGGCGATTCATGCCGAGCTCAAGAACGTCAAGACGAAGGACTTTTGGGAGATCATCGATCGCGGCCGGAATTTCGAGTTCATGCCCCAGGAGCAAAAGGACGCGATGCTCCGCTTCTTTGCCTGGTTTGACGGTGCGGATTCTGTCCGCTCCGTGCGCGGTGGCTAGTCGTGTTATGGCAACACAGCGATGGCTGACAGCGAGCCGGTGACACGACGAGTTCTGTTCACGCTGCGAGACGCGGGTCGCAAGCGTATGGCCCGGCGCTGCGGTGTGAAGGCACACAGCTTGGGCCGTTTGGCCCGTTCAGGCTTGTCTGTGGTCGAAGGTTCGGTGCTCGACTCTAGGGCCTTTGACGAAATGTGCGAGGGGGCGCTGCCCCCGAAACATGGCTTGCGCGCGCTGATCAAGTTGGCGGGTACATCACGCGGTGAGCAACGATGTGCGCGGGCTTACGAGGACCTGTTGGCGACGCCTCTCCACGAGGATGTGCGCAAGGCACTCGAGGGCCTCGTGCAACAGTTCGGTGACAATGGACACCCGTCGATCATGGTCCGGGCGAGCTTGTGCGGTAGTCCGGCAGCCGTATGGCGGGTGGATGGCGGTCCGCAGTCGGTGCGCGGAGTGCAATCGGCTCCCGCTTTGTGCCAAGCGGTGCACGAGCTGTGGGCGCGCAGTGTGACGGCGGCGTCGGTCGGAGCGTATTCGATGGCCAACCTATCCGACACATCGGTTGGCGTGCTCATTCATCCGATGCACGATCTAGCCGCTCGGGGTTTCATCGCACGCCGCGACCGCTTCTCACCGTGGCAGCTCGGGACCGCTTCTCGTCACCCGCCGGGTATTCCTTGGCCGGAGCGCCTCGGGTTGATGGTTCCCTTGGCCGAGGGTAAACGAGTCAAGCAGGCTCCGGCTGCCCTACGGGAATTGCGGGAGCAGCTCGACGAGGTGTCGATCGAGAGGCTGCTCGAAATCGGTGAACGCGCTGCGGCTGACCTCGGGGACCGGTTGATGGTGACGTTTGCGCTGCGGGATGACGTTGACGAGGCAGCCCGAGTCGTGATTCTAGCGGTACAGGACCAGGTACCCTGGAGCTCGGCTTCCGACGGTCGCGTGTGGGTCGAAGTGGCCGTCGGAGGGGGCTCGGCCCGGCCGCCCACTCCGCTTAGTCACTCGGTACTGTCCGAGGTCGTTCCCGCGTCGCTCGGCGCGGCGATGGCCGAAAATGGATGCCGAATAGCGCGCGATGCGTTGACGTCTTTCGATGGCCGCTGTTTTGCGGATCTGGACGAGATCGTTCGCGCGGCGGCAGGCGCGTCGATGTGGGGACCCGAGAGTACCTGTGCGGCTTTCGGAGGAGCCAGCGGGGAATTGGTGGCGTCGGTGAGCGGGCGCGTTGCGGCGGGAAAGACGAGAAACATGCTCGTCCCGTTTGTCGGCATGCGGTGGGCCTACGAACAGTTGGGTTTGGACCGCCAGCTTGAGGTTGAGCAGCGAGGCCTCGCGACGGAGCTGCGCGAGTTGATCGAGGTGAAGTACGCCTTGTTGCCTAGCGACGCGCTCAGTACGACCTTGCGCCGCGCGCGACTCTTGCTTCGCCGCGCGGTCACGATGTGGTTGCGCGTACTGGGTGTTCAGCAGTCGCTCGTGCGAGCGGTGACGTTGTGGCTGGGTCGTCGGATTGCCGAGATCGACCCTTCCTTGGGCCACGCCCTGATCAGTGGCGCGGGGGCCGGGTTGGCGTATGAAATGGCCCGCACTGTTGCGGACAGCGCCAAACTGTTGGCTCGCGATCCGTCCATCCTCGCGCAGCTTGCTGCGGGAGAGGTACGATCCGCGCGCGATCTGCCGGACGTACGTGGCCGGGGGATCGTTGGGCAGTGCTTCGCTGAGTTTGGCGATCTTTCATGCTCGGCCTTCGAACTCGCTCGACCGCGTTGGCGAGAGGATGGCCGCGAGCTATCGGCGATGCTCGCTGCGATTGCGGCGATCGACGAGCCTTTGGACGTGGTGGCGCGCCATCAAGCGGCTCGCGCGATGGCGGAACGCAGGCTCGCTGATCTCGAACCGGGCTTTGGTGGCCTCGAACGACGTGTTTTACGGACCCTCATCGATCGTGGGCGCCACTGGACTCGTCATCGAGCTGCCGTCGATCGAAACGTTTATCGGGCCTTGTACGCCATGCGACGCATCGTGGTTGATGTCGACCGCCGAATCGCCCGCTTTGACGAAGGTTCCGCCCCCCACGCTTTGTACCCTCGCGCGTTCTTGTGTCCCTTGGATCGTCTGGTTCAAGCGTTGGACAGTGGACACCCGGACTTGGGTCGCGTGTTGCGCATGCGCGAGGCGGACCGTAGCTCTCGTCGACAGCGACCCATCCTGCCGCCCGCGTTTTGCGGTGCCCCAGTGCGTTGGGGAACAGGGGACGGAGACCATGACGTCTTTGAGGGAATGGGTCTCAGCTCGGGCGTCGTGGAAGGAACGGTACGGCTGGTCCATGACGTGCCGCCGACCACGTTGTCTGCTGACGATGTGCTGGTCATTCGTAGCGCGGATGTTGGGCTGTCGCCGTGTTTTTCCCAGGTGGCAGCTGTGGTTGCCGAGCGGGGAGGCATGTTGTGGCCGAGCGCCGAGCTGGCCCGGGAACTGGCCCTGCCGATGGTGGCGGGTATCCCCCAGGTCCGGCTGCGTTTGCAGAATGGAGATCGCGTTCGCGTGGACGGCAGTCGGGGCAAGGTCAGTCGGTTGCTCGCCGGCTCGGGGACCGAAGACTGATGCCGATCCTTCAATGGGCTGTTGGTCCTAGCGACGGCGAGACGGTGAGAGAGATCGTCGACAGGATGGTCGGTGAGGCGGGCCCACATCAGCGTCGGATCTTTCTCAATGGTCGTGCGGCATCCTTGGATGACCGAGTCGGAGAGGGGGATATGGTCTCCGTTCGTCCAGAGGTGCCAGCTCGCGGTCAGCTTCCGATCCTCGCCCACCGCGATGGGATCGTGCTCGTCGACAAGCACGCGGGCTTGCCTACCGAACCCACGCCACGAGGAGGCGAGTCGGTCGTCGGCATGTTGTTCGAGGCTCTGGCAGGAGCTCCTGTCCATGCGGCCACTCGTCTCGACGTCCAGGTGAGCGGTGTGGTCCTTTGCACGCTTGGCAAGGATGCGGCACGCCGTGTGGAGAAGCTCCGCGCGAAGGGAAACCTGCGCCGTCACTATCTCGCGCTTGCCGAAGGTCCTCTGGCAAGTTCGGGTCATTGGACGTGGCCATTGGGCCGTTCGCGTGACGGTGCGGGGCGTGTCCACTCGAGTCCGAAGGGCAAGAGCCCGCGTGCCGCTCACACGGACTATCAGGTGTTGGCGAGCCGTTCGAGGGAGGCGGCCGCGACGGTCCATTTGGTGAAGCTAAGGCCGCAAACAGGGCGAATGCATCAGCTACGGGCGCACGCCTCCTTGGCTGGCGCACCCTTGCTCGGTGATAGGCTGTATGGCGGATCGACCGGCATCAGTGACTCTAGCGGCGTGGTCCATGGGATCGACCGCGTGGGCCTTCATTGTTGGCGGGTGACGATCGATGCCATCGAGGCCACGGCCCCGGTTCCAGAGGAGCTAAAGGTCGTGTGGCGGCATCTTGGCGGGCAGGACGAAGACTGGCGGCTCTGAGGGGAGTCCTCAGTTGCAGGGATCGTTGGGGGCGCCGGGGGTCCCAAGATCGGTGCTGCCGACAATGACCGACGTCGCCTCGCAGAAGTGCGTGTCGTCGTTGTTGTCCATCGCTGTCAAGAAGAGCGGATTGAGGTTGCGGGACTTGCCGTTCGGGTCGAGACCCGAAAGTTGATCATACGTGGTTGCGTCGATGATCAGCGGGGGCGTGTCGGTCGTTTCGATCGCGAGATAGTCTGCGGTGTTGTTCAGGTTGATCGTGCTGGCGTAGACGTAATGGACGGTCACACCGCCGTTGGTCGCCGTGTTTCCGTTGAGCCCCAACACAACGTAGCTTTTTGCTGAAACGAAGACATCGCTCGCGATGGAGGAGATGGCGGTCGGGTCCTTCATCGGGTCTTGGTGACGGATGACGAGGCCCTTCATGTTGACCGTCATCGTGCCCGGATTGTAAATCTCGAACCACTCGCCATTTGCGTCGGTCACGGCACTCGGGTTGTTCATCAACTCGGTAATGACGAGATCGCCAGCTGCGATGATACTGCCTCCGCCAGCCCCCCCAGCACCGGTCGTGCTCGCCGACGAGGAACTGCTGGTCGCACCCCCGCTCCCCCCGGTGCTGCCTGTGGAGCCGCCCCCGGTGCTGCCTGTGGAGCCGCCCCCGGCGCTGCCTGTGGAGCCGCCCCCGGCGCTGCCTGTGGAGCCGCCCCCGACGCCCCCCGTACTGGAGCCGGTACTCGTACTTGAGACCGTGCTTGCCGCCGCGCTTCCGGCCCCGCCCGTCGAGCTTGCGCTGCTGTTTGCGTCTGTGCCCCCTTGATTGTCTCCGTCAGTATCAGACCTCGATCCTGTCGCGCATGCCCAGACGGTGAAGAGGAGAAGAAGAAGGCTCGGATAACGTGGAAAGGTCATCGACAACGCTTATTGTAGCCGACTTTGTCTCTGGCACCAGCACCGCGTCCCGACCACGGGAGGCTTTCCTGCCCATGGCGAGGCCGAACGATGAACGGTCGACGGCGTACTTGTGTCTGCGACGAAGAAGTTGCGACCCTCGACGTGGTGGAACCGAGAGCCTATATGATGATCCGTGGTAGGCGCTGAAGGAATTCGAACCCGCGAGTTGCAGGGAGACAAGGTCGTAGAAATCCGCTGGTTTTACGTCGGAAATTGGATCTACCTCGTCGTCTTTTGTGCCTTCGTGGTCGTCCTCGGAAGCGTGGTGGCGACGCGCGGACAATTCGGCGCGTCACACAAGGCGGTGATGACGGGAGGGATGATCCTCATCTCCTATTTCGTCGGCACGCGGCTGCTCAACATTACCTATATCCACCGGCGTGGTGAGATCCTACGAGTCGAGCACGGCCCGCTGCCCATCGGTGGTGTGATCGAAATTCGAGTCGCAGACATTCGCAGGGTTACGACGTACGGGCGTCGTCTTCAGCTGGTCGGGCGGGACGGCCAGGAACACGTCGTGATGTCTCGGCTGTCGGTGACGCAGGCCGAGCGACTTCCACGCATTCTGAAGGAAGAGCTTGGGATTGGCGGCGATGACTCGCCTGCGGCGTGAGTGAGGCATGTTGGTACTCGCTGATGCCATCGTCGTGCTCGGGTGCCTCGTGCGCCCTCATGGCGAGCCTTCCCCTGTCTTGCGCCGTCGAATCGCTTTGGCGAACCAGGCCTATTCGGGTGGGTTGGCGAGTCGAATCGTCGTGTCGGGCGGACGAAGGCACGGGGGTCATCTGGAGGCGGATGTGATGCGGAGCCGTCTGCTTCAAGAGGGGATTCCCGAGACGGCGATTCTCGTTGAGTCCCGTTCAATGACGACTCTCGAGAACGCCTATTATTCTGCCCAACTCTTGCGTCGGCATGGATTGCAGCGGGTGATAATCGCGACGCAACATTGGCACATGCGCCGAGCGATTCGAGCCTTTCGATATTTCGGTGTCGACGCTCTCGCCCCGCCGGCGGATTGGCGTGATGAATCTCGCGCGCCGCTGGGGACGGGCTTGCGTGAGGGGCTTTGTTGTTGGCTCGACGGTGTGGCCGCCAAGAGGCTGAGATGAGATCTTGGGTGTCGCTTTGCGCGATCGGGCTCGCCTGTTGTGGTCGCGGTGAAACGGTGAAGCAAACACCGACGGTCGATTCGACGACGACTTCAGCGAAGGGCCAGGGTGTACTCTCCGCGTCAACCGGGTACCCGTCGACACGCGTCCGCGAGATTCTCGAAGCTGAGCTGTCGCGGCGGATCGACGGGTTGCGACCCGAAGACCAGAAGAGCCGCAGCGTCGTCGTTCGCAGGGCAGCGGCGCGTGCCTTCGCTCGTATTCGTGGGCCGAAGGCACGGGCCGGCTTGCTGCATGCTCTTGCCGACGAAGACGAGATGGTTGTCGCGTGGGGAGCTTACGGGATCGGTGATCAGTGTGCTGGATATCGAGACGCCGCCGTGCGCGCCTTGTTGGCTGCTCTCGCGGTTTGGCCGGCGAAGCAGGGCGAGCCGCGAAAAGAGTCTGACCTCAATGCCAACCGAGCCATTGTCCGGGCGATTGGGCGCTGCGCATCGAACTTCTCTGAGCCGGCTCTCGTTCGGCTCCTGCGGGGGAAGGTCGGGCCACGGCACGCCGCGATCGCGGCGCTTGGCGATGTGGCGTCGCAGCGTCATAAACTGCGCGAAGAGACCTTCGTTGCGCTGCTCAAGATCGCTGCCGGTGATGCTTCGAGTGCGGCTGATGCCTACGCGTTCTATCCCTACGGACGGGTGGCGCACCTACCGCCTAGTGTCGTGGAGAAGACGCGCGAGGTCGCGGCGGCAGCACTGGCAAAGCGAGGTATTGGCCGGGTGTTTGCCATCGTGGCTCTCGGTCGGACCGAGCCGCTCGCCGTGAAGAGTCTCCGCTCCGTCATCGGCGACGCGAAGTCTTTCGATGCGACCGAGCGGGCCGAGGCGATTCGTGCTGTCGTCCGTTTTGGTCAAGTCGGCCAACGGGCCTTGCACAAATTACTCCCGAAGTTGATTCCTGCGGAGGATGCCGTGTCGCTCTCCACCATGGTGAGCGCCGACTTCGGCGTCTTGCTTACCTTGCTGACTTCGCTTCGTGAGGTGAGATCGGTGCGCGGTCAGCTACGTCGCCTTACGGCGCGAACGGCTCCAGCCGGAGCTCCTGCGTCGATCCTGCGTCGCCTTTCTTGGATGCGTTGTTCCGCGGCGCGCTTGGTGGCGGAGCGGGACTACGATGCCAAGCTGCTTCGCGATTGCGACCTCACACGATCGGGTAGTATCGGGGCTCGGGCGATGGTCGCCGCCCTGGGTATCGATGGCACGAAGTTGCGGGGCCGCCGGCTCGCGAGATGGAGAGAGTATGCTACCGGGGACAAGATCCGCGCGCGGCAAGATGCGATCGCACAGATCGCGGCGCATCCGGAGATCCGTGGCGTTGGGGCGGTGCTGGCGAGCGCCCTGAGTTCAAAGTACCCGGGAGTGGTCGCCGCTGCGGCGGAAGTCGTCAACAAGCACCCGCAGCGTGGTCGCCGGCCAGGCCGAGCGGGACGTCAGCGGGGCACACAGGCGGTCGACGCTGGGGTTAGAAAGGCGCTACTCGCTCAGCTCCGAGAGCAAGGGCCGGAACGTGATATCGAGGCGTTGAGTGCGGTTGCCCAAGCTGTGAGCGCATTGGGCCTCGACGAGGCGAAGCCTGCGCTCAAGCGCATGTGCCAATCACCTTACGAGACCTTGCGGCAACACGCGAGGCAGGCTCTTGTCGCCCTCGGCGGTGGGCGGGGGAAAATCAGCTGTCCAGCCCCCAAAGCGGGATTGCCGCCGGCAGCGGAGCTGGATCACCTTCTGACCCAACCCGTGACCGTCCAACTTCAGACCGACGCCGGAGCTCTCACTCTCACTCTCGAACCCTCGCTCACGCCTCTCGCCGTGACGCGCGTCATCGACCTCGTGAAGCGTGGTTACTACGACGGGATGGTTGTCCATAGGGTGGTTCCGGGCTTCGTTTCCCAGTTCGGCTCGCCAACCGCAGACGGTTACGGAGGAGCACCGAAGGCGCCTGCGATGCCGTGCGAGACATCGCCTTTGCATTATGGTCGCTGGCGGGTAGGCGTGGCCTTGGCCGGCCGGGACACGGGATCGAGTCAGCTGTTCGTGACCCACGCAAGTTTTCCGCGTCTCGATGGCCGATATGCCCAAGTCGGGACGGCGACTGGCCCTTGGGATGCTTTGGTCGAGGGTGATCGAATCACCCGTGCCACGGCCAAAGAGTGAGAAACGGCGCGCGTCGTGATAGCCTGCCATCATGAGTTCAGCCGGGTGGCTCCGCCGCAGTTTTCTCGTGTCTGGAATCACCCTGGCGGCAGTGGCCTTTGCCCGTCCGGCCAACGCGCTCTTCGTGTTCCAGGTCGAGGGGGGAACGGTCAACAAGACGAACACGTATGACAACCCGACTTGGGACAAGGTCAATCTTAAGTTTACCTACGTCGCGCCCATTATCATCGCCATTCCGAACTCCAATGGTGGAAATCCGGCCGACTTTAGGATCCGCAACATCACCACGAACTCCTTCGAACTCACCCTGGCCGAACCCCCGAGCGAGGACGGACCGCACATCGAAATGGACATTTCGTACATGGCGATGGAGACCGGACAGTGGGTGTTGCCGGATCAACAGATGATGGCCGCTGGCGTCGTGTCGAGCACCCAGCTCGTCTACAAAGGGGGCGGCGATTTTACCACGGTCGCCCTACCCTCTGGCTTTAGCAACCCGATCGTTTTTGCCCAGATCCAAGGGCTCGCCAACGAAACGAACAATCTCCCCTCACAGACATCCAACCCGTGGATCACCGCATCGGTACGTAATGTCACGCCTACGTCCTTCGAGCTGGCGCTCGACGGCGCGGAGTGTTTTTCTGGCGCGCTCAATCTCAACGAGACGGTCGCCTGGATGGCGATCGATGCCGGAGTCACAAGCAATTTCGTGGACACGGACAATGTGAGCGTCTCTTACGAGACCATCCAGACGGGCAACACGATCACCGGGTGGGACAACGGTTCGGTGTTCGTGCCGTTTAGCCAGAACTATAATAGCCCTCCTCTTTTTGTGGCGAAGCCCCAGACGCGCAACGAAGACGACGGCGGTTGGATCCGCTACGCGACGCTCTCCAGCACAGGCGTCAGCTTGCGCATCGACGAAGACGAGTGCCAGGACAATGAGCGCTTTCATACCGGCGAACAAGCGGGGATCTTCGCCTTCTCGGGAAGCTTTCGCATGCAAGATCCGGATCCGGACTTGGATGGGATTTCGAGCACGCTCGACAACTGCCCTTTCATCGCCAACCCGCTGCAAGAAGACATCGACATGGACGGTGTGGGCGATGCCTGCGATTGCGGGGACGGCAAGATCGTGGCCGGTGAGAATTGCGATGACCAAAACAACACGAACGGTGACGGCTGCAACGCCGTTTGCGGAATAGAGAGCGGCTGGCAATGCAACGGCGAGCCGAGCGTGTGCACGCCGATTTGTGGTGATGGCAAGCTCGTGGGCGGCGAGCAATGCGATGACGCGGGCACGACCGCGGGCGATGGATGTTCCGCCAGCTGTACTGTCGAGAAAGGCTGGCAGTGTAGCGGCGAGCCGAGCGTGTGCACGGTCGTTTGCGGTGACGGTCTGATCATCGAACAAGAAGTGTGTGACGACGGCAACGGCAGCGACGGTGACGGCTGTTCGAGCAGCTGCGTTGTTGAAAAGGGTTGGTACTGCAGCGGCGAGCCGAGCGTGTGCACCACGCAGTGTGGTGACGGATTGATAGCGGGCCCCGAGCAGTGCGACGATGCGGGCCTGGTCGACGGCGATGGCTGTTCGACCGTGTGTCAGATCGAGAAGGGCTGGAGCTGTATCGGCGAGCCGAGTGTATGCACCCCGGGTTGCGGTGACGGATTCATCGTTGGAAGCGAAATTTGTGACGATGGCAACGCTAACGACGGTGACGGCTGTTCGGTCGTGTGCACGGTGGAGCCAGGCTGGCAGTGCAGCGGCGAGCCGAGCAGTTGCGTGACCATCTGCGGGGACGCGATCATTGCCGGCACCGAAGAATGTGATGACGGCAACACAGCCGACGGCGATGGCTGTTCGAGCAACTGCACGATCGAGGCGATCAGTTCGGGCGGTGGTATGGGCGGCGTCGGGGGAGCGGGCGGTGATGCCGGAGGCGCCGGAGGTGCCGCGGGTGGTAACGGAGGAGCGGCACCGGGCAGCACGACATGGGATCTCACCGGTCGCGCCTGTGGCTGCCGCGTGGTCGCGCCACGCTCGCGACAGGCGCCTTGGTGGTTGTTGATCGGCCTCGCCGGAAGCTTGGCGGTGCGTCGTAGGCGTCGTCTGCTTGGCGCGGCCTAAGGCGATTCAGGTTTCGAGGCGGGGGCCAGCTCGCATCGAACCGCCTGCAGACGGCCCTCGAGCTGCAGATCGTAGTCACCGAGTTTGATCGAGCCCTTGAGCTTCAGATGGGTCTCGCGCGGGGTGTCGCGCAGCTGTAGCTGGAGGCCGTCGAGGCCCTTCGATCGAGCGGGTTCGTCGAGAAAGCGGTCCCCTTGCAGTGAGACGAGTTTCACGATCGGCGGCTTTCCCGCCAGTAGGAAATCCAGATACCAGTCGTAACCTTGGGTGAGGGCACTGCGGCAGTTGTGGGCGACCCCGGTGAGGCGCAGTCGCCGCGTGGCCCCCTCAGGGCGCAAGGTCGCACCGCGCACGGGAAAGGTCTTCTTGGCGATACGGAGAGTGAACCGCGGCTGTGGCTTGTCGGTTTCGGCGCGGGCCACTCGGGGGCAGGCTCTCGCGTCGAGGCTGCCGCTGTAGTTGATGAGCAGGCCTCCGCGACGGTCTTGCAGGGCGAGTTCGAGGTCGTCGATGCGAAGCCGATTGCCCGACCGAGTGACATCCTTCAGCAAGGAGCCTTGGGCGCGAAGGCCCCGCCCGCCCTTGTGGTCGCTAAAGGATGCACTTCGAAAGGCCCAGGGGCCGTCACGACCGTCTTTCGCGAAACTCTGAACGAACCACATGTCGAGACGTTGGTGGTCTTTGTTGGCCGGCAGCGGGTCGGGATACGACGCGGCCAGTTGCTCGCAACTGAGCCCTCCGCTCGACACGCTGACGCGCCAGGACCGCTGTTCTCGTGTCCCGATGGCGAGGGCGCTGTTTACCTCCACGCCCTTGTCGTCGATGGTCCAGGGGAGCACCGCGGCGTTGGAAGCAGAGGCCGTGACCGTCGGCGTGGCCTGTTCGCCGGGTGTGTCGCGGGAGCAGGCTAGGAGCCAGGGGCAAAGGAGTATGAGAAGCGGCGACGAGCCTCTCATCGAAGAGCCTCGCCGAGGTCCCGACCGAGCCGTCTGGCTTCCTCCGCGTCACTCCAGTTCGAGCGTCGCTCACCGAACCGGGCTCGGCTTCCATCGGGATCCGCGACCATGGCACGCAGCCAGATCTCGTCGTCTTCACGGCAGGCGAAGGCTGCCACAGGTAGTTGGCAATTTCCGCCCACGGCAAGCATGAACCCCCGTTCCGCGCTCACTCGGATGTGCGTCTCTTCGTGATCGGTCTTCGCCAACGCGGCGATGACGTCCTCGTCAGCCTCTCGGCACTCGATGCCTAGCGCTCCTTGACCGACGGCCGGCAGACACTGTTCGGGGCTCAGAAGTTCTGTCGCGCGATCCTCCATGCCGAGCCGGCGCAGCCCTGCCGCGGCGAGCACAATGGCGTCGAGCCCCTCTTCGTCGAGCTTTCGCAAACGCGTATCGACATTTCCACGCAAGGGCCGGACGTCGAGATCCGGTCGCAACTTCAACAACATGGTACGCCGTCGGAGGCTCGAGGTTCCGAGCACCGCGCCTGGGGCCAGCTCGGCAAGAGGAGCACCGCTTCGCGTGATCAGCGCGTCCCGTGGATCTTCCCGCTCCGGAATACTCGCGATCACCAGAGCCTCGGCGAGTGCGGCGGGTACATCTTTGATGGAATGCACGGCAAAGTCTGCCCTTTGTTCGAGTAGAGCTTCCTCGATTTCCTTGATGAACAGACCTTTACCCCCCAGATCTTGGAGCGGTCGATCTTGAAACTTGTCGCCCGACGTCGTGACGTGAAGTTCCTCGATCTTGAGGTTGTCGTGCTGCGCGCACAGCGAGCGGCCGTAGGCCCGGGCTTGCGCAAGGGCGAGTTTGGAGCGTCGAGTCGCGAGTCGCAAAGTACGCATCGGCGTTAATCTCTTCGTGGCAACTTAGCCAGCGTGACGCTGGTCCTGGTCTTCGTTATCGCCGTCGACCTTGTCCTCGTCGTCGACGGCCGAATCTTGAGTGTCATCGAGTTCCTCGGCCTGTAGCGGTCTTCGGTCGGGGGTCGGGTGCGCGGCGTCTGCGTCGAGTTCAAAGAGATCGGACAAGAGTTGCGCGGCATCTTGCCCCTGTGCGACCTTCGCCAATTCGCGCAGTCGCGCACTCGGTGCATGAAGCAACTTATTGGTTGCTGATTCGAGCATGGCCTCGAGTGCGTCGCGCTCCGCCTCGCCAAGGTGCTTGAGGCGGCTTCGACAGCTGCGATCGAGCTCGCGTGTGAAGATATCTCTCGCCCGTTCGTGGATCCCCGCGATGATCGGTTCGATGGATCGCCGCGCGCCCCGATCGGCGAATTCTTGCGCCTGCCCTGCGACCAGGCATTCGGCTCGCTTGGCCTCTTCGGCGCGGTCCTGAAGTGATTGAGCGACGACATGCGATAGGTCATCGATGTCGTAAAGATAGATCCCGTCTAGTTCGTTGGCATCGGGGGCAACATCGCGAGGGAGGGCAATGTCGATGAGAAACAGGCTACGGCCCCGCCGGGCCTTTCGAATCTTCTCGAGCATGCTGCGGGTGATCACGGGCGATGTGCTCGCCGTCGAGGAGATGACCATGTCCGCCTCTACCAGACAGCTTTCCAGGTCCTCCCACCGGGCGGCGGTACCGCCCGCCGACGCTGCGAGGCGCTCTGCCCGCTCGGCGCTTCGGTTCACGACTTGCAGAGGGGCCCCCCGTCGCGCAAGCAGTTTTGCGGCGGTCTCTGCCATCTCTCCTGCGCCGATGAGCAGAGCGCGGTGATTGGCGAGGTTGGTGAAGATCTGTTCGGCCAAACTCACGGCCACGCTCGGTACCGAGACTTGGCCGCGACCGATCGAGGTCTCGCTTCGGACTCGTTTGGCGGCCTGAAGTGATGCGCGCAGGGCCCCGCTCAAATCGCAGCCGAGCCCGCCTTTCGCTTCGGCGGCTCGGGCGGCTTCTTTCACCTGACCGAGTATTTGGGACTCACCGACGACCAGCGAATCGAGGGAAGCTGCGACACGGAAGAGGTGCAGGAGGGCATCGTGCCCTTGACGGGTCACGAGGTGTGGCACGATGTCCTGACTTCCCAGGGACGCCAGAATGTCCACCACCGCGTCGATCGTCAATTGTGGCGATTGTCCGATCGTCGCCGCGCTGACGTACACTTCTGTGCGGTTGCAGGTCGAGAGGATAAGGGCTTCGTCGATCGCCTCGTGAGCCAGCATCGTCTCCAAGGCGCTGTCGAGCGCGTCACCGCTGAGGGCGATGCGCTCACGGACCGCGATGGGTGCACTACGATGGGAGAGGCCGACGACGATCATGTTTAGATCACCCGCCCAGCAAGGGGGCCCCTTCGCGGAACGCGGGCCGCACGAGGTAGATGACGAGCACGATGACCGCGCAGGCAAACCCTACCACGGTGCCATATGCGGCCTTGCGGCCGCGCCAGCCCGCTACAACACGCAATAGAAGCACGCCCGCGATGAGGAGCCAGGTGGCATAGCCAAAAACGGTTCGCAACACGACGTCAGGCGCACCGAGTTCGAGTCGGGCCGACCATACGCTGCCGCTGATGACGCCCAAGGTGAGCAAGGGGAATCCCGCCAACAGAAACCGATGCGTCGCTCGGTCGAGCGCCTCGAGTGGCGGTAGGCGTGCGCCGTCGAGACCGCGCTTGCTCTTGAGTCGGCGATCTTGCAGCAGGTACATGACGGCGGCGCCAAACGCGAGGAGGAACAGGGCGTCGCCGATCAGGTTGGCAAACACGTGCAAGCCAATGAAGCTCGCTGGGAGGCGGCGTGCGGGGCTCGCGGTGCCGAGGAAATGGGTGCCCAAGATGAGCACGAGGCCAATGGGTGCGACGATGATCCCCAGGGCGCGGACGCGAAACCTCCGCCGCGCCAGGAGATAGACGGTCGTTGCGAGCAATGAAGCGATAGACAGGAAGAAGTGCACTGAGTGCACCGGGCAAATCTTGGCCACGACACTTGCGAGCAGCACATACACGAGGTGGGTTGCTGCCGCGGTTCCCAACAACGCGGGTGCCCAGCGATGCCACCCGGTTTCGGGGCTCGCTCGACGTGCGACCTCGGCGTAAAAGAGCATGCTGGCGCTCGCGTACAGGAGGATCGCGATCGCCAGGCTGATGTGAGTGATCGTCGTCGTCATGCTTCACTCGGGTCGGCCGCCGGCGCCAGCTGCTGAAGTGACTCCATGGCTGCCAGGATGACGGGTTGGGAGACCGAGTCGCCACTGTCACTTGGGGTGAGCAGCATGCCGGGAACGACATCGTAGGCGGACTCGTCGACGAGTAGCGAGTGGCCCAGGAGTTCCGCGTCCATGTTGGGTAGAGACTCGATTCGGCGAACCTGACCACACAGGTTGTGGGGATCTTGTCCCGTCGCGACTTCGCGCAGCACGCGGAAGGCCTCGTCGGATTCAAAGCGCAGATCGCGATCGACGATCAAGTGGTTGCCGTCGAGGTCCAGGCGGCCCTCGTCGAGAGCAACATCCAAGAGCGCTTGAGGAACGAAGAGTTGTGTGTTCAATCTGGCACCTCGGGGTTGTCCGCTTCCGCTTCCGCTTCCGCTTCCGTTGCCGCTTCCGCTTCCGCTTCCGCTTCCGCTTCCGCTTCGGTTTTCGGCATGAAGCG
>JAPYTK010000006.1:0-44451 GCA_029941785.1 Polyangiaceae bacterium | reverse complement strand
CCGCTTCCGCTTCCGCTTCCGCTTCCGCTTCCGCTTCGGTTTTCGGCATGAAGCGCTTGGGAAATTGCCACAACCACTCCAGAATCCCGATGGCGATGTAACAGCTCAACAACCAGACCAACACGAAGGCGGGTTTGAACTGGGTCGAGATCAGTACGCTTGATGACAACACCATGGTCACGGCCAACAAGGTCCGCGCGTTGAGCTTGATGTCCTTGAAGCTACGAAAGCGAACATTCGAAACCATCAGTGTCGCCAGGAGCAGCGTCACTCCGAAGATCAAAGGACCTCGTTCTGAAATCGCGGCGTCGGCAGCCTTATTGGCGACGACAATGGATACGAGGATCCCGGCGGCGCCCGGGATCGGCAGGCCGACGATGTATTTCGGGGGCGCGAGCGGCGCTCCGTTGGGATCCATCGCGAGCACGTTGAATCGCGCCAAACGGATGGCGCCGCAACCGACGTAAACGAAGCAGGCTCCGAGACCCATCATGCCGTATTGGTCCAGGGACCAGTGATAAATGAGCAACGCCGGGGCCGCTCCAAACGAAAGCACGTCGGCGAGCGAGTCGAGTTGAAGGCCGAAGGCGCTCTGGGTTTTGGTCATGCGTGCGACACGCCCGTCGAGCATGTCGAAGAACATGGCGAAGATGATGAGCAGGGCTGCGCGGTAAAAATCGTCTTCGCCATCTGCCCGTGCGGCCAGTGTCATGGCAAACAAACCACAGAAGACGCTCGAGAGCGTCACCATGTTTGGCAATAAAAACAGCGTTTTGCGTAGATCGATTCGTCGCCGACGACGTTTGCGTTCAGCCATACTCGGCCCACCTGTCTCCTAAACTAGCGCTCTTCGGTGCGAGACGTAAAGCTACGGATTCATTCTGTGCCCCGAGTCTGGGCGTCCAGCTTCGCCGAGACGATTCTCTCATGGCCTTGGTAGTCGAGGGATGTCTCGATATCTGTGAAGCCTCCAGCCTCAAACAGCGTTCGTACCTGCTCGGCTTGTCCTGCACCAATTTCCATGGCGAGGACGCCGGCCGGAGCCAAGACGGCCGGAACCTCTGCGATGAGTCGGCGGATGAGCCGAAGGCCATCGGCCCCCGCACTCAACGCCACGGCTGGTTCGAAATCGCGGATGTCGACGGGGAGTTTGGTCATGTCCTCGTCGTCGATGTACGGCGGATTGGCGGTGACCAAGTCGAAGCGATCGCGTCGGGCGGCGAATGCATCGAAGAGGTCGGACCGGACGAAGCTCACGCGGCCACCGAGTCGATGCATGTTGTCCCGGGCAACATCGAGGGCCTCGGAGCTGATGTCGCTACCGGTGACGCGCGTCGTTGGGCGCTCCTTCGCCAGCGTGATGGCGACGCAGCCCGATCCGGTGCAGACGTCGAGTATCCGTGCGCAGAGGCTCACGCGCCGGCTGCGTTTCAGCGCGACCTCAACCAAGATCTCGGTTTCCGGCCGCGGAACGAGGACGCGTGTATCGACACGAAAACTGCGCCCAAAGAACTCACGAAAACCGCGTAGGTACGCCACGGGTTCACCCCGCCGCCTTCGCTTGTGAAGTTGCCGGTACGCGGCGAGTTCTGGGTCTTGCATTGGACGGCCCGAATCCGTGATCAACTTGATGCGATCGCACTCGAGGATCTGGGCGAGCATCAGTTCGGCATCGAGTCGGGGCGATGCGGAGCCTCGGCCCTTCAGGTCGTCGCGCGCCCAGGCGAGGACGCGTCCAATCGTCCAGGGTTCGGTCACGCGACGCTCAGTTCCTTTTTTGCGTTCTCGACGACTCTTTCGAAGTCGGCGCGCAGGGCGTCTCGGCGCTCGGCCGTGAGTGCCTCGAAGCGCAAGACGAGTACGGGGCCGGTGTTGGAGGCCCTACAAAGGCCCCACGCCCCTTCACCGAAATCGACCCGGGCACCGTCCACTGATGAGACATCATGGTCGGTTTCGTAATGACGCCGCACGCGATCGACCACTGCAAATTTCGCGTCGTCCGGGCAGGGCATCCGGATTTCCGGTGTGACGTACGTGAGCGGCACGTCGCCGAGTAGCTCGCTGAGGCTCTTGTCCTCGTCGACCAGGATCTCGAGGAGACGCGCGGCGGCGTAGATCGCGTCGTCGAAGCCGAAGTAGCGGTCAGCAAAAAAAATGTGTCCGCTCATTTCGCCAGCAAGTAGCGCTTTCTCCTGTTTCATCCGCGCCTTGATCAGTGAGTGTCCGGTTCGGCACACGATGGCGCGACCGCCGGCTTCTCGAATGGCGTGGAACAGCGTCTCTGAGCATTTGACCTCGCCGAGAATGGTGGCCCCCGGGTGTTCGCTCAACACGGCGCGCGAAAACAAGATCATCAGCTTGTCTCCCCAAATCACCTGGCCGTCTGCGTCGACGACGCCGATGCGATCGCCATCTCCGTCAAAAGCGATGCCGACGCTGGCCTTCGTCTCGGCCACGCGCGCCTTGAGATGCTGCAAGTTCTCTTCGACGGTAGGATCGGGATGGTGATTCGGGAAGCGGCCGTCCATTTCGCAAAACAGAGGGTCGATGGTGTATCCCAGTGTTTCGAGCGTTCGGAGGGCGAGAGGACCGGCCGAGCCGTTTCCGGCGTCAACGGTCACCCGCAGTTCGGCCGGCACAGTGACGGGCTTCAGGGCTTGCGCGACCGCTTCGATGTAGGCCGCTGTGATGTCTGTGCTGCTCATCGAGCCGCGGTCTGCCTCGCGGAAAGCTTCTGTCTCGATGCATTCCCGCAGGTTTTGGATGTCTTGGCCGAAAAAGCTGCTGCGGCCACGCATCATCTTGAAGCCATTGTCTTGAGCCGGGTTGTGACTTCCCGTGATCATGACGGCGGCATCCGTCCCGAGGTGGTGAGCGGCGAAGTAAAGTAGGGGCGAGGGGCCGAGTCCAACGTCCACGACGTCGGCGCCTGATGCTCGCAGACCGGTGGTCAATGCGGCGAAGAGGCGGTCGCTCGATTCGCGGCAATCTCGGGCGACGGCGACGCGCACCGGTTTCGAAACATCGGCCGGGGCGACCGCAGTGACCAGAGCGCGCCCGATGGCGGCAGCCAACTCGTCGCTGAGATCGCGCTCTGCGATGCCGCGGATGTCGTATTCTCGAAACGCGTGTTCCGGGACTTGCATGGCTCCGGTTTAGGCTGAGGTCTGTGCGCGATCAAGAAGCTCTGTACGATCTTCCTCAACTCTGTTCGCCCGGTGACCCTTTTGTTTTACGTCGTTAGCCCAGCAAATAGTTGAAGATCCGCTCGTGGCCGACCAACAAGCACTCGAGGATCGCCAGGATCAGAAAAGGGCCGAAGGCGATTCGCATGCGACCTACGCCTTCACCGGGCTCTTCGGCGAGTGGATCGCGGCCCAATTCTTCCTCCAGGGCGGCGCGCTCCTCTTCAGGCAGCTTGGCCAGCTCGCTTCGCAGTTCTTCTCGCTCCAGCTTGACCGCCTCGGGTTCGTCGAGGGATTGCCCGGTGGCGAGCATCAGCATGACGATGACCGTTCCTTGGATGGCGCCGGCGCCGAGCACGAAGAGAGCCCCGCTCCATCCAAACCAAGCGCCCGCTAGCATGGTGAGCTTCGCATCACCCATACCCATCCCTACCTGTCCGCGGACCAAGGGGTAGAGGACACCAAAAGGGAGCCACACGATCAAAAACCCCACGGCCGCGCCGATGAGGGACTCGGTGTAGCTCATCGAGCGCAGACTCACCGTCACGAGCCCGAGCACGGCCCCTCCCAGGCTGATGCGATCGGGAATGATCATGTGGCTCAGATCGATGAACACGGCAGCGGTAAGGCCGAGCGCCAGCGCGAACGAGGAAACGTAGATAGCGGAGGCGTGAAGGAGCGTGGTTCCGTAGGGCAAGTGCAGCACGAGTGCGCTAAGGATGGCCAAAGACAAGGCGCCACCCAATAGCTCCACGATCACGTAGCGCGGCGAGATCTGTACGCCGCAACACGCGGCCCGCCCGCCCTGCATCAGCCAGCTGAATACCGGGATGTTGCGCCAGGCTTCAATGGGCTGCTCGCAGGATGGGCAGTGCGAGGCCGGCACGGACACGCTCATCCCTCGGGGGAGCCGATAGATCACCACGTTGAGGAAGCTCCCCCAGACGAGGCCGAAGACGAGCGCCACCACGCGCAGCAGCAAGGGCGGAAGTTCAGCCAGAATCACGTTCCGAACATCCCGCCGCCACCATGCTGTGCCGCAAGCTTGAGCATCATGGTCAACGCGAGCTCCAGTTCTTCGCGTGTCGGCTCGGTAGGGGCGTCGGCCAAGGTGCGCTTGAACTCCACGAGCTTGTCTCCAAATACTTGGTACTGCTCGGCCAGCCGCGTCGTGGGCGCTTCGGCTACCCATCGTCGCACGACTTCTTTCAGCTCCAGCAGGTCGCTGCCCGTCAGCAGTTGGGCCATTTGGGCCGCCATGGGATGAGGTGCGCTCAGGTCGACCACCGGATCAGCTTAGCGAACCGCGCCCCCGGCTCAAAGGATCACGCACTCTACGCCTGCCCCGCGAGCTGCTACGCCATCTCTAACGTGCGAAGTTCTCTTTTGCTCATGATGTGCCTGCTCCTGGCTCCTCTTGCGTGCCAGTCGGGCTCACCGGGCGCTAGCCAAGGCGTGGGGAGCTCCTCGGCGAAGCGGGCTGTGCTCGAGGCTGCAACCGAGGAGACAGAGACAGTGGCGAGCGCTGCGGCCCAAGACCGAGGCAGTGCACTCCGCGCAGACGAACGCATCGCGGTACCGGCTGGTTCTTTTCAAATGGGGAGCATTCCTGGCGACGTGGGCCGGGACCCCACTTTAGAGCCGCGTCTCGCCGAAGTGACGCTCGAGGGGTTTTCGATCGCTCGGCTCCCCTATCCGAATGACCCGAAAAAAACCCCGCTGACGTCGGTCTCGCGGAAAAAGGCTGCCTCACTCTGCGCCGAAAAAGGAGGGCGTCTGTGCACGGAGGTTGAATGGGAGCGTGCCTGCAAGGGACCGAAGATGACCCCCTATTCTGGTTCGCGTCGATTTGATGAGAGCTGCGGCAAGGCGCCGCAAACCTGCGCGTCCGGCTTTGGTGTTCTCGCCATGGGGAGCGCGATGCGCGAGTGGACCGCGAGCGATGTCATGCCCATCAAGCGCGTACAGCGCAAGGCGGCCGCCGTCCGAGGTGCGCCTGTCAAGGCCGCTGGCGTCGATCATCGTTGTGCTCGGCGCACGGCGCTGAGTGCGGAGGTCGAAGCGAACGATCTCGGTTTCCGGTGTTGCTATGGCAAGGTGAACGCCACCACCATCCCGTCGCCGTCGTGGCTCGCCACGTTCCGTGCCGCCCAGATGCCACCGAGTCGGTTGGAAACGATGTTTGCGGGCATCGAGCGACTCAAGCCCCTGTCCAAAGACATCAAATATTTTCGCGAAGAAGAAGCCGTACGCACGGTGTTGAGACGGGCCAAACTGCGGCGATCCCCACCGGAAGACGAAGACGCCGATCCTCCGCACCTTGAGATGGGCACGGCGCCCGTCCTGTGGAGTCCCGTCCCTGGCGAAGAGATCCTGCTGGTCACTGGTCGAGCCGGCAAAGACTCTTTCATCGTGGCATTTTTCCACCTTGGAGGGGAGCGTTACCGTGTGGCCTCGACGCTGTGGTTGAAGCGGGAGCTGGGACCGGTTGTCTTCGTGAAGAACAAGTTTGTGCGGCGCAAGCTGAACTGGACGACCTGCTGGAAGTGCTACGGCGACACGGGCAACATCACCTATCGTGACGACTTTCGCGTCGTGATCACCCAACAATGACAGCGCTTATTTCGGAGCCGTGGGGAGGTGCAGACTCATGCGGTTCTTGTCGCCCGTTGACGTGAACTCGAGCGCCGCGCCAGCCATGCGCGCGGATGCCGCTGCTGCGAACAGGGCCAGTCCGCTGCTGTACCGGGTGTGCTCATCGCGGCCATGTTGAGTTTGTGCCTCGAGGCTTGTCGCCTCGTCGGCATGGCCGGCTTGAATCGGCGTGCCGTCGTCTTCGATACGAAGGATGACGGCGTGGTCGTTCGTGTCGACATGCACTTCGATCGTCGTTCCGCGTGGACCGTGTTGCACGGCGTTGGCGAGCAAGTTCTCGATCGCCAAACGAATGAGGCGACGATCGACGAAAACGCGAGTGGCGTTATCTGTCGTTGGTGTTCTTAGGATCATGTCGCAGAGCGCGGCGTGGCTACGATAGGTCGAGGTTATCGTAGCGAGGATGTCTTCGATGCTGTGGTACTCCAAGGTCGTGCTGAGCGTGTCCGGTCGCGTCAAGACGTCGAGGTTGGCGACCATCCGCCGTATTGCGTCGCAGGACAAGACCGAGTCGTCCAGCGACTCGAGGAGCTGGGCATCCCGACTCGTCCCCTGCAGCTGTCGGCGTGCAAATTCGAGGTTGGTCATGACGGCCGTCAGCGGGCTGCGAAGATCGTGGCATAGCGCACGCAACACGCCGAAAAGCACATCGGGAGTGGGTGTCGGACCATCGTCGGATGGCGTCACGATTGCGGTCCCGACTCATTGAGCGCCGCTCGGGCGCGCGTTTCGATGAAGTTGGCGATTCGTTCCTGTGTCAATGTGCGTCTCTCGATTGGAACCACGTGGGTTGCCCCGGGCACAATCATCAGTTCGCTGTCGGGAATACGGGCCGCCATTTTTTCGGCGAGGTGGGGAGGGGTGAAGGAATCTTGTTCACCGGCGATGACGAGCACCGGAACATCGATCGTGGGCAACCACTCTTCGGCGGATTGCTCTCCGACCGATTGGAGCATTCGCATGAAGAGCAAGGGGTCCATGTTGGTGACGTGCTCGGTGTATTTCGTCAGATCGTCGGGATCGATGTTCTCCACGTCCACTTCGCCGGCGGCCAAGGCGACGCGGGTGGCGAGTTCGGGCGGCACGTGGCTCCACAGAGCGCGCGTCAGCTGAGGGAACTTGCGGGCGCCACCGATCAGGCGGGGCAGCGCCTGGGCGAGCGCATTGGTGCCCTTGAAGTTGTGCGTGATCCGGCCAGCTGCGCCGCAGATGAGCACCAGACCCACGACCTGGCTTGGATTGGCGTGATAGCCCTCGAGAGCCACTTGGCAACCCATCGAGTGTCCGAACAACACGCAGGGCTCGTCGACCAACTGTTCGCGAACGGCGTTGAGGTCGTCGATGATGACGCTCATGTCGACGTGAGCGTCATCGGCAGGCGCGGCACTTCGGCCATGGCCGCGGTAATTCCAATGCAGGACGTTTGCGACCTCGAGGAGATCCTCGTACAGAAATCGCCAGATGAAACCGTCGCAAGCAATGCCATCACACAAGACGGCCGTGATGCCGCTTTTCCCCTCGCGATGACGAGCAAATAAGCGCGTGCCATCACGGGCTTCGACGAAGGTCTGTGCCCACGCCGCAGTGTCTCTCTGCGCCATGGTTTTACCCTACCACCGTAGCCTCGAAGCGGGTTGGCTCAGGTTTCGCTGCCGTCGTCCCCGATGTCGTTGACACTGGGGATCTTTCGGATGTCGTTGCGGGCGAGTTTCCAAGCGCGCTGAACGACCCACGAAAGGGATCGGTCGAGACGTGCCGCTTCGTCCTTGATTTCGGCGAGCATCGTCTCCGGGAAGTAGAGGCTCTGCTTGCGCTTGTCGCTACGTGGTTGATTGATGTTCGTGTCGGCCATAGACCCCTTCGCCCCTCGGTAGACCTACCTTTTACCCCATGGTGCGCTGGACCTAAAGGACGAAGTGCGGTTTGAGCATTGAGATGGCCTCATGGGGTGCCGATTCGCTCCAAGACTCCCTCGCCGCCCCGAACCAAACTCGCGTCATGTCCCGAAGTCCGCAGGCGCACCTCCATGACCGCTCCCTTCGCCGCTCCCAACAACACGCCATGCATGCCGAGCGGATCATTTGGGTCGGTTGCCGTAATCGTGGCCCGCAGGTCCTTGTCCGTCACTTTGCCGGTTAGCGTGAGCGCGCCCAGCGCGCCCTTGCCTTCGCCGCGTATCTCTCCAGTCGTCGATACGCGGAGTGTCAACACAACGTCGCCCGTCGCGCGCTTTCCTTTGTCGCTTGACCAGGTTGTTGTCGAGGCGTCACTCGGAAGGCGAACCGTTCGTTTCTCGACCGCAAGGGTGCTCCGCCAATTTCCGGCCAAGGGGTGAGGTGCCGCTGACCGGGGGCGTTGTGGCGGTGCGGGGGCGGAATTCTGGGAGGTCGATGGCGCCGCCGCCGCGTTGCCCGATTCGCGGGTTTTGCATGCCCCGGCAAGTACGCTGGCGGTGATGATGCCAATCGGTGCTAGGGTTCTGAGGACTTCTTTAATCGACATCTTTTGCGGCATTCTTGACCATGTACCAACGATTTTCCTCTTACGCGCTTGTCGGTCTCGGCTCGGTGCTCGGCCTCGCTTTCACCATCGGGGCCTGTTCCGACGACACCACGGCAGACTCTTCCTCGGCGGTCACCACGACGTCAAGCAACTCCGGATCTGGGGCGGGCGGCAGTGGTGCCGGTGGGGTAGGCGGCGCCGCAGTGGGTGGCGCGACGAGCGTCGGCGGCATGGGCGGTGCGACGAGCACTGGCACCGGTGGCGTCGATCCCGGCACCGTCGATTGTACCGACGCGACGGGCATGGCGGGACAGTTGAAGCTGACCGCGCTCGTCCAGGGATTGAACAAGCCGGTGCTCGTCACCGCACCCCGTGGTGATACGGATCGGATCTTCATCGTCGAGCAGACCGGGGTCATCCAATTGCTCAAAAATGGTCAACAATCCGTGTTCTTGGACATCGACAACCTCGTTGGAACGGGCGGAGAGAGAGGCTTGCTCGGTTTGGCTTTCCACCCCGACTACGAGACGAACGGCCGCTTCTTCGTACACTATAGTGACAATTCGGGAGATTCGACCCTCGCGGAGTACCGCCGATCAGCGAACGATCCGGACGTTGCCGATCCCAATCCGGTGGGCTCCACGATCTTGAGCGTGGACCAGCCCTACGGCAACCACAACGGCGGCTCGATCGAGTTTAGCCCCGTGGATGGGATGCTCTATTTCGGTTTAGGCGATGGCGGCGATGCAAACGATCCTCTCGACCATGGTCAGCAGACGAACACCCTGCTCGGGGCGATCTTGCGCCTCGATGTCAGCTCACAGCCCTACACCATTCCTGCCGGAAACATTTCGACGGGCAACCCGTGCGGCCAGGATCCCACCGCCACCGGACCGTGCTCCGAGATTTGGGATTACGGCCTGCGCAATCCCTATCGTTTCAGTTTCGACGCGTGCACCGCCGATCTGTACATCGGTGATGTCGGCCAGAACAAATGGGAGGAAATCGACATCGCGGCCGCCGGCGACGGCAACAAGAACTGGGGCTGGCGCCTGAAGGAGGGGGATCACTGTTTCAATCCCTCGAGCAATTGCGATCCCAACAACCTCACCATTCCTCCGGCAGCGGAGTACAACCACGGGCAGGGCAAGTGCTCCGTCACTGGCGGCTATGTGTACCGCGGAAGCGCTATTCCGTGGCTTCGCGGAGCCTATTTGTATGGTGATTACTGCACCGGAGATGTCTGGATGCTGCGCTGGACAAATGGCCAGGCGAGTGAACCGGTCGATTTGACGGCGGATCTTCAGTCCAAGGGCCTCAATATTTCGTCGTTTGGTCAAGATGCGCAAGGCGAGATGTACTTGATCGCCTATTCTGGAACGGTCTACCGCATCGACATGGAGTAATCTGGCGTCGGCCGGCGGCTTGCACCTCTGCTGGCCCGCGGGGGAAACCTGAGTTACAAGCGAACGATTCGATGCGACGCATCTCTGCCATCTTGACGCTGGGCCTTGTAGCCAACGCTTTCCTCGCGTGCGGCCCTCCTCCCCGGAAACCCAAACCGGTGGAGGCGCCTGAGCCACCACCTCCGCCACCTCCGCCGCCGAAGTGCGAGTCGTTGGAGGAGAATTGCAAGGCGACATCGTCGACCAAGGCCCGCATTCCAGGGGTTCCCTATGTAGCGACCCCGCCGCCGGGCTGGACGTACGCGCAGACGGACGCGGCGTTGATCGCCACCTCAGCGAGTGGCGGGGTGGTCGTCTTGACCGCGATCACCCCCGTGGAGCCGGCTTTCAAGCTCACCAAGCAGCGGGCCGACAAGATCAAAGAGCTCGCTGAACTGGTGTCCGTGAAGCCGAGACGCCGACAAGTGTTGTTGTCCGTGCCGACTATCCGAAAAGAGATCGTGGGTGTGGAGGCGTCGCTGTGGCAGCGGCCTGGCGCGACGCGTCCGGTCGAGGACGGTGATGACGTGCGGGGAGCCATCCTCGTTGTATCCATCCCGCTCGAAGAAAAGAACATCTTCGGATTTGGTTTTGCCGGCAAGGACGACGGAGACAGCACCAAGGCGGTCTTCGCAGCGATTCTGTCGATCCGCGAAGGTAAGGCTGAGTCTGCCCAATCGGAAGATACGCCGGAAGAGGCGGACGACAGCGAGGCGAGTTCGCAGTGACCGCGCCCCACCTGTCCGCCGGCCATACGATCGCGGGCAAATACACGATTTCGAGCCTGTTGGCTTTCACCCGCGAGATGGCGAGCTATGCGGCTCGCGATCATCAGGGCAACGACGTCGTGGTCAAGCTCTACGATTCGGCAATCGCACAGCGCGCGGACGTGATGGCGAAGCTCGACCGCGTGCGTCAGGTGATCGCTGCTCTGCCAGAGGACATGGTCGTCCATGTCGTCGATGCAGGGTACGACGCCTCCACGGCTGCACCATTTAGCGTGACGCCCCAGCTGAGTCAGCCTTCGCTCGCGAAGCTCGTATCCACGGGCGCCCTGTCCGTTGATGTCGTGGCCAAGATCATGACGGGCGTGGGGCGTTCGCTTGCGGCGGCTCAGCAATACCAACTGTTTCACCATGGTTTGAAGCCGACCAACATCTTTGTGGGACCGGCGCCGAGCTACTCGGTGAGGTTGATGGACTTTGGTGTGAGCATTGTTCGTGGCACCAGCCCAACGCACGAAGCTTATGCGGCCTGCGCTCCCTGGTGGGCGCCCGAGCAGCTTCAGGCGTCGGAGCAGGGCGGGGCAGCAACGGATGTCTTCGCGTCCGCGCTCGTGGCTTTTTTCGCTCTGACGGGCCAGTCCTACTGGCGCTCGTGTCATCAATCGCCCATCGATCTCAACGCATGGCAGCAGGAATTGCTAGGGCCTCGCACGCCAGTTTCCTTGCGGGCCGAGGAATTCGGGATGAATCTCCATGCCGCGCTCGACACGGTTTTCTTGAGGAGTCTCGCGGTTAGCATCGGCGATCGGGCCGGCCAAGCAGACGAGTTGGTCCAG
Organism: Polyangiaceae bacterium; assembly: GCA_029941785.1. GTDB lineage: Bacteria > Myxococcota_A > Polyangia > Polyangiales > Polyangiaceae > JAPYTK01. The sequence continues at coordinate 33,103 of JAPYTK010000006.1, read as the reverse complement.
GCCCTCGCGGCGCTCGGGGGTACACCCGTGGGCGACTCGGCCAGGACGCTCGCCCTGCCAGAGGAGTTCGATCCGGCGATGTTGGCGGGAGGTTCGGCGGCTCCGGCCCAGGCCGCCCATCCACAGGGAGGAGGCCAAGCGCCAGCGGCGCATGCCTTTGCTCAGCACGGCTATCCCGCCACGGGCACACCTCACCCGCCGGGGGCGGATGTGTCGGGCGGCCACGCGACTCCAGGGCTACCTAATTTCCCCACAGCGCAAGCGAAGAAGCCCAATAAGGCGCTATTGCCCGTGATTTTCGTCATTGTAGCGACGCTCCTGTTGGGGGGCGGGGTCGCAGGCTTTTTCGTGATGCAATCAGGCTCCGTTACCGAAGATGATGCCCATGCCAAGGCAGCGCCAGCGGCGAGCGGCGGGGTCGGCGGCGCGGCGCCAGCAGCCTCCACCGACGCGACGAAGTCGAGCGAGGCCGGGGGTGGGGTTGCCGCAGTGCCAAGCGGGAGCGCCGAGGCTGCGACAGGCGGCGCGGCTCCGGACGGGACTGGCGGGGCTGCTCCGGCCGAGGATGTCAAAGTGAGCATCACGTGTATTCCGAGATGTGGCGCGATCACCGTCGACGGCAAAAAAGTTCGTCCCGACAAAGACGATTCTTTCATGTTGTCGCCTGGCGAGCACACCGTCGTGCTCGTTCGCGGCGGCTTCAGGTCGAAGAAGATCAAGGTGAACATCGAGGCTGGCACGCCCTTCGAAAAGAAGGTGGCGCTCGTGAGGGTTCGCCGTCGCCAGCCCCCGCCGTCCTGCGGTCAGTTTCTCAACCAGTGCCCCTGATCAAGCGGGGCGAGGGTCCCGCGGTGTCCTTGGGCAACACGAGCCCTGGCGTGCTCACTCAGGGAGCGGCCCAGGTTTCCCCCGCATTGTCGGAGGCCATGACGTACCAGCTACGCTGAGAATTGGATGGATCGGGCGTATCCGCCGTGAAGAACATGAGCACGCGCTTGCCGAGCGCGACGAGCGTGCCCATCCGGAAGCGATTGGGACCATCTCCGGTCGCGATCTCCCGCGCGAGTTCGAAGGTCTTGCCCTCATCCGAGGAGTGGCCCAAATACAGGCCCCACCGATTTCCTCCGGTGGCTTCCAAGACCGAGACCACGCCCCGTGTTGTTGTGACGGCCCAGACGGTGCGGTCGTGTGCCTCTGGCCATAGGTCGAAGGGTGAGTTCTTTGGGGTTGCGCACGCGCCCGTACGACCGCATCGAATGAGCGAGAGCTTCCTGGCGGCGGCATCGAAGGTGTCGACGACGACACCGCCCGGGCCGCAGCCGAATACCTTGCCTCGCTTGATCGGCAGCTTGATGGCGAGCAGGCGTTGCTCCGAGATGCCTACAGCGTGAGGCCGCCGGCTTGCATCGACGACCGGTTGGAAAGTGATGCCGCCGTAGGAACAGCGTGGCGCAGAGGCGAGCGCTTGCGTGGTCGCCGCACCGGCCCGAAACTTCGGTACGCTCGTCGCCACGACCGGCAACTTGCCCGCTTCGGGCCACGGGCGCACTTTGATTTGACCTGCGTGGACATTCACGAGTTGGGGGGGCACGCCGTATGGCGCGGCGATCCAATCTCGGTTGGGGAGTGTCTTCGACAGTACGCCTGGGCTGCCACTGGTTAAAACTTGCTGTTTGGGACGCTTCAACAAGACCGAAGCGGCGTCTGCCGAGACGACGGTGGGTCGGGTCAGCCGTTCGACCCATAGCGGCTTGACAACCGGTAGGCTCAAGGGCCCGCGCAAGGCGCTCGCTCCGCTCGTCGCGAATGAGATGCTGATGTCCCCGATGGTGGCGTTGGCCCCGCGGACGGTGCCCTTCTTGACCTTTCCACTGAGCAGCACAGTGGCCCCGTTGGATCCGAAGCCCCAGGCCGACCACCCCGTTACGGTTTGGGACAAACCGCTCCACGATTTGCCTCCGTTCGTTGTCTTGATCGCCACCGCCTTGTTGTGCGCGCGTCCGGCGAGAACGAGCGTTTGATCGTCGAGCACGACGATCTGGTCCCACTTGGCACTCGTCGGCGCGATGACAATCTCGATGGCTACCGCTGACCCGATGTTCGTCGTCAAGGTGTCGGACCGGCCGCTGCTCCCGGTTGGCGTGCCTTCGTCGGTCTCTTCATCGGCGGCGGCCTTGTCCTTCTTGCAGCCCGAGTTCAGACTCAGCGCCAGCCAAGCGACGACCATCAGTCCGAAGCGTGATCGGTACGGTTTCATTCTACGGGCTCGGGGTCTTTGCAGCATCGGAAGCCGGTTGAGTAATCGTGGTAGTGGGCGGCGTGAGCGCGCGTCGTGTAATCGCAACCCTCACCGTTGCGGACCGTATCCATATAGAAGCCTCCGCGAAAGGTCCCCTCGGGGTCGTCGATCCACTCGTGGAGGTTGCCAACCATGTCGAACATGCCGTAGCTGTTGGTGCACGCGCTCCGCTGTCCTGTTTTCGAGACTGTATTGGGCAGTTGGTTGATGAGGGGGTGCTCCATACCTTGGTACCACATACGGTCTCGCGAAAGGCCGAGCCTGCCCGTGACCTCGGCTACTGGGTGAATTCGCCGTCCGTCGTCGTTGCACATCCCAGCGCGGCGCTCCGGGCCATAGGGATAGGTCGTGTCCTCTGGGCCACGGCACGCTGTCTGCCATTCGGCGGCCAAACAGAGCCGCTTGCCGGCGGCGCGGCAACTTTGCGCGGCTGCGACGCCACTGATGTAGCCCTGCGGGCTCACGTTCGGCCGGGACACGGCACGTAGCTTCCGTTTTGAACCGCGGACTTTCTCGAAGGGCGACCAAGGGTGTTCGCGACCGTCAGGCGAGACCTGAACCAAGGAGGCTTCCCAGCGATCGACACAGACCGCGCCACGCACGAGGGCCATGTCTTGGGGGCACTGCCGAATGGCCTCGAGGGCGGGCTCGTCAGGGGTCTTGGGATCGACGGCTGTGGTAGACGCGGTGCCTTCGGGCTGCGGCTTCGTGTTCGGTGAATAGGCTTTCGTGGGCGCGCGCTGCGGACTCGGCGCGATCGCCTCACGAGCAGCTGGTTTTTCGTAAGTATTTGAAACTATGCTGTATTTTGCCGTTTTATGGCGGGTCGCCGGGCCACTCGCACACCCGAGCGCGGTCATCGATAAGCACAGAGCTTGAGTCCATTGCCTAGCCACCTCATGTGTCTAGCATTGCTCGGGCGACGACAATCCCTGTACGTATGCTCAGGCTTGGCTCTCATCGAGGGCGAAGCGAGCGTTTTTACGACCAAAAATATCGGTTTGGCTCTTGCGTAGTGCGAAACCGACTGGTAAGACCGCGCTCCCCGTGGCCACCCGTCCATCTGGACAACCGGCCACAACTTGTAACGGCGTCTTCGGGCGTCGCTTGCTTCGTCGGCCACTGAGGCCTTGTTCTTAAAAGGTTTCTTGCGGGTAACCGCCAGTGACGCGACGAAGGTTCGGAAACGCGAGTTTCCCAAGCGGTGTACGGGGCGTACGACAAAACAAAACGTGTTTCGCGCACAACCAGACGGTGACTTTGCCGCAAGGCCCCATCCAAAGCGGCGGGGCTCGAAGCGAGCTTCCGGATGAAGGTTCGCACAGCTCTTTCAGGTAGCAATCATGGTCAGCAAGGCTAACGCTAAATTCAGCAGAATCGCCCCCCGCAAGGCGCGGGTCATTGCCAACCTCGTTCGCGGTCGCGACGTGGCCGAGGCGATTCAGATTCTGCAGTTTACCAACAAGAGCGCAGCACGAATTGTTCGTCAGCTGCTCGACAGCGCATTGGCCAACGCGCGCAACTTGGATCCGAACGTCGACGTCGACGCGTTGTTCATCAGCAAGGCGACGGTAGACAAGGCCCCGGATCGTTTCTTTCGTCGCTGGCGCCCCCGCGCCATGGGACGCGCCACACGCATCGTCAAGGGCGTTTCACACATCGCTATCGAGTTGGACACCCGAGCCTAGCGCTCAGCGTCCTCACCTTTCTGGAGATCATTAGATTCTATGGGACAGAAGACCCACCCCATCGGCTTCCGCCTCGGCGTCATCAAGACGTGGAACAGCAAGTGGTACGAGAGTGGTCCGCAGTATCGTAAGTGGCTGCACGAGGACATTCGTATCAAACGCGCGATCAAGAAGTACCTCTACAACGCTAGCATCGCCAGTGTTGAAATTGAGCGTGCTGCTAATCGTGCCAAAGTGCTCGTCTACACCGCACGACCGGGCATGGTCATCGGCAAAGGTGGCAAAGGCATCGAGACGCTTCAAACGGGCAACATGACCTCGGCCACTGGGGACGAGAAGAAGTTCCCAGGCGTCAGCTCCTTCACGGAGAACGAGGTGCTCATCGACGTTCAGGAAGTGCGCAAAGCCGAGACCAATGCTCAGCTCGTCGCGGAGAACGTCGGTGCTCAGCTCGAGCGTCGTATCGCTTTCCGTCGGGCGATGAAGAAGGCCGTCGCGATTGCCATGAAGTTTGGCGCGAAGGGCATTCGCATTCGCTGTGCCGGGCGTCTCGGCGGTTCGGACATGTCCCGCATCGAGACCTACCGCGAGGGTCGCGTGCCTCTTCACACGCTGCGCGCGGACATCGAGTTCGGCCTCGCCGAGGCTCGTACGAAGACCGGCATGATCGGCATCAAAGTGTGGATCTTCAAAGGCGAGGTTTTGCCGCGCAAGGGCAAGGTCATCGGCACCTGATCGATTGGCTCTTCCTGGAAGAGGTAAGGAACAATGCTTTCCCCCAAGAAAACGAAATTTCGCAAGGCCCAAAAGGGTCGTACCCGAGGACTTGCTCATCGCGGATCGAACGTGTCCTTTGGCGACTTTGGTTTGCAGGTTCTCCAGCCGGGTCGGCTCTCGGCGCGACAGATTGAAGCTGCTCGTATGGCCATCCAGCGCCACTGCAAGCGAGCTGGCAAGCTCTGGATCCGCGTCTTTCCCGACGTGCCCGTGACGAAGAAGCCGCTCGAGGTCCGAATGGGCAAGGGTAAGGGTTCGCCCGAAGAGTGGGTCGCGCGTGTCCGCCCCGGTCGGGTCATCTACGAATTGGCCGGCGTGCCCGAGGTCACCGCACGTGAGGCCTTTCGCATCGCTGCACACAAACTTCCATTGGCTTGCCGCTTCGCGGTTCGTGGCCAAATTAACTGAGAGGTGATGACGTGGAAATTAACGAACTGCGTGATTGCACCGTCGAACGTCTGAACGATCTCGAAACCAATCTGCGTCGGCAGATCTTCGAGGCTCGCATCAAGAATTTCACCAACCAGCTCGACGATACGGATTCGATTCGCCGCGCGCGCCGCGACTTGGCGCGCGTCAAGACGATCATCAACGAGCGCTTTCGCGAAGAGGCAGCGATCGCTGTCACTGCCGAAGCGGGAGAGGCCTAGATCATGGGTGAGCCTAAAGCAAAATTCCGTCGCACGCTGAGCGGCACCATCATTAGTGACAAGATGGACAAGACCGTCACGGTCGAGGTCATCCGTAGCAAGCTTGCCCCGAAGTACAAAAAGTACCTTCGCGAGCGCCGTCGCTACCACGCTCATGACGAGACGAACGAATACGTCACAGGTGACCGGGTCGAGATCACGGAGCACCAGCCGATCTCAAAGACCAAGCGCTGGGTGGTCACCAAGATGATCGCCCCCTCGAAGGAAAGGCGTTACCAATGATCCAGGTACAAACGGATCTCGAGGTCGCCGACAACTCCGGCGCGAAGATCGTCCGTTGCATCAAGGTGCTGGGGGGCTCGCGCCGCCGTTACGCTGGCCTCGGCGACGTCGTCGTCGTGTCGGTCAAAGAATGCATGCCGAACACCAAGGTGAAAAAGGGCGACATCGCTCGCGCGGTGATCGTCCGAACGAAGCAAGAGCAGCGTCGCGCCGACGGCAGCTACATCAAATTCGACAGGAACAGCGCCGTCCTTATCAGCAAGGAAAACGAGCCGATCGGCACGCGTATCTTCGGGCCAGTCGCTCGTGAACTTCGCGCCCGTCGTTTCATGCGTATCGTGTCTTTGGCTCCGGAGGTTCTCTGATGCAGCGCTTGCACGTAGGCGATCTCGTTCAGGTCATCACTGGTCGTGAACGCGGAAAAACCGGACGCATTTCGCGCCTTCTCTCCAACGATGGGCGCGTGATCGTCGAAGGCTTGAACAAGGTGGTGCGTCACACTCGCCCCAATCAACAGAACGTGGAAGGTGGCCGCATCGAGAAAGAAGCGTCCATCCACATGTCCAACGTGATGCCCCTCGACGCGGACAGCGGAAAGCCGACGCGCGTCAAGGCCGGCTACACCGAGGAAGACGGAAAACAGTCGAAGCGACGGGTGGCTGTCGGTGGAGCTGAACTCAAGCAGGGCTGACGGCCCGCACACTGTGATTGCGGTGGTAGGAATTTCGAGGCGATAAGAAAATGGCCAGGAAAGATAAAAGCAAAGATGTCGCGGTAAGCGAAAAGGCTGTGCAGCGTCCCAGCGCAGATTACACGCCGCGCCTTCAGGCGACGTACAGCGGCAAGGCTCGCGCTGCCCTGAAAGAGCAGTTCAAGTACGGCAACGAAATGGAGGTCCCGCGCCTCAAGAAGATCGTTGTCAACATGGGCTTGGGCGAAGCGGTTCAAAACCCCAAGATCATCGACGCTGCGGTCGCAGAGTTGACGGCCATCACGGGTCAGAAGCCGATCATCCGCCGCGCACGCAAGTCGATCGCCGGATTCAAGCTCCGTGAAGGTATGCCCATCGGTGTCAAAGTGACCCTACGCAGCTGCCGTATGTGGGAGTTTGCTGACCGGCTCTTCAGCATTGCGTTGCCCCGCGTTCGCGACTTCAAGGGGATCAACCCAAAGGGTTTCGACGGCCAGGGTAACTTCACCATGGGGATCAAAGAGCAAATCGTTTTCCCCGAAATTGACTACGACAATATCGACGCAACCCGCGGACTTAATATTTGTTTCGTCACAAGTGCCAAGACGAATGACGAAGGGCGAGAGCTCCTTCGTAGTCTCGGCATGCCTTTCCGAAAAATGTCCGAGGGACGCGCAAGTCGCTAGGAGAACAATAAGATATGGCTAAAGCACAAGCTTTCGCGAAAATGAACCGGCCTCCGAAGTTCAGCACCCGTCATCGTAACCGATGCAAGGTATGTGGTCGCGCACGCGGCTACTACCGCGACTTCGAACTTTGCCGAATCTGTCTGCGCACATTTGCCCTTCGTGGTGAATTGCCGGGTGTAATCAAAGCGAGTTGGTGACGGTATGTTGAGCGATCCCATTTCCGATATGTTGGCGCGGATCCGCAATGCCATGAAGGCAAGGCACCGCACGACTCTGGTTCCGGCTAGTCGACTGAAGTTGCGCTTGGCGGAGATCCTCAAACGTGAGGGTTTCATCTCCGATGTGAGCGCGACCGAAGAGGCTGGGCGGAAGAACCTGACCATCGTGTTGAAGTACGGTGGCGACCGAACGAGTGCCATCGATGGTATTCGGCGCGTGTCGAAGCCTGGCCGTCGCGTTTACGTGCGCCACGACAAAATTCCCTTCGTGTACTCGGGGCTCGGTGTCTCGATCCTCAGTACGTCGAACGGTTTGATGAGTGATGGCGAAGCCCGTCGTCGCAAAGTAGGCGGCGAAATCCTCTGTGAGGTGTGGTGATGTCGCAAATAGCAACACGCACGTCACGGGTCGGCAAACGACCGGTCATCCTTCCCAAGGGTGTCGCGGCAACGATCGGCACCGACAAGGTGGAAATCAAGGGCCCGAAGGGCTCGCTGTGGCGCGCCATTCCGGCTCAGGTCATCGTCAAGCAAGAGGGTGAACGGATCCTCGTCAGCTCGACGGCGACTCGCAGCGACGGCCCGCGTCTTCAAGGCCTCATGCGAGCCCTCATCGGGACGATGGTCACGGGAGTGACCGAGGGCTATGAGAAGCGGCTCGAGCTTCAGGGCACCGGTTACCGAGGCGAACTCAAAGGCCAGGTCTTGCACCTGAGTCTAGGCTTGTCGCATATTGTTCAATTCAAGGTTCCCGCTGGACTGAGTATCGAAATTCCGAAAGACTCGAAGGGGACGAAGATCATCATTCAAGGTGTCGACAAGGGCGTCGTGGGCCAAGCGGCGGCGACCATTCGCGGCTATCGACCGCCCAGCCCCTACGGCGGCAAAGGTGTTCGTTACCAGGGAGAGCACGTGCGTGCCAAGGCCGGCAAGGCTGGCAGCGCTTAATCGCTGAGGACAAGAACATGGCGAAGAAACTCACAGGTAAGCAGAAGCGCAAGTTCCGCATTCGTAAAAAGACCACCGGGACCACCGAGCGCCCGCGGATGACGGTTTTTCGCTCGGCCAAGCACATCTATGCGCAGGTCATCGACGACGTGACCGGCAAAACGCTCGCGAGCGCGTCGACGATGGCGAAAGACCTCGCTGGGCAAACCGATGGCAACAAGAGCGATGCAGCCCAGAAGGTGGGCGCGCTCATTGCCGAACGGTGCAAGACACAGAACATCACCAAGGTCGTTTTCGACCGCAACGGCTACCTGTATCACGGCCGCATCAAGGCTCTCGCCGACGCGGCACGCGGGGCAGGCCTCGACTTTTGACGGGGTTTAAGGCTCCCAGCTAGGTACACATTATGTCTCTGAATTATCCTATTGACGAAGAGCGCTTGAAGGAGCGCGTCATCTACATCAACCGCGTCTCCAAGGTGGTCAAAGGCGGCCGCCGCTTCAGCTTTTCGGCGCTCGTCGTCGTGGGTGATGAAGCCGGTCATGTCGGCGTTGGCCTCGGTAAGGCCAACGAGGTCCCGGAAGCCATTCGCAAGGGCAATGACCGCGCGCGCAAGAATATGTTCAAGGTGCCCCTTGATGGGGTGACCATTCCGCACGAGATCGTTGGTCGTGCCGGCGCAGGACGAGTTCTGCTCAAGCCTGCCGGTCCGGGTACTGGCGTTATCGCTGGCGGGCCGGTTCGTGCGGTCGTCTCTTCTGCGGGGATCCACGATGTGCTCACCAAGTCGCTCGGCTCGAGCAACAAACAAAACATCGTCACCGCGACGGTGAACGCTCTTCAGGGCCTGCGCCCGCCGGCGGCGTTCGCGAAGAAGCGGGAAATCTCTATGGATCGGATCGACCATCAATCGCGGGCCAAGGTCCAGCGCCGGCAGATGAAGTTGCCCGAGGCGCCCAAGGCCGCTGCCGCTGCTCCCGAGGCCGCTGCCGCTGCTCCCGAGGCGCCCAAGGCTGCTGCTCCCGAGGCGCCCAAGGCTGCTGCTCCCGAGGCGCCCAAGGCTGCTCCCCCCGAGGCCGCTGCTGCTCCCGAGGCCGCTGCCGCTGCTCCCGAGGCGCCCAAGGCTGCCGCGACGACCGAAGGTGGTGAATCATGAAAAAGAAGCTCTTCGTCAGACAGACGCGCAGCCAGATCGGCCACCCGCGGACCACCCGCGCGGTACTGCACGGTCTCGGTCTACGCCGTATCGGTCACACGGCCACTGTCGACAACACGCCGTCCTTTCGCGGCATGGTCAAGAAGGTCATCCATTTGGTGTCGGTCGAGGAGATCGACGCCTGAGGCGTGAGGAATAGTTATGTCGATTCTATCGAAACTCAAGCCCCCGAAGGGTGCGAAGCGCGCGGCGAACCGCGTGGGTCGTGGCCCCGGATCGGGTAATGGCAAGACGGCCGGGCGCGGTATGAACGGTCAGAACTCCCGATCGGGATCTGGCGGACGTCGCTACTTCGAGGGTGGTCAGATGCCCCTGATGCGTCGTTTACCCAAGCGCGGTTTCACTAATCTGTTCAGCAATCGCGTCGTCAACGTCAACGTTGGTGAACTCGACGTCTTCGATGATGGCACCGAGGTGACCATCGCGTTGCTTCAGGAGCGTCGTCTCATCAAGGGCACGTTCGACCTGCTCAAGATTCTAGGCAATGGCGATCTCAGCAAGAAGCTCACCGTGAAGGCTCATGCCTTCTCGTCTGGCGCTGCGAGCAAGATCGAGAAGGCTGGCGGCACCGTGGAGACCGTCGCTCGTCGGCTCCCCAAGGTTGAGGCGGCCGAGACCGACTAGATACGAAGTCTGAACCATGACGACTCTCGCGAATCTCGCCAATTGGCACAAGGTGCCGGAGCTGCGTCGCCGCATCTTCTTCACCATGGGTATGCTCGCGGTGTATCGCGTTGGGGTGTTTGTGACGACGCCTGGTGTTGACCGCAACGCCATGCGTCAGTTCGTGGCTTCGCAGTCGGGCAACTTGCTGGGCTTCTTCAACATGTTCTCGGGGGGAGCTCTCGAGAACCTCTCGATCTTCGCCTTGGGCATCATGCCCTACATTTCGGCATCGATTATTTTGCAGCTGATGGGCATGGTCTATCAGCCCATCGAAGAGTTGAAGAAGGAAGGCGAGAGCGGTCGGCGGAAGATCGAGCAGTACACCCGTTACGGCACGATCGCGTTGAGCGCTTTTCAAGGCTTCGGCATCGCCAAGTTTATCGAGAGCTTGTCTGCCGGCGAGGCCGGCGCGGGCATCGTCAACCAGCCCGGACTGGGCTTCGAGCTGATGACGGTCCTTACGCTCACCACCGGAACCGCGTTCCTGATGTGGCTCGGCGAGCAAATCACCGAGCGGGGCATTGGCAACGGCATTTCCTTGCTGATCATGGCTAGCATCATCTCGGGTGCACCGGGTGCCGTGGTGGATTACTTCCGCGCCAATCAGAGTGATCCCCGACCCCTGACCATGGCCACTGTGGTGGCTGTGTTCGTGGTGAGTGTTGGGGTGTGCGCTTTCTTCGAGAACGGACGCCGCCTCATTCCGATCGTGTACTCGCGACGCCAAGTCGGCCGGCGTGTCTATGGCGGACAGAGCGCGCACTTGCCTTTGAAGGTGAACACCGCGGGGGTTATCCCGCCCATCTTCGCGTCGTCGCTGCTGATGTTTCCCGCCACCTTGGCGAGCATGGACGTGCCTGGCATGGACGGCCTTCAGTCGATCATCAACCAGGGCGGCTGGGTGTTCAACACCGGCTTTGCCATCCTGATCCTCTTCTTCTGCTTCTTCTACACCAACGTCGTGTTTCAACCGGTCGATGTGGCCGAGAATCTGAAGAAGCAGCAGGCCAATATCCCAGGCTTGCGACCGGGCAAGCAGACGGCTGAATTCATCGACCACGTGATGCAGCGGATCACCGCTGTTGGTGCGACCTACGTGGCGTTCATCTGCGTGGTTCCGGCGATGATTGGTACGGCGATTCGCGTGCCCATCACCTTTGGTGGCACCACGGTCATGATCGTTGTCGGCGTCGCGCTGGACACCGTCCAGCAAATAGAAGGTCATCTCATCAAGCGAAGTTACGAAGGTCTCACGGGACCCGGTGGCAGTCGCGTGCGCGGGCGTCGGGTGCCCCAGACGGGCTGAGGGACGACCATGGCGATTGTCGTACTCGTTGGACCGCCCGGATCGGGCAAGGGCACGCAGGCCAAAGCGGTCTGTGAGCACTTGGGAGGTGTTCCGCATTTGTCGACCGGCGATATGCTTCGCGCCGCCAAAACGGCCGGGAACCTCGAGCAAGGCTGGGTGGATCTGATGGCCTCCGGTGGTTTGCTGCCGGACGAAACGGTCATCGGGCTCATCGAGCAACGGGTGGCCAACGACGATTGCGCGGGTGGTTTTCTTCTCGACGGCTTCCCTCGGACGGTGCCACAGGCCGAGGGCCTGGCCCGCATCTTGGGCGAGCGAAAGACACCGATCGAGGCTGTCATACAGCTCGATGTCCCTCGTGAACTACTTGAAGAACGGTTAGTTAACCGTCGGACTGACAAAGCGACTGGACAGATTTACCATCTTGTCTATAATCCGCCGCCCGCGGAGGCTCAGCTCGTTCATCGAGACGACGACCGACCTGAGGCCGTGGGCAGGCGCCTCGAAGCGTATGAGACCATGACGGCCGCGCTTCTTCCATTCTACGAAAATATTCAGCTTCTTCGCCGAGTGAACGGCGTCGGCAAGCCAGCAGAAGTAACGGAGCGCATGTTGAGCGCTCTCTCGGTGTAAGTACCCCAGCCCAGAATCAGAGGCATCATGAAGGTCCGACCAAGCGTCAAAAAAATCTGTGACAAGTGCAAAGTGATCCGCCGCCGCGGCGTGGTCCGAGTCATTTGCGACAACCCTCGTCACAAGCAGCGGCAAGGAAGCTGAGCCATGGCACGAATTTCAGGAGTTGACCTTCCGCGTAGGAAGCACATTGTTTACGCCCTTCCATATATCTATGGCGTGGGACGGACTACCGCTGAGGCGATTTGCGCCAAGGCGAAGCTCGACCCGGCGACCAAGGTGGACGATCTCACCGACGGTGAAGTGAAGAAGATTCGCGACATCCTCGAGAGTGATTACCGCGTCGAGGGTGATCTTCGCCGCGAGATTCAGATGAGCATCAAGCGCCTGATGGACCTCGGTTGTTACCGCGGTCTACGACATCGACGTGGTCTGCCAGCTCGCGGGCAGCGCACTCACACGAACGCCCGCACCCGCAAGGGACCGCGGAAGCGTATGGTTCAGCGTAAGCGAGGATAAGGACACATGGCTACCTCAAAAGGCAAAGGCAAGAAGCGCGTCAAGAAGAATATCGCGGCGGGAATCGCCCATATTCACTCGACGTTCAACAACACGATGATCACCATTACGGACACAAAGGGGAATACGATTTCTCAGTGCTCGTCTGGTGCGCGCGGATTCAAGGGTTCGCGCAAATCGACCCCGTTCGCGGCTCAGGTCGCTGCCGAGCAGGCGGCGCGAGCTGCCCAAGACCACGGCATGCGCACCTTGGCGGTGTTCGTGAAGGGCCCCGGCGCGGGGCGCGAGAGTGCGCTGCGTGCCCTGCAGTCCGTAGGATTGCGAGTCACTCTGATTCGTGACGTTACCCCTATTCCCCACAATGGTTGTCGGCCGCCTAAGCGTCGCCGCGTTTGAGGATTTGAAAGATGGCTCGTTATATCGGACCGGTCTGCAAACTCTGTCGTCGAGAGGGCATGAAGCTCTATCTCAAGGGCGAGCGTTGCTATTCTGAAAAGTGTTCTTTTACTCGTCGGCCTTACCCGCCGGGTCAGCATGGCCAAGGCCGCATCAAGCTGAGCGAGTATGCGATTCGGCTCCGCGAGAAGCAAAAGGTGCGTCGGGTATACGGCGTGCTCGAGAAGCAGTTTCGCGGGTATTACACGGCGGCTTCCCGTCGCAAGGGTCGTACCGGTGAGGAAATGCTCTCCTTGCTCGAGCGTCGTCTCGACAACGTCGTGTATCGCTTGGGCTTCGCTGGTTCGCGGACCGATGCGCGCCAGCTTCTTCGCCATGGGCATGTTCTGATCAACGGCAAGCGCGTCGACATTCCTTCGTATGTCGTGAAGGTCGGCGAGAAGATCCAGTTGGTCGAGAAGGCTCGCACCTTCGTCCGCGTTCAGCTCGCGATCGCTAGCGCAGACAAACGTCCGGTCCTGAGTTGGATCGACATTGACCGCGAAAATTTCGCCGGTTCGCTTTCGAGCGCGCCGGTTCGGGACGAACTCAACGAGCCCGAAATCGACGAGCAATTGGTCGTCGAGTATTACTCGCGCTGATCGACGGCTGGCCGGTTCCTTGCTCTCCGGAGTATGGGAGCGGTCATTCGAGCGCGAAAAGTGACCCCTCGGGGATTCACTTTCTTCGAAACCGGCCTCTTGTAGGTCTACAGCAGTGTGAAGTGCGGGCAGGAGACGGTGATTTGTAGCTGAGTGCGGCGAGAATCACGTGATCTTCGCGCAAAATCCATCCCAAAGGGGATGAACAGACCCCACGCGGGCAGTAGGAAAAAAATGTCAGAAGAGATGATTCCACAAAACGATCCCAACTTCGTTGCCCGCAACTGGCGTGAGCTCATCCGCCCGCGCGGTGTGAACATTGACCAGGACAGCGCGACGGGCTCGTATGCGAAGTTCGTCTGCGAGCCGCTCGAGCGCGGTTTTGGTACGACGATTGGCAACTCGCTGCGTCGCGTGCTGCTCTCCTCGCTTCAGGGTGCTGCCGTGACTACGGTTCGCATCGAGGGTGCGCTTCACGAGTTTACGACTGTGCCCGACGTTGTCGAAGATGTGTCGGACGTCGTACTCAACCTGAAAGAGGTGGTGTTCAAGGCCGAGACGGCCAAGAACTACACCGTCCGCGTCCAGAAGGAAGGTCCGGGACCGGTCCTCGCGGGAGACATCCAGCTGGTGGATGGCCTTCAGGTACTCAACCCCGATCATCTCATCGCGGTGCTCGACAAGAAGGGCCCCTTTGCCGCCGAACTCAACGTTGGTGTGAGTCGCGGTTATGTCACCGCGGAGCGGAACAAAACCCCGACCATGGCGCTAGGTAGCATTCCTGTCGACGCGCTCTTCTCGCCGATCCGCAAGGTCAACTATCAGGTGACCAACGCGCGCGTCGGTCAGATCACTGACTACGACAAGCTCTCGCTCGAGGTCTGGACCGACGGTTCCGTCGCGCCGGCTGATGCGGTGGCCTTCGCCGCCAAGATCATCAAGGAGCAGCTCAACATCTGGATCAACTTCGAGGAGATCGAAGAGGCCTACCCGATGCCCGGCGAAGAAGAGGAGCCGCTCAACGAGAACCTCTTCCGCTCGGTCGAGGAGTTGGAACTCAGCGTGCGCTCGGCGAACTGCCTTCAGAACGCCAACATTCAGCTTATTGGTGAGCTTGTACAGCGTAGCGAGCAGGATATGCTCAAGACGAAGAACTTTGGCCGCAAGTCCCTCAAGGAGATCAAAGAGATCTTGTCGGGCATGGGGTTGAACCTTGGAATGAAGATTGACAACTGGAATCAGCTTGTTGAGCGTTGGAATGCTCAGAAAGCCCAGTAAGCCGCGAGAAATCAGATTCTCGTAAAGGTGGCAACATGCGTCATCGTAAAGACGGAAGACAATTTGGTCGCAACACCTCGCATCGACGAGCAATGTTTCGAAACATGGCCGCAAACTTGGTCACCCACGAGCGGATCGTTACGACCGCCGCCAAAGCGAAGGAACTTCGCCGGGTCACGGAGAAGCTCATCACGAAGGCCAAGCGACTCGGGCCGGTGGCATACACGCCGCAAGCCGATCTGAGTGATGCCGACAAAGCCAAGCGTTTGCACGTGCATCGTCTTCTTGCGTCGTACCTCCCTCGGTGGGGTGTGACCAAGGACGGTACCAAGCAAGACTTGATTGAGAAGGTGATGCTTGATCTCGCGAAGCGCTACGACGGTCGTCAGGGTGGCTACACACGTATCATCAAGCTCGGGCCGCGCCGGGGCGACGGTGCAGACATGAGCGTGATCGAGCTACTCGCCGATGCCGAAACGGAAGCGGCTCGCAAGCCGGAGAAGGAGAGCGCGACGAACGCCGCGCCTGCTCCAGCCGAAGAAGAGGTAGCCGAAGAAGAGGCAGCCGAAGAAGAGGCAGCCGAAGAAGTCACAGACGAGAAGTCGACTGACGCTGAAGCGAAAGCAGAAGCAGCGGATGACGAAGACGACGAAGAAAAAGCGGACGAATAATCCGTCTTCACTTCGACTGTCGAAACGCGGCGTGCCTCGGGTGCGCCGCGTGGCATTTTGTCGACTCCGATCGGTCACTCGCTGGTGGGAGGGGCCGCTCCATCGCTCGCGTCGATTGCTTCTCCGTCACGCTTCTTCTCTTGGGACGGACGGGTACGGCGTACGAGTAGGCCGCTGCCGAGCAAGCCGAGAAAGAGCAGGACAGCGGCGCCGATTTGCCGGGTCGTGATGGTGCTGGAAGTCCCCGGATCGGCTTTCGCTGCCGCGAGCAAGCTCTTGGCGCTGCTATTGGCCGGGTCGATCCGCACGGCCCGCTTGAGGAGGTAGCGGTCGGGTTGCCCCGCCGAGGATCGAAGGCGAGCTTCGATCTCTGCAATCTTCGACACCGTTTGTTCGTGTTGTGGCGCATGGGGGGCGAGCATGACGGCCTTCCGGAGCGCCGCGAGGGCCTCGGCCGGTTTGTCGTCATCGAGCCATTGTTGGGCACGGCCGAGATAGGCGGGGGCCATGGTAGCGGTGGCTGGGAGTCGCGGGATCTGCCTAAGCACTTCGTCGAAGGCCGCGGTGGCGGCGCGGTAGTTCTTCTCACGGAGCGCCTTGTCCCCCGCTTGGAGCAAGCTGTTTACCGGCCTCAGCGTGGCCTGTTGATGCAGCCGAAACAGCTCTTGTGCCGTACGTTCCCACGACCAGCCACGGGGAGCTCGCTTCCCGGTTTGGGATTGGTACGCGTCCCGGAGATGCCAGCGTCCCGGTTCGCCGATCGCGGCAATGGCTGCCTGCGCGGCCTGACGCAACTGGACACGCTCGCTGCTGGCATAACTGAGCAGGACGCGGCTCGCATCCACGTCTCGCACGCGACCGAAGGCTCGAAGAACGTCGACCAATATGGCTGGATCCTTGATGGCGACTGCTTCGCCAGCGATGGCGCGTCCCATGTTGTCGAGTCGGCGCCGCGCCAATCGCCGCACGCGCTTCACCTTGTGCTTCTTGCTCTCGATCAGAGCTGCGACCGCCTTGTCCCCGAGTCGCTCCAGCGTCCGTTGCACGTCAATTCGCACGATCTCACCGAAGTACCCGTAGGCCGCCAACATCACGCGCACCGCTGTCGTCGTGGCCCGCTGCTCGAGCATTCGGAGCATTCCGAACAACCTGACGCCATCGCGCCAAGCGGTCTTGTTCGGACGCGGTCGCGCCAACATGAAGACCAACCAGTCGCCGGCCGGCTCCTTGCCTGTCTTCTTTTTCGCCTTGCGGATAGCTCGTCGGCCGTCTTTGCGGGATCGCTCGAGCAAGCGCCGCACGTTCTTGCCAGATAGCGACTCGCGCAGCTCGCTGAGGCGAGTCGCTATCGCAACCACGAGCTTCGCGTCGACACCGTCGAGAAGGAATCGAAGCTCCGGCTGATCGAGTGGGCTGGCGGCCTTCAGCGTCAGGAGCCGAGCCATGCGCACGTCGAGCTCGTCGGAGGCTGCCTGGTGAAGCGGCGGAAGTTTGGTGGACGGGAGCTTGGGAAGTGGCGCCAGAGGGACCCTCAGGCTCCAGCTGTCCGGGGATGTGCTCGCCGAGACACTGGCGGCCGAGACACTGGCGGCAGGCGCAACCGTGTCGGCCCGGGCGGGGGGGGGCAGCAGCCCCATGAGCAGGCCGATCAGGGAAAGCGCTAGCAGATGGCCCCGCCGTCGCCGCCGGCCGTTATGGTCAGTCAACAATGCGGAAGTCGTAGAAATCACCGACAAAGCTCCGCCACCGAACATCGACGTTGTCTACTCTGGCGGCGCTCGGTCCGTTTTGAGCCCAATTGATGAGGTCCTTGATCCCGCCTTCTTCGCCCTCCGCCAGGATCTCGAGGGAATTATCCGTTCGGTTTCTCACCCAGCCGGAAAGTCCCAAGCGTTTGGCTTCGCGTTGGGCTGCAGCACGAAAAAATACGCCTTGAACGCGCCCTCTCACCCGGACTTGAACTTGTTTTAGCGCCATGAATCCATCCCAGGTGTCTTATATTGCCGTGATTGGATAAGGACAAGTCGAGCGATACTTTGCCTCGCCGCCGTGATATTTTCTTAGGGTGGATGCTGTCTCCCGCGAAACGAAGTTGAGCGCTCGAGTCGCTGAACTCGAGGCAGCACTCGTGCGTGCTCGCGGTGTCAGCGAGTCGCTCCGCGAGGTCGGCATGGCGGTTGGGAATGCCGTCGATCTCGATGAGCTGTTGACCATCGTTCTGAATGCCGCGACTCATGTACTTCAGGCGGATCGAGCCACCATTTACGTTCGCGATGGCGATTCGTTGATTTCGCGCGTCAAGAATGACGATGCCCTCGAGCTTATCACGGTGCCCTTGGGAAAGGGAGTTGCGGGTCAAGTCGCTGAGACGGGTCGTCCGATTCGGATCCGTGATGCCTACAAGGATGCCCGCTTCGATCCGAGCTGGGACAAAATGAGTGGTTACCGAACCCGTGCGATACTCGCCGTGCCGCTCAAAGACCATACGGGCAAGGTGATCGGCGTCATCCAGGCCTTGAACAAGATTAGCGCTGACGACCGGCCAACGGTTTTCACACCCTACGACACCGAGCTGCTCAATGCGCTGGCAACCCAAGCGGCTGTGTCCTTCGAGAAGAGCCAACTGTTTCAGCGGTTGACCGATCACAAGATTCGCCTCGAACGTAGCGTCAGCGACCTGGCCTTGCTTTACGAGCTGGAGACGGCCCTCAGTCGTTCTTCATCGGTGGAGCAACTCGCGCGCCAGGTGATCAAACTGACGGCTGAAGCGTGTCGAGCCGAGGCCGGGGCGCTGTTGTTCGAGTCACGGGACGGCGTATTGACCCTGTACGTCGTCAATACGAGCGATGTCGAAGAAGTCCGCGAGGTCTGCGTTCAGCACGGAGAGGGGATCGCCGGACGCGCGATGGCCCAGAACGAGAGTATCCAAATCGACGATCCTGAACTCATCCGGGACCCTGGGCGCGTACGTGAGTTGCTGGGGATAGACGTGCGTTCGGCCCTGGCTTCGCCGCTTGCGGAAGGCAAGCGGGTGTGTGGGGCCATCGCTCTTTATAATCGGGACGCTCAGCCCTCCTCCTTTTCCGAGGATGACGCGTCCTTGTTGCGGCTCGTGTCGGCGAATGTCTCGACAGAGCTTCGCGTGTTCGAGGAACGTCACGAGCGGGAGCGGGCCGAGCGGCTCGGCACACTCGGGCGACTGCTATCAGGTGTGATGCACGATTTGCGCACACCGTTGACGATCATCAGCGGCTACGTGCAGCTCATGGAAGTCACCGACGACAAGGATTCGAGGGCGAGCTATGCACAAACGGTGAGCGAGCAGTTTGAGTTGATCGGGGCGATGCAACAAGAGTTGCTCGCCTATGCACGTGGCGAAAGGAAGGTGTGGATTCGGAAGATCATACTCAAGCGCTTCCTCGATCAGTTTCGTGAACAGGTCGTGTCGGGGCTACGCGGGAAGAACGTCGAGTTTCAGATCGATTTCGACCGCAAAGCGATAGCGTTCTTCGATGAGGCCAAGATACTGCGTGCGCTCAATAATCTCGTGAACAATGCCATCGAGGCCATGGATCCTGATGGGGGGAAGCTTCGTATCGAATGCGAGGAACGGGGAGACGACATCGAGTTCTGTGTGACGGATAGCGGGCCGGGAATCCCGAAGGAAATCCGCGACAAGCTCTTCGAGCCCTTCGTCACGGCGGGCAAGGAGACGGGGACCGGTCTGGGCCTGTCCATCGTGAAGCGGATCGCCGAAGAGCATGGCGGTAGCGTTGAAATGAGTTCGAGCGCCGACGGAACGAGTTTCATCCTGCGCCTGCCCCATGCGGTGCGCCTTCAGAGCCGCCGCCCACCACCAGCACTTGGTTCCTAGGGCTGCCTCTTCTAGTCTTCGCCTCATGGCCGAGCGACCATTGCTTCCCGTTTTAGAACCGCACCGTGATGCGTTGGAGAAATGCGTCTATTGCCCGAAGTTGTCGCGCGCCGCGTGCCCGGTTTCGAATGCCGAGGCCAGCGAGACGGTCACGCCATGGGGGAAGATGTCGTTGGCGTATTTCGTTGGACGGGGCGACTTGAAGCCATCGGCGGACACTGCCGAGACGAGCTGGGCCTGCAGTGCGTGTCTTGCCTGTCGAGAGCAGTGTGATCATCGTAACGAAGTCGCTGAGGTGTTGACCGAGAACCGGGCCGAGATGTTTGCCCGAGGTCTTGCTCCGGAGGGCGCGAAACGGGCTGCCGAGCGCTACGCCGATGGAGAGCGCGCCAACAAGAGGGCGCTCGACCGTATGGCTCCCGAGTCTCATAGCGAAGCGAAGCGCGGCCTGCTCATCGGATGTTCCTACGTCCGAAACGCTCCCGACACCGCGAAAGCGGCGCTGCAGCTTGGCCGACGCTGGTTGGGCGAGTCGCTTCGGCCGATGCGACGCTGCTGCGGATTGCCCCTTCGGTATGCCGGTGACCAAAATGGCTTCGAGCGGGCGGCTCGCGATTTTGTCGCCGACCTCGGGCCCATCGAAGAGATCGTCGTAGCCGATCCGGGGTGCGCCCACACGTTGATCGAGGCCTACGGTGACCGTCTGGACGGGCGCAGCGTACGGCCAATGGTGGACGTGGCATTCGCCAACTTGGATGACATTCGGCCGATGGGTTTCGAAGGGAAACCGCTCCGCTACCATGATCCCTGTCAGCTTGGGCGGGGGCTTGGCCGCTATGAGGAACCACGGGCCATCTTGGCCCGACTTTGTGGCGAAGCACCGTTGGAATTTCAGCGTTGCCGCGAGCAGGCCGAATGCAGCGGTGGCGGTGGCTTGTTGTCAGTAACCCGACCCGAGACTGCTCGATCGATGGCTGATGCACGGCTGGCGGAACATCGCGCCGGGACGGATTCTCTGTTGGTGACGGGCTGCGGCGAAAGCTTGCGTCGTTTTCGCAGCCGCGGACAGTCTGTGGCCGATTGGTTGGATCTCGTTGCCCAGAGCGTAGGCAAGGATGACAGCTGAGCTGAGTCAACGTGCGAGAGGCCGACGTCGTCGGAGCGTGTCTGGCCGTCTGTTGGCGTCGTTCGTCATCGTGTTTCTCGCCTTCGCGATCACCCTGGCCTGGTGTTTTCACGCATTGCGATCGGCTGCGCAGGACGCGCATAGTTTGGGTCACGCCTATCTACCGTTGATGACTTCGATTGGCGATGCTCTCGCGGGACAGAACGTCATGAATGCGCAGCTCAATCACGTGACCTCTGCCCGTAACCCGGACGATGTGCGCACGTGGATATCGACTGCGCGTCGCTTGCGACCGCTGAGCTTTGCGCGCATTCGAGGCGATGCTCGGGACGGGCTCGGTTCGGGGAAGATCGACATCGGTTTGCGCGTGGAGGTTCTACGGAAAATCGCGGACGTCGAATCGTTGTCGCAAGGGCAGGGGGTGAAGGTCGACAGCTTGTTTCAGGCTTTGGCGGACAGTCGTCGTGCGGATGCCGAGCGTATACGGGATGAACTCGTCGCGATCGAAGCGGAAGTTGCCAAACGGTTGCGCTTGCTCCGCCAGGTTGTCGATCGGGCGATCCGGACGCGTATCCATGCCATGCGCGAGCGGGAACGTTGGTCCATGCATTTGCTGATCGCATTAAGCGTGTTGACCTTGCTCGTAGGTCTCGTGACGTCGGTCTATGCACGCCGCGTGCTCAAGCCCTTGTCTCAGGTGAGCGGTCGTGCACGTGCCGTGGCGGCCGGTGACTTGACGCCGCGAGATGTTCTCGCCACGCCAGACGAAATCGGCGAATTGGCCGAGACCTTCGAAGACATGGTCGCAGCGATACGGCAGACGCGTGCGGAACTCGTTCGAGCCGAGCGATTGGCGACCATCGGAAAGATGGCTGCTCAAATTACGCATGAAGTGCGAAACCCATTGTCGTCCATCGGCTTGAATCTCGAAATGCTCGAAGACGAAGTCGAGACCTCGGGTGAGGGACGGCAGCTCCTGTCTGCCATTCAGTCGGAGGTCGACCGCCTCGCGGAAATCGCCGAGAAATACCTAGCCGTCGTTCGTGAGCCGCAGCTCAACTTGTCGCAAGAAAACCTCGGCGACTTGGTTCGCGAATGCCACACGTTCATGGAGCCAGAATTGCGTCGCGCTGGCGTCTGTTCCTCGGTCCAAGCCGACGTCGAGGATAGCCTCGTGCAGGTTGACGAAACGCAATTCCGGCAGGCTCTGGTCAACATGCTCCGCAATGCGTGTCAGGCGGCGGCCCCCGATGGAGAGGTATGGATTCACGTTGGCCGCGACGGTCAGGACTTCGCCATTCGAGTCGAAGACGATGGCCCGGGTGTCGATGTCGATGACCGCGAACATTGTTTCGATCCATTCTTCACGACCAAATCCGGCGGAACGGGACTCGGCCTGGCCGTGACTCGTGCGATCGTGGAGTCACACGGTGGTCGGATCCGTTATTTTCCTCGGGATGGTGGAGGCAGCGTTTTCGTGATGACGCTGCCTGGTTGATGCCGGCCGGGGATAGGGCTTCCGTCATCCGCGATTGCCGAGCCACCTCAGTAGCAAACTCACCACGCCGAAGCCCATCGCCATGAGCGCGACGGCCGTCAGTAGGTAGATGAGCGCGGTCGTGATCGAAGATCTCCTCTTCGGGGATCGCGGAAGAGCTCGCGTGGTGAGATTGTCCGTCGTGGTCAACGGCGGGGTCGGAGTCCGTCCGGCGACGTCCGGCGCTGGTGGATGTGAGGCGTCGGATTCCGACTGAGAAGGCACATCTCGTGGCTGCGCTGGCGGCGGGAGTTCACTCGCCTTGTACACTTGAGTCTCGGCAGGCAGCGAGTCGGAATCAATCATCGACTCCGCGGGCGCCGACGGTCTGGGCCGGAGCTCCAAATCGGATACTGCGCCGTCGGGACGCAGTTCGCGCCATCTTTCGAGGGCCTCGTAGGCGGTTTGAAAGCGATCGTTGGGATCGCGGGCCAGACCCTTTGCGACGAAATCGTCGAGCGCTTGGCTGATTGGACTATCCATCGCATCGGAGAGCCGTCGCGGTTCCTGGCGGCTCTTCAGATCCATCATTTGCACGGCCGAACGCGCTTTGTATGGCAATTGGCCGCTCATGGATTGAAAGATCAAGGTGGCGGCCGAATAGATATCGGCTCGTTCATCGACTTCTTTGGCTTTCCCGATTTGTTCGGGGGGCATGAAGGAGAAGGTGCCGAGGCTCTGGCCCACACGGGTGAGGGTTTCCACCATGACCTCCCGGGGCAGCTTCGAAATACCGAAATCGAGGAGTTTCACGGTGGGTGGCAAGGGCGCGGCACGCGGCGTTAGAAAGACGTTGGAAGGCTTGAGATCACGGTGAATGATGCCCGCGGTGTGCGCGTCGTGCAGTCCGATCCATACGCACTCGACGATGCTCCAAAGTTCTGTGAAGCTGATGGGACCGGTTCGCTTGAGCCGCTCGATCAGTGATTCACCCTCGAGCAACTCGAACACCAGGACGATGCCCCGTTCCGGATCTTGGTCGACCTCGAGGATCTCCGTGACGTAGGCGCTCTTGATGAAGCCGCCGGCACGCGCTTCGCGCCGAAAACGCTCCATCGCGACCCGCCGGGCTTTGACTTCGGCACGAAGGAGCTTGAGCGCGACGGCTTCGCCCGTTTGCACATTGGTGGCTGCGAACACCTCGCCCATGCCCCCCTTGCCGATCCGTCGATCGATCCGGAAGCGATTGGCGATCAGTGTTTCCGGCTCCATCGCCGTGTGCCTAAGAGGTTTAGAAGCGCGCGGTCATCCAAGCGCCCGCGCCTCGAGGGGTGATGCTAGGTGTGAGGGTCCAGTCGTGACCGAAGCGTATACCTGACGTCGGCTCTTCTTTGGTTTCCGCGTCTGGGCGGGTAGCAAACAAGATGATGGTCGTCACTGCGCTGGCGGCCGTGACGCCCAAGAAGATGTCGGCGAGGAGGTTGGCTTGCTTGACGTCATCGAAGGCCTTTTGCTGATCGGCGACCGGTGCCACACCTCGAAGCGCCTCGTAATCGGACTTCTTGCCCTTGGCCACCAGCATCATGCCGGTCATCGTGCCCCCCGCTGCGAGCGTGAGGCCTGCCGTCGCCCAGACGTAGGCCGGTACCGGACGCGAGCCGTCTTTGGCGGTCGTATCGTCGGGCTTGCCACCGGCGAGCTCTTTCTGATCGGCTTCGGTAAATCCGTCGGCTGTTACGGGCGCATTCTTATCGAAGATGAACTCGTGCGAGTATTGTTTGCCGTTTTCGAAGCGGATCTTCCACGTCTGATCGGGAAAGCCGTCCGTGGATGCCGTGAGCACGTGCGCGCCCGGGTGCATGCCAATCCGGGTTCCCTGGAGGGAAGCTTTGTAAGTGTTGCGGACCGCAAATCCGCGGCTGGGTGTGCGCTCGTCGGTCAACGTGACGCCAGCCTGATCGGTGGAGATACGCACCCACGAGACCGTGTTCTGGAGCCGCGCCAAGTCCGACCGAAGTTGCTCGATGTCCTCATCGCTGAGGTTGGTCTTGCTCCGGAGCCCCTCTTCGTCTTTGAGTAGTGTCTCGTAGTGACGAACCGCTTCACCATCGAGCTCGAGATTCGTGGCGCAAAGAGCGAGGTTGTTGAGGGCGTTGAGCGAGCCTGAAAGCTCGTAGGCTTTCTTGCACTCTGGATACGCTTCCTCCCACCTTTTGCCTTCTGGATCGTTGAGGAACGCGATGCAGGCCGCAAAGTGTTTTTTTGCGGCTTCAATTTTGGGGTCCGGTGCATCGGTAGGCTCATCTTGCGCGTGGCCGAGACTTGGCATCAATACGGCAGTCATCAAGATGACTGTTCCCAGAATTCTCGCTAGGCGACACATAACGGGAGGCTAGCCCGACCAGCCGCTGCCGTGAAGCTTTCGCCGAAATTGCTCTCAATCGCGCAAGATTTCTGGATAAATTTCAGCCACGCTGCAGCGTTTGGCTGTCAGCGCCAAAGAGATGCCTCTTCGTGGCGATGAGCCCTTGAATCCGCCTGCGAGTAAAGCTTACATTGCTCGTCCCTATGAGCACGGCTTTGCTACGTTTTTTGTCAGCAACCATCGTAGGGCGGGGTGAAGATGAACGCTGATAAAATCCAAGGTGCCCTTGGGACGTTGGTCGAAGATCCGGACAACGAGTCTGCTTGGGAAGACGTCGAGGAGGTTGTGACGAGTGACAGCGGAGAGGAACTGCTGCGCATTCTCGAAGCCGCTCGACGACGTCACGCCGAAATCCACGATTGGGAGACCGTCGCGCGCTTGCTCGAACTTGAGCTTGCCGTCATCGATGATGCAGCTGAGGAGGCAGCAAGACTGCGCGAGCTTGCGCGGGTCTACGACGAAGATTTGCGAAGGTCGGTCGACGCACTCAAGGCCTATGAGCGCGTTGCCGCGCACGGCGAAGCAGACGAGAAAATCGAGCAAGCGATAGCCGGTATCCGCCAATTTCAGGAGCGTTGGGCGGATACGGTGGACCATCGACTTCAAGATGCCGAGGCGGCCGAGGACTCGATGGTGTCGGCGCGCAAGCTCGCGGCAGCGGCTGACGCACAGTTTCGCTTTGGCGGTGAGGGCGAAGGGAACCTGTCCAAGGTCCTCGAGTATTTGGAGCGTGCCTTGTCGGCAGACGAACGGTGTCGTTCTGCACTGAGCTTGGCCACTGTCGTCTATGCCAGCCAAAAGCAGTGGGCGTCTCTCGCCGACGTGCTTGAGTGCCGAGCTGCTCATGGAGCCGGACGTGACGACAAGGTGGCTTCGGCGCATCGTTTGGCACAGGTGTGCTTGTGCCACCTCTCTGACTCGAAGCGGGGCGCTCGAGCTTTTCGACAGCTGCTCGAACTCGATCCGCACAATTCCGCTGCTCTCGCTTACCTGGTCGATCTGCACTCGACCGACGAAAACTGGGAACAGCTCATCGCGCTGTACGAAGACCAACTTCATGCGGGCGGAATTCCTCGAGACGATGAGTTCGGTGTCTGGGTGCAGGTCGCGATGCTCAATTGGAAGGCCCTGGAGAACTCTGATGCGGCGGAGCCGTATTTCGAGAAGGTGCGTCGAGCCCAGCCCAGTCATGCCGGCATGCTCGGTTTCTTTCGTGAGCTTTGTACAGAGCGAGACGATTCGGCTCGTCTCATTAGCATCTTGACGGACGCCGAGCAGTCACTCGACGACGGCGAAGCGAAGAGTGCCGTGATGGAAGAGATCGCGAACTTGGCCGAGTCGCAGGAAAATGCGCGGCGGGCGATCGATCAATACAAGAGCATGCTCCGCAAGAACCCGTCGGACGACAACGCACGGGCCAAGCTAAAACGGCTTTACCTGCAGACCGAGTCTTACAATGCGTTGGTCGAAATGTATCGGCACGACCTGCAGCGTACCGATGAAAGCGAGAAGGAAAGCCGTCTAGGCATCTTGAATGAGATCAAGACGATCTACGAGCGGCACATGCATAGCGACACCGCGCTGTTGACGGTGCTGTCGCAGATCCTGCAAATCGATGACTCGGACGAGGACGCAGTGCGTGGATTGATCCGCGTCTACGAGTCGCTCAATCGCTGGCGAGACCTGCTCAACATGCAGCAGCGTCTGGCCGAGCTGACGAGCAGCGACACCGAGCGCGTCAAGCTTCTGCGTGCTGTCGCTCGCCGTTGGCTCGAGCAGTTTTCAAACGTTCAAAATGCGATCCGTGCCTACGAGTGTTTGATCGAGGCGACGGGTGACGACGACGAAGCGAGGGAGAAGCTCATCGAGCTTTACCGTAAGCGTCGAGCGTGGGCGAAACTCTACGACTTGTACGAGACTCAGCTGGACCGCGTCGAGGACGAGGCTCGCGCCGAGTTGATGGTCGATATGGCGAAGCTTGCGGCGGAGCGATTGGATCGGGGGTCCGATGCGGTGCGACTTCTCAAGGAAGTGCTCGAGTTCGACCCTGCAGCCGAGGGCGTTCTTGACCAACTCGAGCGCCAAGCCGAGCGTCAAAAGGACTACGCCACCGTCGCGGAGGTTCTCGAACGTCGCTTCGACGACGCCGCTGACGAGAAGAACAAGCTTACCTTGTTGCAGAAGCTCGGCGTGCTACACGCTGACAAGCTCGGGGATCCCGCGTCCTCCAACCGTGCATGGCGTCGCGTACTCGATGTCTCGCCCGGTCACAAACGAGCGCTGCGCGTGTTGCGCAAGTCCTACGTCGCGGAAAAAGACTGGGAAGGCCTCGACGATCTGTATCGGTCTCAAGATGACGTTGAAGGCTTGGCCGACTTCCTGTCGACGACGGCGGATCGGAACAAGGATCAGGAACAGAAGAAGGAACTCTCCTTCCTAGCCGCGGCCGTGTACACCGACGATCTCCACTCACCTGAGCGAGCCGTTCGCTCGTATGAGCGCGTGCTTTCTGTGGAGCCGTCGAATGTGCGCGCGGCCGAGTCGCTGTTGCCGCTGTACGAGAAGGAAGATAAGTGGTCGCGTTTACCGGGGCTCTACACGATCTTGCTCGAGGTTACGCAGAACGTCGACGACAAGATCGTTATCTTGCACAAGATCGCGGATGTGATGGGCGGCCCCTTGGCCAACAGGGGTGCGGCACTGAGCCATGCCCGTCAGGCCTACGAGTTGAAGTCGGACGCCGAGGGCCTGGACCATCTGCGCGCCTGGTCGCAGAAGTCCGGTGACTGGTCGGCGTTCGTGGATGTCGTCCGGCAGCAGCTGAGTGACGCCGATTCAGGGGCTGCGGCCCCGCCCGACGCCGAGCGCTATCGTGAGCTCCGCTTGATGCTGGCCCAGGTGTACGCCAACGAGGTCGACAAGGTCGACGAAGCGGTGGAAATCTACCGGCAGCTGGTGGAAGTTGACCCCGACGATGTCGAGGTCATGACCGAGTTCGAGGAGCTGTTGCGGTCCGCCGATCGACGCGAGGACTTGCGATGGCTATTTGGTTTGAAAGTCGAGCGCCTCGCGGGCGAGGAGCGCTTCGCCGCCCTGGAGGAATGGGCCATCGTCGAGGAAGAGTGTTTCGGCGAGGCGGAGCGCGCCACGGAGCTGTTGCAGCGCATCGTTGACGTCGAACCCGGACGGGTGTCGGCCCTTTCAGCCTTGAGTCGCTTACTCATCGTTGCCGGACAGCACGCCGAAGCCATCGCAGCGCTCAAGGCTCAACGCAATGTGTCCTATGGTGACGACCGCCTGCGACTCGAGGTAAGGCTTGCAGAGATCAGCCTTCACGAACTGAAGGAACCGCGAGACGCCTACGAGGCCTGTGTCCGCGCTCTCGATGTCGACGAGCAGCACGTTCTCATTGTAGGTCTTCTCGAGGATCTGCTCGAGCAGGCTGAGACGCGTGCCGATGTCGCCCTGACCCTCGAGCAAATTTATGCATCGAAAGCGATGCCGGAGAAACAGGTCGTCGCCTTGCGCGCGATTTTGGAGACCGAGAAGGATTCGGGCGAGCGGCTCATTCTGTGTCAACGACTCGCGGACGTGCAAGAACGTGAACTACAAGATCCGGATGCCGCCCTCGATGTTCTTCTCAACACATTGATGGAAGCTCCAACCGAGGCTCCGCTTTGGGACCGCGTCGCCGAGCTGGGGAGGTCGACGGGCCGCCCAACCGATCTCGCAGAGGCGTATCGTACACATGTTGGTGGCGATCAGGTTGGCGAACTCGGCGAGTCGCTTCAGCTCCAACTGTGCGAACGGGCGGCGGAGCTGCATGAAGAACAACTCGGCGATGCCGACGGTGCGATCCCCTACCTCAGGCGCATTCTCGGACTCGACCCGAGCCATAAGGGTGCGTTCGACGGCCTCAAAAAGACTCTCATATCGCTCGAGCGCTGGGACGATGTCGAAGAGCTCTATGCCGACGCGATCGCCGACATGGACGACGATGCCGGTCGTATCGATCGACTCGGCGAGGTGGCGACCATTGCCGAAGAGGTGATGGAGGATCCGGCGCGCGCGATTGGCTATTATCGACAAGTCGTCGAGCTCGATCGCCACCACGAAGTGGCGCTCGATGCGCTCGAGAGACTTTACACCCAGCAGGAGAAGTTTTCCGACTTGGCGGGTTTGCTCGCTGGACGGGTGGACACCTGCAGTGACGAAGAAGCGATGGCCATCCATCTTCAGCTCGTCGACCTTCATTTGCATGCGCTCGAGAAACCCGAGAAGGCGATCCCGCACCTAGAGCAGGCCTTGCTGATTCGACCAGACGACGACGATGCGCGTGAGTTGGCAGAAGAGTGTCTGGAAATCGATTCCTTGAAGACGGCGGCGGCGACGCTCCTCGATGGTGTTTACGAGGCCGCTGACGACGTGCGCGCCTTGGTGGCGGTACTCGAAATTCGTCTCGCGGCTTCGGCATCGGATGCGGATCGTCGAGAGCTTCTCGGCCGCATCGCACGTTTACGCGACGAACGCCTCAAAGACGATTGTGGTGCCTTTGATGCTTTGTGCGACTTGTTGCCTCTCGAGGCTGAAGATTTGGGTTTGCGCGCGCAGCTCATGAAGATTGGTCACCGACTCGGGCGGCACGAGGACATGGTCGAAGCCTTGTTGAAGACGGCCGACGCGTGCACCGTGGAGTCGACCCGAGGTGAAGTGTTGACCGATGCGGCCAACCTCTTGTTCGACCGTCTCGATCGGGCCAAGGACGCAGAAGATGTTTACCTCCGGGTACTGAGCATCGGCGAAGACGATCCGGATCTTGTACTACCTGCATGCAAGGCCCTGGCGAGTATCTACGAAGACCGCGACGCCTTCGCGGAGCTTGCGGAGGTGCTCTGGAAACGCGTCCGACTCGAGTCCGATCATGACATTCGTCGTCGGATACATCTCCAGGTGGGCCAGATTTGCGAGGAACAACTCGAGAAGCCTGGCGATGCTATCGAAGCGTATCGGGCCCAGCTGGACGACGACCCGCGCGATGGTGAAGCTCTGCGCGCACTCGAACGGTTGTACGAGCAGACCGAGTCGTGGAAAGACCTGGTTGAGGTGCTTCGCCAGATTGAGGCTGAGGCTGAGGATGGCGTCGAGCGCCGTCGTTGCATGGTGAAGGTCGCGGAGTTGTTGTCCGACGAAATCGGTGACCACACCGAGGGGATCGCAGCATGGCGGGGAGTGCTCGACGATTTTGGTCCCGATGGCGCGGTGTTGGGCGCCCTGGTCGATTTGTACGAATTGGCTGAGGCATGGAATGAGGTCGCAGAGACGATCGAAGTTTGGATCGACCTGAGCGAGGATGAGCCCGAGCGCCTGGATCTTCTTACCAGTTTGGGCGACGTGCGCTTGAACCGCCTCGACGAGCCGGACGGCGCCCTCGCGGCTTTCCGGGAAGTGTTGAGCGGCGAACCGGACAACGAAGGCGTTCGCCAATCGATGGCCGAACTGCTTTCCCACGAGGACGCCGATATCAAGCGCCATGCGGCGGAAATCCTCGGTCCACTCTACGAAGCAGACGGTGACGCCGAGAAGTTGTTGAAGGTCCGTGAGATCGAGGTCGATTGCACCGAGGACCCGGTGCTGAAGCTGGCGGTACTCCACGAAATGATGCAAACCGCTGAAGAGGTTGCGGAGAGTGATGAGCGCGCTTTCGCTTATGCTTGCCGCGGCGTGCGGGAGGCGGTCGAGGAGGAGAGCCTCGCGGACTGGATCGAGCAAGCCGAGAGGCTCGCTGGGTCGACGAACTCGTGGGACGAGTTGGTCGACTTGTACGAGTCGACCGTCGACGACATTCTCGATTCCGAGGTCCAGCAATCCCTGCGTATCGCGGCGGCCGAGTTGGCGCGGGATCAACTCGAGGACTCCGAGCGAGCGGTTCGCTTATTCGAAGCCGCGCTCGAGTCCGAGGGTGACGACCGTCGAGCCATGGAAGCCCTGGAGGTTCTCTACGAGGCTGCGGAAGATCATGAAGCGCTTCTGCGCGTGCTGCGCCGGTTGGCAGAGGGCGCCGAGGATCGTGACCGAGCTTCACTCTTGGGCCAGATCGCGGCTTTGCAGGCCGGACCATTGGAACGGCCGAGCGACGCTATCGATACCTATGAAGAGCTTCTCGACTTGACGATGTCGGAGGAGGCCGCCGGCGAACTGGAGGGACTCTACCGGGCTGCAGGGCGTCACGACGCCGTCGCTTCCCTGTTGGAACGGCAGCTCGATGACGCCGTCGGACAGGCTAAACGTGATTTGCGCATTCGTTTTGCGAAGCTTCTTCTCGACCAGCTCGACGACACGCCGCGGGCTCTCGACGAACTGGCCGAGGTGCTTGAGTCGGATCGTGACAACGAGGACGCCATCGCTGTGATTGAGAAGGTGCTTGCTACGAGCTCCGAAGCCGACGAGCGAGCGATGGTGGCCGAGATGCTCGAGCCGGTCTACCTTCGAGCCGGCTCCTGGGAAAAGCTCCAACATGTCTTGGCGGCGCGGGTCGCCAGTTGCCAGGATCCGGACGAACGAGGGCAGCTTCTACGACGGTTGGGCACCTTGTACGAGGAGCAACTCGAGGACTACAGCGCCGCGCTCGACACCGTGGCCTCCCTGCTTCAGCACGAGCCGGGCGATGCCGTCTTGTGGCGCGAAGTCGAGCGGCTCGGGCCTCTTACCGGGGACGATTACGAGCGGCGCGTAGCAGAGATTTTCGTGGCTGCGCTCGAAGAGGTGGGTGCGGACGACCCGGAGACAGCCGGCATGTGCCGGCGAACGGCTGAGCTTTTCGACATCGTCGACGACAAGGCTCAAGCACTCAAGTGGTATGGCCGTGCCTTCGAGTTCGACCAGGATTCCGACGAGCTGTTCGGGGGCATCGACGAACTGTTGACTGAACTTGGCCGGCACGAGGAGCGAGTGGTTCACTACCGCACCGCTATCGATCGTTCGCTCGACGATGACTTTCGTGTGGCCGCACTTGGGATCATCGCTGAGATTCAACGTGACGAGCTTGAGAATCTCGACGGGGCGATCGACACCTTCCGCGAGGTGCTCGATGTCGATCCGTCCGAACCCGGCACGCTCGATGCGCTAACCGAACTCTACAAGAAGCAGAAGCGTCGCGAAGATCTCATCGATCTGTATAGCCATCGCAGCGAACACTGTGACGATCCGATCGAGGCTGCGCCTCATCAGCTCAACCTTGCGCGACTGCTCGCCGAGGATGTCGATGCCAGGGACGAAGCCTTGGATCAGTGGCAAGTCATCGTCGATGCACAGCCGGACCACGCGGAGGCGATTGACGATCTCGAGGGCATGCTCGAAGAAGAGGCGCAGACTGATCGCAAGCAACGAATTATCGATATGTTGCGGCCTCTGTTCGAGCAGGCGGGAGACTGGAAGGGCCTCGTCGAAGTCAATGAAGTGGCGGTGACGCTACTCGATTCGCCAGAAGATAAGCTCGCTCTGCTCAACGAGACGGCGCGATTGTGGGAGTCGGAGGGCGAAGACGAAAACCGGGCCTTCGCCTTGTTGCGCGAGGCGTTCCAGCTCGTTCCCGAAGACGAGGCGACCCGCGAGGAGTTTCAGCGCTTGGCCGACGAGATCGACGGTTGGTCGGAAGTGGCCACAAGCTACACGAAGGTGCTCGAGACGCTGGACGATCATGCCGTCAAACGCGAGCTGTTGTTTACCTTGGCGGCCGTCTATGACGAGTTGCTCGACGATCCGCGGGCGGCGCTCAAGGCCCTCTCGGAGTTGACCACACTCGCGCCTGATGATGTCGAATCGCTCGAGCGCATGGAGAATTTGTGTAGCCTGCTCAGTGATTGGAGAGCTCTGACGGAGGTCCTGGAGAAGAAGGCCGACGTCGCCATCAACGAAGAAGAGGCCGCTGCAATGTGGCAGCGCATCGGTAGCATTCGGTCCGACATGCTCGAGGAGCGTGAGAGCGCCATCGCGGCCTTCAATCGAGCGCTCGATCACGACCCGAACGCGGTCTTGGCTGTCGATCGCCTGATCGCACTCCATCGTGAGCCAGGGCAGCAAGCTCGTCTCGTTGTTCTGCTCGAGCAGCGTGTGGACATCACCGCTGCCGACGCAGAAGGGCGGCGGGAATTCATTCTCGAGGCGGCGGCCTGTCACGAGGCGCTCGACCAGCCTAGCGATGCCATCCGCATGCTTCAGCTTGCCCTCGATGACCACCCCGACGACATCGCGGTGTTGAAGAAGCTCGAAGGTCTGTATCTGATCGACAGCCGGGAAGACGAGCTACTCGAGAACCTGAAGATGCAGGCATCGGTGTCGTCGGACGCCGAGGAGCGACTCGCGCTTCGGAACAAGATTGGTGATCTCTACCTCTCGAAATTCGACAATTCATTCGACGCGCTTGAGCAATACCGCTTGGTCCTCGAGGAGAAGAACGATGAAGCTCACGCGCTCGGCGCGGTGAAGCGAATCGCAGCCGACCATGAAGAGCAACGACTCGCGGTCGCTGCATTGCTCGAACCGATCCTGTCCGAACTCGGACGTTTCGACGAACTTCTCCAAACGATGAAATGGCGTCTCTCGGCGCAAAGTGGCGCGACCGAGCGTGTTCA
>JAPYTK010000005.1 GCA_029941785.1 Polyangiaceae bacterium | reverse complement strand
CGCAGTAACAGCGCTCGCCGCACTGGCCGTCGCAGAGGTCGACCGCCACGCAGATCCCGATGAGTTCTTTTTCAATGCAGCCGAGCATTTCGGCAGGGATGTTTCCATTGCTCGACTCCGTGATCGCGGTCACGACGCTGTTGTCGTCAACCGTGAGCGTCACGCACGCTTCGACTTCTCCCGGAGGCCCTCCGCACTTGTAGATCGCGTCCCGGGTCGTCTCGCCGGCATCCGCACAGCCGTTGTGGCCACCACCCCCGTCACAACCACCAAAGCCGCCGGAGTTTGTCGTAAAGCCTCCCTGGCCGCCCATTCCCCCTTGCCCGGTCTGACTCGATGAGCCGCTCTGGGTCGTGGAGCTGGTCTGACCGGTCGCGTCGCCCTGACCGGTCGCGCCGTTTCCGTTATCGGCGCCCCCCGTGCACGCGACGACGGTCACGACGAATCCGCATGCCAATACTCTCATGCTGTCATTCATCATGACCGCTAACGCGATCCCGCGCCAACGCTTTCCGCTCGCCTTAGACGACGACGCACGATACCTTGTCAGTGCGATGGTAAAGAATCTATGGGCCGCGGCAGCAAGCATGGCAACGATATCGCTCGCCGCTTGGGGATGTGGAACGGACGTGCAGGTGTTCGGTGAGGGCAATCCGAGCGCCAGCAGCGCGAGCACTGGCGGAGGCAACGCCGGATCCGTCACCAGCAACACGGTATCGACCACCGCCGCGAGCGGGGGCATGGGTGGCGAAGGACCGACGACAACATCCAGCGGCGGCGGCGCCACGGCCACGGTGAGCAGTTCCGCCATGACGACCACCGCAAGCACGACGACCGGCGGAGGCGATCCGTGCAGCGGCTCTTGCCCGAGCTGCGACAAGGACGATTGCAAAAAATGCCTTTGCACGTTTTTCTGCAAACAGAACAATTGCGAGGCGCACTGCACGAGCAGCACCTGCACCATGACCTGTGAGATGGCTGGCGGAATACTGCATTGTGGATCCGGCTCCACATGCAATGTGGTGAACAATGGGGCGAACTGTACCTGCAGTCCCGAAGGGGGCGTCTGCCAGCCTTGATCGCGGCGCATTCGCGTCCGTGGTGCTATGCTCGCGCGCGATGACACGACTGTTGAAACATGGCGCGTGGCTCGGCTTGGCGTGGTTGGCCATCGCCGTCGCTGCATGCGGGGACGAGGCGACCACAACCGCTGCTACGGGAAGCGCGAGCGCGACCACCGGCGCTAGCGGGGCGGCGGGAGGCGGAGCGACCAACGTATCGGCGGCGAGCACCGGCGGTGGCGCAGCAGGCGGCGTCGGAGGTGGCGGCGGCAGCGGCGGCAGCGGCGGAAGCCCTCCACTCACCGTTGCAAAGTGTTTCGAGAATGCCTTTGTCACGCCCCTCATGGGCCCCGACTACGATCAGTTCGGACCCATCGTCGGCAGCCATTGCCTCGGCACGAATCACCAACAAATCACAGGCGTGGAGCGCGTCGTCTTTCTCGGCGACTCCGTTGCCGTGGGAACGCCACCGACCGTGAGCACCGACTTTTACCGGGCCAAGCTCGCCGACGGTTTGGCCAACACCTTCAACCTAGACAAGCCCAACTTGCTCTGGCAGAGCGTGAACCCGCTCGACGGGAAGGCCTTCGTCAAAGAGTCCGGCGATTTCGCAAGCTGCGCCAAATGGGGGGCGCGCACCGACGATCTGTCACCAACCCAGATCCCCGACTGCTTCGCCTCGGCCCAATTCAACAAACGCACCCTGATCGTCATCACGATGGGGGGCAATGACATCGGCAATCTGACCAAGGACGCCATCGACGGACAAACCGACATGCAACTGTGGGACACCACGAAGGCCTTCGTTCAGCTTCAACGAGACGCCGTCGCGTGGCTGATGGAGCCAGGTCGTTTCCCGAACGGAGTCTTCATCGTCTTCGCCAACATGTACGAGTTTACGGACGGCACCGGCGAAGTCGAATCATGCGACGTCTCGGCGCTCGCAGGTTTCGACAAGCCCGTGCCCGCCCCCGACAAACTCGCCGACATGGTCATCTGGGCAAATGAGCAATTTCTCAAGATCGCCGTCGACTATCAGATCGACATGATCTTCATGCTGGAAGAATTCTGCGGTCACGGTTTCAACGCCGACAACCCGAGCGCGCCTTGTTATCGAGGGCCGAACCAAGAACAGTGGTTCGATTTGACGTGTACACACCCCAACCCCACCGGCCACGATCAAATTCAGAAAATGTACATGGCCGTCGTGAACGAGTGAGCCGCTCGAGATTTCGCTGACGCGACTGAGGTGTGCTTCTCGGTCACAGCTGTCGACTCAGAGTCACGACCGCTCCCGATCCCCCGCGATTTTCTCATGAATTCTCGCGACATCTCCGCTGGCACGCCCCTTGCTGTGTAACGGAGCGTCCAATTGGGGACACTTATGGGAGATATGAAATGAACTCTGTTAATAAAATAAGCTTCTCTTTCCTCTTCGTCGGTCTCACGGCCCTCGCGGGATGTTCCGGTGTCGACTACGAGGTCACGGGAGAAGTCAGCAGCCCTCAAACGATTTCGGGCCCTATTTCACTCGAGATTTTCGAGATCGACACGGCAAACGAAGAAGCCGCGCGCGAACGCGTCAAACAGGTCGACCTAGAAGGTACAGGCGCGTTCACCGAGTCATTCTCGGCAGGCGAGGGCTTGGACATCGTGCTGGTCGCTTTGCACGATGAAGATGGCGACGGCAAATGTACGGAGGGTGAAGTGTGGGCCGAGCAAACGCTGACACCAGCCGAAGACGGCAGCTTGAGTGAGGCCAGCTTGGTCCTCGCCGCCAAGGCCTGTCCCGCAAGCGAATAAGGTCCGTTTTTTTCGACGGGTATCCGCGACGGGGCTCGCGTGGTGTAAAAAGGCGCCATGCGATCACGATTCGTGGGAGAGCTGCTTAACCGCCGCCGAGGGACCGTCGTCCGAGATCTGTTCTCCGACGACGAACCCCTGGCGGTATCTTCGCGCGGCCGCAAGGTGCCGGCCGGCAGCATCGTCGAAGTGCACCGCACGCCCCGCGGCGCGACGGTGAAGAGCGTGCTCGCACGACCTCGTTCACCTCGCGCCGGGCTCTACGCGATCTGCAGGGAGCACGGCCTCAACCCCATCCATTCCGATGCGGTGATGGCAGAAGTCGAGCGCATGCTCCGCCGGCCCGGGATCCGCGACCAAACACTCGCGGATCGCCGGAGCCTGCCCTTTGTGACGATCGATGGACCGGGAACGCGCGATCTCGATCAAGCCCTCTTCATCGAAGGCACGAAGGCGGGCGGCTTCGTAGTTCACTACGCCATCGCCGACGCGAGCCACCCGGTGCCTGTGGGCTCCGCATTGTTCGATGAAGCGCTCCGCCGCGGGTCGAGTTTTTACTTACCGGGCATGGCCGTGCCGATGCTCCCTCGAGAGCTGAGCGAAGGGATCACCTCGCTTGGCCCACGGGCAGACCGTCGCGCGTTGGTGTTCAGCTTCCGCCTCGACAAACAGGGTCGGGTGACCCGGACGCGGATCGAACGGGCACGCATTCGCAGTCGCGCTCAGCTCACCTTCGATGACGTCGAGTTGTTCCTCGCCACCGGAAAAGGACCGCTCCCCAAGGGGGTAGCCGATAGCTTGAAGGCGCTGCGGCGCGTCGGCGAACTTCGCATAGCTGACGCGCAGGGCCGGGATGTCATCCATTACCGACGGAGCGAGATGGAGTTCAAAATCGGACGCGAAGGTATGCACTTCGTGGTGCGGGGCGGACCGCGCAGCGATGTCGAACGGTACAACGAACAGCTCTCTTTGCTATGCAACATCGAGGGCGCAAAATTCCTTAAGAAGCACCGTCTCGGCCCGGACATGCAGGCGATCTTTCGGGTACACCCTGCGCCAGACGCGAAGCGCTACGGCGCCTTCGAATCCCTGCTCGCGCGATTGTGCAAGACTCAGCGGCTTGACCCCGAAAGGTGGCGCTGGACACGGAAGACGGGCAGCCTAGCGACGTTTTTACGCGAACTGCCGACCGAGGGCCGCGAAGGCCGGATCGCGCAAGCCGTGCATCGACAAGCCGTGATGCTGAACTACCGTTCGACCTTCTCAAACCAGGCAGACCGCCACTTCGGCGTCGGCGCCGAGGTCTACGCGCGCTTCTCGGCGCCGATGCGCGAGATCGTCGGAGTGTACGTCCACAAAGAGGCGATCGACCGACTGGAGAATCGACGGAGCGAGGTCCCAATCATCGACGGGAGGCCTGTCGACGACGACGAGCTCCGAGCGCGAGTCGTCCGGTGCGGAAACGAGTCCCGTGCCCTGCAGAAGCAAATTACCAAAGAAGCGAACCGGCTGGTGCTCGACCGCCTCTTCGGACAAGACAGCAAACGACCCCGGAAACAACGCCCCGTGCGCCGAGGCACGGTCATGGGTCTGCAAGCCACGCGCGCCCACATCCTGCTCGATGACCCACCGGTAGAGGTGAAGGTCTACGCCCGTTATGTGGAGCGCCGACTCCGCACGAAGGTCAGCGTGAGCAAGGACGGGGTTAGCTGGTTGCGGGCGGACGAGCGACGGGGCGGCGTGATCTGCCGACTTGGCGACGAAGTCGAGTTGCGCGTCCACGATCGGGATGAGCGCGGCGACCGTTGGATGTTCCTGCTCGATCGCCGGCCGTCGGGCTGACCGCCGTTGCGCTCGGTTGATCCACGGATGCTCGGTTGGGCGAGCAGTAGTCGCCGCGAACGACCTTAAGGTACGCTGGCGTTAATGATGACTCTACGACTCGCCTCGCGCGCGCTTTCATGCGGCGAATGCGGCAAAGCGGGAGCTGGTGGAACGGCGGCGACGGCTGCAACGAATCGGCCACCAACATCACGGTCAACAATATATGCCCCATGGAAGCGCAGAACGGCTTCGGCCAGAACATTGGCACGGGCAACAACCGCTATCTGTGGATCTACGTTCAGTGCGCGTCGCCGTAGCGACGCCTGAAGCCCACGACGCTCGCGAGTAAGAGGCCCAGCCAATGGGAATGTCCCGGACCTCCGCGGCCCGGCGCCAAACCACAATCACAGCCTGCCTCGTCGTCAGATCCCGCAGCACCACCCGCTGCGCCCGTCGATGCGCCGCCCGTCGCGCTACCCGTTCCGCTCCCGCCAGCCCCCGAGCCGCTCGGCCCGCTCGAAGACGAAGTCGAACCATCCGGCAAGGACTTGAGCGTGGCATCCAGCGCCCACCCGGGATTGCTGCCCGAGCCGTGGTACGCGCCTCGGTAGGAAAAGTCCTTGGCATCGCCGTTGAAATCGCGGTCGTAATCCAGATCGCCGCTGATAGCGCTCGTCTCGAAGGCCGTACCAACGAGCGAGGGCCCAAGC
Organism: Polyangiaceae bacterium; assembly: GCA_029941785.1. GTDB lineage: Bacteria > Myxococcota_A > Polyangia > Polyangiales > Polyangiaceae > JAPYTK01. Next base: position 60,079 of record JAPYTK010000005.1, on the reverse strand, counting down.
GGATAGAAATCCATCTCGCCCAGGACCGTGCTCGGGTTGTTCACGTAGGTCTGCGCTGCCCCCACCGAGTCGGTGATGTTGTCGCTCTCTCCGCTCACGCCACTGAGGGGCTGATCCGAGAAGATGGCATTGCCCATGACCACGCTCGTGCCGCTGGGCGCGTCCGCGAAATTGACCCCCCGCCCGGTATCGTAAATCGTGTTGCTATACACGAGAGCATCGATGACAGTTTTGCCTTGGTGATTGACGAATCGAACGGCCGATCCGCTGCTATCCACGAAAATGTTGTCGTGAAGATGAACGCGCCCGCTGGCCTGAAAGAGTGAGTCTTCGTCGTTGTGATAAAAGAAGTTGCCGTAGATCTCCACGTGGTCATCGCTTCCCGGACCGCTGTCGGGAAATCCGCTCACCAATAAATTGGGTCGACCGCCACTAGGGCTCGGGTTGTCCTTCTTGATGAAGACGTTGTGCCGAATGACCGTGACGCGCTTTTCGGTCGGAACGCCAGGGACGGACTCGCGCGCATTCTGGTGTTTGACCTGCATGTTGTAACCGAGCGTGTCCGCAAACAGATTTCCCTCGATGACACCGCCAATGAAAGCCCCGCTGCCATCTGAATTGCCAAAGTAGGCCCCGGTGCCCGCACCATCGATGACGTTGCCCCGAACGAGCCAGTCCCAAGAGACGATCTTGGTGCTGATGGCCACGACCTGTTGACTGGTCTGCCCCGCGTCGTGGTTCTCAAATCGGCAGCCCTCGATGGTGATGTGGTGGGTCCAATCACTCGCGCCGCCGCCGGCCTTGATGGCGTCAACCGCCTCTCCGTTGCCGTCGAATACGATGTTCTCGATGGTCACGTAGGCCGCGTTGCGCAGATCGATGGTGTTGCAGCACGAACGCCCCACAAAACGAGCGGGCGATCCCGTGCTCGGTCCGCGGATCGTGATCGGCGCACCTGACTGCCCCGCCACATCTTCGATGCGCAGACCCTCGGTATAATCCCCTGCCCCGAGCACCAGGACGTCACCAGGCTGCAGGCTGTCGAATTTCGCTTTGTAGTCGCTCGGATCCGCCGGCACGTCCGCCGCCCACGTCGGCGAAGAGACCAGCGCACTCAATACGATCGACGAAACAGAGATCCCCCGACAAATGTTCATGGCCCGATAGTAATCGATCGCGGGGTCGCGAGCACGCAGGCCTTCAACACCGGTGTCCCGACGAGGCACTTCTGCTAATGTGGGCGGCTATGGCGATCCGAATGGGGTACTGGGACTGTCCGAGCTGCAAGCACAAACGCATCGATGGGCCTGATGCGGAGTGCCCGACTTGTGGGCAACCGCGCGAAGACGATATCGAGTTTTATACGGATGACGACGCCGCCGTCGTCGAGGATCCTGAGCTCGTCCGCCAAGCACGTCTCGGAGCCGACTGGAATTGCCAATACTGCGGCGTGGACAACAAGGCTGGCAAGGTCGAGTGCCAGACTTGTGGTGCCGGCCCAGACGGCAGCAAGAGCCGCGAGCAACGGGTGATCATGGATGCGCCCGCCGATTCCGAAGCAGCACCTGGACCGGCCGGGACCGCGCCGAGCGAGTCGGGAGGCAAGGGGGGACTGCTCGTCGTCCTCGCTGTACTGGCCGTGATCGGAGGCCTGGTGTGGTTCTTCTTCATGCGGACGACCGACGCCAAGGTCACGGTGACCGGATCGACCTGGACGAAGACCCTCCAAGTCGAGAAGCGGACGATCGAGAAGAAGGAAGCCTGGGCCGATCAGGTTCCAAGCGACGCGAAGATCATCAAGAAGAAGAAAAAGAAACGCCTCAAGCGGGTGCAGGACGGCACCAAGAAGGTCAAGGTCGGTAAGAAGGATCTCGGCAACGGTATGTTCGAGGACGTGTATGAAAAGCGGCCCAACATGGTCGACAAGAAGGTCAAAGACCACTGGGTCAGCTATGAGGTCATCCGCTGGATCCAAGGCAAACAGATGCGAAGCGATGCCAAAGACGGCGCCGAGCCTGCCGATCTGGAATTCCAAGCTTCGAAGAAGAAACGGGTGGGAAAGCGCACGAGCGTATTGGTCGTCACCGTCAAGACAGCCGAGGGCACGAGCCACAGCTACGATGTGGACCTCAGCAAAGCCAGTGATCCAGCAGGCAAAGCCAAGCGCTACAAGAAGGGACAGAAGTTCGTTGCGGAGATCAACCGCATGGGCAAGGTCCTCGAGCTAAAGTGATAGCCCGGCGGCGATCTTGCAGACTGTTCAGTGATCAGGGAGACGCCTGGGCAGCGCGCCAACGTTCGCCATAGGCACGCGCAAAGCTCACCCCGTGCTCGGTATCGATTCCTCCCGATAGTTCCAAGGCCGTGTCGTCCGTCGGATCATCGGTCAGCCAGGTCTTGCCGTCGCCATAGGCCGCGGCATCCGGTTTGTCGTAGGTGTCGCTTCCGTCCAAATCGACGAAGAACCCATAGGAAGGCCAATCGGTCGCGTCCCCGCAATCGCCTACCTGCCAATCGAAGTCGGTCGCCCAGCCGATCGCTCCGTCTTTGGACACGTGGTAGGCGTCGTCACCACTTCGCTCGACGAATACGCCAAGACCGTGACATTTGCTCGCGCCAATCGCGATGTCAGGGGCGTAGTACACGTCGTTGCCACCAGCCTCGACGAAAAAGGAGACCGAGAAATCGTGCGCACCGCCCAGTGCGTTGCGGGGGGTTTCGATCTCATCCTTGATTCGAGCGTTGTACTTGTCGTCTCCGCCGCCCTCGAGAAACGCAGCCAAAGCAAAATGCTGAGTGCCCCCTTGGCCGTAAGCGACGAGATCATACTGATCGTCCCCTTGACCGTCCGCGAGCACACCGAAACCAAACCAATAGCCATTTCCCTGGGCCATCACGGCCGCGCGATAACTGTCGTGCCCAGCGTAGTCTCGCAGCACGGCCACCCCGCCGCCAAGTGTGAGCCCATCACGCCTCCAACCCGTCGCCGCGGCCTGGCCCTTGCTCAAGTTGTTCGGGTATCCACCAAACCAGGAAAACATGAACGGCTCGCGGGGCACGAGTTCATACTCATCGTCGCCCCCCCGATCGTACAGATAACTAAATCCGGACACGCCAGCGAAAGACTGAGATGCTTGAAAGGACCGATAGCGATCGTTTCCTCCGCCGTCGTTGAGGATCGCGATCCCGGCGACCGCCGCAGCCTGGCAACCCGACTCACAGGTGTAGCTATCCGTCCCGCCATCATCCGACAGCACGCCGACGCCGAGGCTCCCAAATCCCTGGCTGAAGCGTAGCGATCGGTAGGTGTCGTCACTGCCACCATGATCGATCAGAAACCCATAACCCATCACCCCCGCACCTTGGCGCGCGTGAGGACTGAAAGAGATCGGGCCATAATCGTCATTGCCGGCGAAGCGCCCTCCGTCGTCAGCGGGCAGGAGTCCCGGCAAGTCTTTGGCGTGCGGTTTCTCGACGTAGGCGTACAGATCATTGCCCCCGAGATCGACGTGGAGGGCCACGCTATGTGACGCCGAGGTATTCGCTCCGGCGGGGATCCGATACGTGTCGGCGCCGCCGAGATCCAAGACGATCAACAGCGGTTCGGTCAGCCGGGCGTCTTGACTTGGATCGTAGACATCGTCCTGTATCCCCCGAATGAGGATCGCCCCTAGCGGCGTGGGAAGAAATACCTCAAGCGGCCCGCCGGGAAGTTCGCTGAGCAGAGCGGGGAGATCCGTCTCATCCAGCGCTTGTGCCAACCGCACGGCGCCAGTGTACAGTTTGCCGGCTAGCAGGGGATCGGGGGCAAGCAGGGACAGGTCGTTCGGATCGTCCGGATCGAGGCCCGCCTGCGGTCCTGTGATTTGCGTGTAGCGCGCGCGGTCGTAGGCGAGATCCATGCTCGCCCCTTGCAGCATGCCCGCGATCGCCTCATCCCGGATGCGCGCCGCCTCAGCTGCCGCCACGAGCCATTTGGCGACCGCGACCCGCAAGGTCAGCGGCAAGGGAGACAGGGCCAGCTTGCTCGCCTCCGCGTCCCAACTCATTGCGCTCTGCTCGAATAGCTGTTCGATAGTCGAGAACAATGGGGTATCCGCATCGAGCACTGGCCAGGGCCCTCCGGCTTGCACCGTGAAGCCTAGGCCCGCCGCCGCGTCGGCGATCTGCGTCGCGAGGGGATGACTCGAGGAGATCGCTTCATCCGCGCGCAGAGCGAAGTTGCCCGCGGTACAAGGAATGCGGGTGATGTCCTCTTGCAGGGCATGAAAATACGGAAGCCGCGATGGGTCCTTTGCTTCGTCGAAACCAAAGAGCGAATAGTAGGACTGCGAAATGCCCACGTTGAAATCGAGCGAGAGTTTCGACAGGAGCACACCCAAGGCATCATCCGCAGCAACCTGCACCGGACAATCGACGAGCTCGGTCGGCGTCCAATCCCGCCTCTCCGACCAAGGATCGGGAGTCGGGTCGCTCCCTCCGATCCCACCGCCGCCATCGTCAGACGGAGGAGCGGGCTTCGAAGGGTTGGAAGAACAAGCCGCGAACAGGGAAGCCGCGCAGACGAGCGCGCCTCCGCACCACGAACTCAATCGTGCGAAACGAGGATGGAACATCGGAACCTCGATGGTAAGAGAACTTAAGTAAGAAGCGCTCACGCCGCAGCCAAACCGCCTACCGGGAGCGGGCAGAAGCTAGTTGGGCGCGAAACGTCGGTCAAGGTTCAGGGTGCCGGCTTCCAATGCGGTCAAAATCGTCGCCCACGCTCGGAAATTGCCAATCGTCAGGAGCGCGCGGCGGCGATCTTGGCGTCGGCCATTTCGATGGCGACCGCATGGGCCGATCGTTTCATCTTGCGGGCGCGATCGAGGATCGTACGGGCCAACTCGGGAACAGCAGCCATCCGCTCGGCAATGAACTCCGCCTCGCCTAGAACCTGGGAGGCCCCAACAATCGTCGCGCCGCAGTTTGCGACGATGTCAGGAACGACATCGATGCCCCGCGCCCGAAGGTGCTCGGGATCGTCGACGGTCATGAATGGGTTGTTGGCACCACCACACACCAAGCGGCACCGAAGGCGTGGAATCGTATCCTCGTTCAACACGCCACCGATGGCGCACGGCACGAACACATCACAGGGGACATCGTAAATTTCATCGACCTCGACAACTTCGACACCGTCCAGCCACGATACCGCGCGCACATCGCAGGCCGTCACATGCACCCCCTCTTCGATCAAGGCGCGGGCCACGGCCGCTCCGATCCCACCCATGCCTTGGATCGCAACGCGCTCGACTTCACCCGCAACCTTCATGCACGCCACGACGGTATCGGCGGTTGGCCCCTCGAGATCGCCAGCGGCCACGTATTGCGTGGCCGCTCGAAGGACCGCGATATCCTCGGATCCAAAACCGAGATCACCTCCGGTGTGGTAACGGCCCCCGAGCGTCTCGATGAACGCGCCCACCTGCCGGATAGTCTCGGGGCGCTCGCCATCACAATCCATGATGACCGTTTTTCCTCCCCCCCCCTTGACGCCACTCATCACAACCTTGCGGCTCATCGCCCTCGAGAGCGCGAGGGCATCGTCGAGCGCCTCACGCTCGGTCGGATAACTGGCGAAACGGGTGCCGCCAAAACAGCGTCCCGACAACACCGCGTGGAGGGAGATAAATGCAACGTTACCGGCGCACTCCAAACGATAAACGTCGTCGTACTCGTCGATGTCGAGGCGTTCCATGGGTCAGATGGGAGAGCCGAGGGCAAGGGGCTGCCGTTTACTACGGAGGGCGGCGGACCGCGCGATGACTCTGACCACACTCTTGTCATCGTTGCTGGGGGCGCGCAAGACGATCGGAGAGGTGTACAGCACCCCATCCGGATCGTAGTGTCTGCAGCGCGTGGCGCTCCATCACCGAACCTGCAATCTATGCGAGGCCATGTGCGGCCTGCTCATCGAGCACGACGGCCATCGCGTGTCGTCGATTCGTGGCGACGAGGACGATCCCTTGAGCCGAGGGTACATCTGCCCGAAGGCCGTGGCGCTCAAGGACTTACACGAGGATCCCGATCGTCTCCGCACGCCCCAAAAACGAGTTGGGGACCGATGGCAGGACGTCAGCTGGGACGAAGCGCTCGACGACATCGCGGAGCGTATCGCCCAAATCCAGAAACGCCACGGCACGGACGCCATGGCCGTGTATGCGGGCAACCCGACCGTCCACAACACCGGCGCGATGCTCGCAGGGGTCACCCTGTTCCAGACCTTGGGCACTCGAAATCGCTTCAGCGCGACGAGCGTCGACCAATTGCCGCACATGCTCGCCGCACTCGAGATGTTCGGCCACCAGCTGTTGATGCCTGTACCTGACATCGATCACTGCTCTCATCTCCTGATCCTCGGGGCGAACCCGCTCGTCTCCAACGGGAGCATCATGAGCGCACCGGGAATGAAACGTCGGCTGCGCGAACTACAGCGACGTGGTGGCAAGTATGTCGTCATCGATCCGAGACGAACGGAGACGGCCGCGGCCGCCGACGAACACCTCTTCATTCGCCCTGGCAGCGACGGCTTGTTGCTCGCGGCCCTCATCCATGTCCTTTACGCCGAAAAGCTGGCGAAGCCGGGTCGGCTGCGGGCCTTTACCGACGGTTTCGACGAACTACGATCGCTGGTCGAGCCTTTCACCCCTGAGGCGGTCGCCGCGGCAACGGGTATCGAAACGGCGACCATCCGCCGAATCGCTCGCGAGCTCGCCGCGGCCGACCGGCCCTGCGTTTACGGTCGCGTCGGAGTGTGCACCCAGCGCTTCGGCGGACTCAATGGCTGGCTCATCTACGCTCTCGATGTGCTGCTCGGCTGCGTCGATCAGGTGGGTGGGATGATGTTCACCAAACCGGCCATCGATCTGGTCGCTCTCGGAGGCCTCATCGGACAAAAAGGTCACTTTGCGAAGGGCCATAGCCGAGTCAGCGGTCTGCCCGAGTTCGGTGGCGAGTACCCTGCGATCACCCTCGCGGAGGAGATCGAAACGCCCGGCGAGAACCAGATCCGCGGACTCATCAGCCTCGCAGGAAACCCCGTTCTTTCCGTACCAAACGGCAGGCGTCTCGACACCGCCCTCGAGAATCTCGACCTGATGGTGAGCGTAGACTTGTATCGGAACGAGACCTCGCGACATGCGCACTACATCCTGCCTCCCACCTCGACGCTCGAGCGGAGCCATTACGATCTTGCCTTTCACGTCTTCGCGATCCGGAACACCGCAAAGTACACGCCACCGCTGTTCGAAGCTCCAGCTGCAAGCAAGAGCGATTTCCAGATCCTCATGGCTCTCAGTGACCGCATCGTCGCCACGCGGGACCGTGGACTTGTCGCGCTCGGATCTCGGCTGGCCGGCCGCGCCGCCGTCGCCATGGGCGTGGAGCGAACACTCGACTTGGCCCTGCGGGCAGGCGCCTACGGTACCGGTCGCGGAGGCCTGAGCCTCGCGAAACTTCGCGAACACCCCTCGGGTATCGACTTGGGAGCACTCACTCCATGTCTGCCGGATCGGCTCTACAACGAGAAGCGTCGTATTTTACTCACGCCACCCCGAATCACGGTCGACATGAAGCGGCTGGTGGCCGAACTCGACCGCGCCCGTGACAACGGCTTGCTTCTCATCGGGCGCCGCCAGCTGCGCAATAACAATTCGTGGCTCCACAACAGCCTCACCATGGTCAAAGGACGCGACCGCTGCACCCTGTTGATGCACCCGGATGACGCCGCGGCTCGGGGACTCGAGCACGGCACCCGAGTGGTCATCGAGTCTCGAACCGGTCAGGTTGAGGCGCCGCTTCACGTGACCGAGCACGTCATGCCTGGCGTCGTCAGCCTGCCGCACGGATTCGGTCACGACCGGGTGGGGACCAAGCTGTCGGTGGCCTCCAAACATGCGGGCGTCAGCATCAACGACGTCACCGATGAGCGCCTCTACGATCAGCTTACCGGCACCGCGGCTCTGAACGGAGTACCGGTGCACGTTCACGCGAGGGCCCGTCGTAGATCTCCGACATGAACGAACTCACGATTCGCTTCGCTACAGAAGCCGACGCGGCAACCCTGCATCGCTTAATCTGCGACCTGGCAGCTTATGAACGGCAGCCAGACGCCGTCGAAGTCACCGTCGCAACCTTAGGCGAGCAACTCGCACAGCCTCGTCCACCTTTTGAGTGTTTGCTGGCCGAACAAGACGAGCAGTCCCTCGGCTTCGCCCTCTTCTTTCCGAACTACTCGACCTGGCAGGGCAAACCGGGGATCTATCTCGAGGACCTCTTCGTTCACCCCGAACATCGCCGACGAGGTGTGGGCTTGGCCCTCATGAGCGACTTGAGTCGCCTCGCCATCGATCGTGGTTGCGCCCGTCTGGAGTGGGCGGTGTTGGACTGGAACGAGCCTAGTCTCGCGTTTTTCGAATCGATTGGAGCCCAGGGCATGGACGCCTGGCGGCTGTTCCGACTCACGGCTGCTCCCCTAGTCCAGCTCAGCACGGCCCATCCGCGAGCTTGAATCACGACCATTCAGAGCAATGGTTCGGCGAGAGTCGGCGAGCGAAGCAACCGATAAACATGGTCCTCCGAGCAGCCGATCAGCACGTCCGCTCGGGGGGGAAGATCGGTGGACATGAACACCGTCAGACGCTCGAACAGGGCGACGAACTCACCGAGATCTTCACGGGACATCAAACGTCGTTCCTTCGTTCGCGCAGGCTCGACTTGCGCCCGGGCCCGAAGCTCTCGCTCTTGTCGACAGCGGCTTTCCAAAACGAAATCCATCGACGGCATCTGGATCATCAACAATGCGTCGATCCGCGAGAACAGAGCCGGATAATCCGTGGCGAGCTTTTCCGCGCTCCAGCGACTCCACACGCCCTGCGGATCGTCACGCGCCTCGCGAGCGTTGAAGGGCTCTTCCCACGACGGCCCGGCCCGCGCCCCCACACACCACCCCTCGAACAGGACGACGTCCGGCCGCCCCATCCATCGCGCGAAACCATCGATCGATGCCCGGTCGTCTGTCATCTTGTCGAAACGGGGCAACAGCGTTTCGGTCTCGGGGGCAGCCCCCGTAAGCGCATCGAACACCGTCAAACCTAGCTCGACGTCGTGCGTACCGGGTACGCCCCGCACGGCGCACAAGGGATGGACGGCCTCGGCGAACTTCGAGCGTTCGTCGCGGCTGAGATACAAATCGTCGAGGGATAGGGTCGCTGCCGCACAATCAAAACCTCGCTTCAACAAGCCACCGAGCAGCGCACAGAAGGTCGTCTTGCCAACGCCTTGCGCCCCGTTGACGCCCAAGATGACTGGCCGCTCGGCCACTCGAGCAAGGCTGTGGATCCAACGAGCGATAGGGAGGTAGACCGTCTCGAGTTCGTCGACGACCGGGTTCGGTAGGCCCAGCCCTCGCCGATCTGCAGCGAAGGCGTCGGCGAGGCACTTGTGATCCGCGGGGGGCATCTCGATGAACTATACTCCAGGGGTGCAGGCACGCGACGACTGTCGAAGGGCAAGTAAAAAATCGAAACCGAGAACCGCAGGACGAGCGATGCTGTGGGCGATCGCGACGATCCTCGGATCCTTCCCGTGTTCCGCTTTAGCGCTAGACCACGGCGTGTTGTTCGTCGGGAACAGCTACACCAGCGCAAACCAACTCGACGTCGTGTATGGCAAGCTCGTGGCAGAGGGGATGCCAGCTTGGAATGATGTGTTCATCGCGCGATACACGAAGGGAGGATACCGGCTCTCCCAACACGCGGTCGACGCAACCAACAACAGCCAACTCGATACCTACTTGCATGGGGGCTCGGCGCAACACGCCTGGGACGCCGTCGTGCTGCAAGATCAAAGTCAAATACCAAGCTTCCCTCCCGGCAACGGGGACTACCTCGCATCCCGTGCCGGCGCGGTCACGCTCGCCACGAACATCGACGCGATCGGGGCCAAGACGATGCTCTTTCTGACCTGGGGTAGGCGGGACGGCGACGCGGGCAACATGCAGCTAAACCCCGACTTTCTGACGATGCAGAAAAACCTGAAGACAGGTTATGAGGGGTACCAGCAGGCGATTGTCAGCGCGGGACATTCGGCCGACATCGTGCCGGTGGGTCTGGCGTGGAAACGAATCTACGAGCAGGTCAAGGGCGGTGGTGCAGAGCCCACCGAGGGAGACACGTTGTTTACCCGCCTCTACGCCGGTGATGGCAGTCACCCCTCAGCGCACGGAACGTACCTGACCGCCTGCACGATGTACGCCGCGCTCACCAATCAATCCCCCGTCGGGATCACCTGGGCGCCTGCTGGACTCCCCGCTGTCGATCGGGATGCCCTTCAAGCCGCAGCAGCGGACACCGTGTTGGGCGGCTCAGGCGCAGGCGGCGGAAGCGCAGCGAGTAGCAGCGGGGCCACGGGTGGGGCGACTGCAACCGCGTCGGGTGGAGGAGCCATGACCACAGTATCGAGTCATAGCGCCGGCGGCGGAAAGGTGGGCGCGACGAGTAGCGGAAGCAGCCCAACGGCGATCAGCAACGAAGGCTGCAGCTGCTCCCTCGGCACGAAAGGCTCAGGCAAGGGATGGTGGATGTTCGTGCTCGCATGCGGTGTCGTCAGGCGCCGCGCAAATCCCCTACCACCCTGAGAAAGTTGTCCCCGAGGATCTTCTGGACGCGGTCACTCGACCAGCCACGATCCAGCATCAACTGCACCAGCCTCGGTAACTCGAGCACAGTCGCCATGTCCCGGGGGGGGACGATCGCACCGTCCCAATCGCTCCCAAGAGAAGCGTGGTCCTCGCCAACCGTCTTCACGATATGCGCCAAATGATCGACGATGGCCTCGGCCTTCCCTCCCCAAGAAGCGTCACCCAAGAAACTGGACTGGTACATGACGCCAATGGTGCCCCCCGTGTCGGCGATAGCACGAAGTTGGTCATCGTCGAGATTCCGCCAGTGCTCGAAAACCCCGCTGATCCCTGTATGGGTAACGATGAGCGGCTGGCTCGAGTCGTGGACCTGCACCGCGTCGGCGAACCCCTTCTTGCTGATGTGCGCCAGATCCACCAAGACCCGTTTCTCATTGAGTCGACGCACGTAATCGCGTCCAAAATCACTCAAGCCCGCGTCCTTCCCCAAACGGATCGGAGAACTCGTGGTACCGAGCCTCGATGATGTGAGGTGGACGAGGGTGATCCGCAAGATCCAATCGTCGATCAATCGGTCGAGGGCTTCGAGGTTCTCGTCGAGGGCGTTCCCCCCCTGGACGCCCAAGAACGCGGCGTGCTGACCCGCTTCTCTCGCGAGGCGATACTCCGAGAGGTTGCGAACGATGCGAAACCGCTCCGGAGCGGCATCGAAGATCGCACGAATGCGCTGGAGGTTACGGCTGAAGGCGCGGGCACGACCCGCAGCGCTACGCCACGGGTTGGTCGTGATGATCCAGGTCGCCCCGCTCAGTTCGGCTTCGAGCACACGGGGAAAGTCGACTTGGCTGTAAAACCGAGCGCCGAACAGGCCCCGACCGTGCCGCGCGTGTAAGTCGTACGAGAAGATACGAGACCAGATGTAGGAATCGATGTGCAAGTCGATGACCTCGCTCGCTTGGTACAACTCGACAGCCTCGGTGCTGATCCCGAGCACCGAAGCCCACTTTGCGGCATCGCGCGCCGGCGGAGGCATTAACATCGTCCGGAGGTGATACCATGAGCGCAACATGGCGCTAAAAACAAGGTTGCGTGCGTCCGCGCTCGACGCGCTCCTGGGGGAACATGCGCGCGCGCTGCAGACTCGATGGCACCGGACACTGGGCCCCGGCGAAAAACACCTGGAGGTGTATTTTCGTGTCGACGATCCCTACAGCTACCTGCTGGCCCAAGTTCTGCCTGCTCTTTGCGAGCGCTACGATCTAAAGCTGCAATTCATCTTGCTCGGTCCCCCCTTCGGCGGCGAGGGTCTGCCGAGCGACCCGTTGAGAGCATACGCGGTCCGCGATGCAACCGGGCTCGCGCTCCAGTACCAGTTCGCGTTCCCCCCCGATGCCAAAACCCCGAGATCGGATCACGCGCAGCTCGCTCATCGGATCCTCGCGGTCGATCGCGAGGCGCTCACGCAGATCCGGATCGCGGAGAAGGTCTGCGAATCACTGTTCGGCGGCGCCGAACAGACCCTCATGGCCATCGAGAAGGAGCACGGCGCCGCAGACGAGGCGATGGCGAAGCGTCAAAGCGCTCGGCACCTACGACTTCTTCAGCGAAGAGGCCATTATCAGAGCGGCATGCTCCGTCATGTTGGCGAGTGGTATTGGGGAATCGAGCGCTTGGCTCATCTCGAACGGAAACTGAGCGGCGGACCTCTGGCGTCTCAAATCCTGAGGCGACGCCACAACCCGCCCCCGATCGAAAAACCTGACCACCTCGAGTTCTTCTTTTCGTTTCGTAGCCCGTACTCCTACCTCGCGATCGAACCCATCGCTTCGCTTTGTAGGAAACATGATCTCAACCTCACTATCCGACCCGTTCTGCCCATGGTGATGAGAGGGCTCGCGGTTCCGTTCGCCAAGCGACTGTACATCGTTCGCGACTGCAAGCGCGAAGCGCTCCGACTCGGAATCCCCTTCGGCCGCATCTGCGACCCACTCGGACCAGGGATCGGCCGCGCCATGGCCCTCTTCCATCATGCGGAGGAACGAGGATTCGGGCTGGACTTCATACGGTCCGCGACGCGTGGAAGTTGGAGCGAGGGTCTGGACCTCGCGTCCGACACGGACATGGAGCAGATGGCCACGCGAGCCGGACTTCGGTGGAATGAGGCCCGGGATCGACTCGGCGACAGCCATTGGAAGGCGAAAGTCGAGGCTAACCGTGAAGCCTTGGATGATTTGGGCTTATGGGGGGTGCCGAGTTTCTCCATCGGTCATTGGAGTGCATGGGGGCAGGACCGCATCGGGTGGCTGGACGAACAGCTCACGGCGGGCAACTGAATTGTGGTGGTGACTCCCGGCCCCGACCCGGACGGCTCATCATCCTCTTGCGCCGCGAGTGACTTTGGTTGCAGATGAGGTATGTCCTGGGAACACGACGGCCCCAACGAGTACTTCTTGCGCGTACAGGCGCGGGTATGCACCGGACCGGAGCAGAGTCGCCCACTCGGGCTATCGCCGGACGATGAGCTGCAGCCCGAACGGGCGCTGGAGCTGGTCATGCAAAGCCTCCGCGAGGAACTGGCATCAGCGCAGCGCGTCTCGCTGGCGCAGATGGGCGCGTTCTTTACGGCCATGACCCTTCGCCGGCGTTTTGAGGGTCCGGGTGCGTGGACCGAAGGCGAACGCCGAGCGTTCGACGGTGTTCGCTCTCAGTTGCTCGATGACCTTCCCGATGCCATCGTGGCCCTGATCGAGCCCACGGCCGATCGTTCATGCAGCGACGGCGACGCTCTTGCCGCGGCCGTGCGGCGGATTGTACGCGGCGAGCATCTCGGAACGGTGGAGACGCGAGCGGCCCTCGAAATTGTCCTCTCAGGCCATGCACACCCAGCCCTCGCGGCAGCCATGCTCATTGGACAACGAATGAACATCGAGACGCACGACGAGTCGTTGGCCTACCTGCACGCTACATCACCGCCATGCGCCACCATCGAGCTATCCTCACTGATGCACGTGGGCCAACCCTACAATGGTTCCGTTCGCAGCTTTCGGCCGGCTCTTTTTGCCGCCGCCGTCAGCGCCGCGCTCGGCACACCCACGCTGCTACACGGCGTTCACCGCATGCCCCCCAAGGACGGGATCACGGAAGAGCAGATGATCCGTGCCCTGGGCCAACAGCACGACCTCGACGAAGACCTTGCCCGTACGACCTTGCTCGACTCGGCGATCGGGTTCGCGTTCGTCGATCGGGAACAGCTCAGGCCCGGAGCAAGCTCCTTGATCGCCCTTCGCACCCACATCAAGAAGCGGCCCGTCTTCGCGACGACCGAAAAACTTCACTTGGTCCTTCGCGCGAGCGGGCACAATCACATGATCTGTGGCTATTTCCACCCGGGATACGGCGCCAAGATGCTCGCCCTGATGCGCGACCACAGACTTGACACCGAGATCGTATTGAAAGGCCGTGAAGGAAGTACCGATCCGAGCTTACGCTCGCGTCACCGTGACGATGCACACGCGATGAATCAGTGTCATGTTCGGAGACGGTTGGGGAACACATGGGAGCCGTCGTCCCTGAAAATCGACCCCGCTGCCCTCGGGATCAGACGATGGCCGAAAGCCCGTCCACCACTGCACGCCGAAGAAGCGGCAGCCTTGGCTTGTCGCGGACTCCGTGGCGAGCATGGGCCCGTCCGCGACAGCATCGCGCTGAGCGCAGCGACAAAGCACCACATCCTCGCTCAAACGCCGTCCCTCGAATCGTCACTCCGCGCTGCCTACAGAGTGATCGATAACGGAGACGCTTGGGATCGTATGCAGCGATTCCTGGCCGCCAGCGCAGGCGCGCAGCTAATGACGACTCAGTGAAGACAAGCGAGTCACCAGACCATCCGCCACAATCTTCAGGGCTTGCCGCTCGAGCTTTGTGCGCTCCCGAAGCCGTCCCCCGACACGGATATGTGACCGAGCCCCTTTGCCACCCTCGATACGCGCCACCACCGTCACCGTCACGCGCAAGACCTCTTCGCTCTTTTCCCACGTGAGCTTCGTCACCCGCGCCGTTAGTTTCAGCGGATCACCCTTTCCCCACTTTGCCCGCTTGGTCGCCTTCTCGAGCAGCCGCCGAAGCCGGTGAGAAACGCGGCGAGAGTATTGTCCCGTGGGCACGTCGACCTTCGTCCACTTTACACCACGTGACTTGGCCTGAGCGGTGGCAGGAGCCGCCCACATCAAGAGCAAAGCAAGTAGACAAATGACACGCCGAATCACGAGGCGAAGCTTATCTGCAACCCGCCTCCTGGGCCAACTCCACTCGGTGCGCTTCCCGCGCCCAAAGCGTGCTTTGGATCACGGTCCAGAACCTTGGCCCATCGGCGTCGCCGTCGCCGCACGTCGCCAGTTTTGGGGCTTAGGGAACCTCGGCTCGACGGCCGGTGCGTCGATTCAGCGGCCGGTGCGACGGCGCTTTTCGAGGTAGCTTTTCTGGGCGGCGAAAATGCTCTGCTGCAGACGCAGGGGCGGATCGAAACCCGCCGTCGACTCGCTCGCAATGAATTCGACGCCGCACACTCTGCGCGTGCAGTGGCGAACCACCCCGGCCAAACGGGCGAGCCCGGCCGGCGTGTGAAGCGAGACATCGACGCGCGCCCCGACCGCCACGGGCCGATTGGGCTTGTCAAAGACGATCATCATCCCAGCGTGGCTCAGATTGAGCGTTTTTCCGGGATATTTGCCGCCACCATGGGACAAACGAGCCCGAAGTTCCTTCGGCTCGTCAATCGGACATCGGAAGATCTTGCGGGCACGCTCCGCGTAGAGATCAGTCGCTTGGTCTTTGGCATCCATGATGGGACCCTCCCTGCTCACATACCACCCTCTAGGGCGATGTAGGACTACCACATACTGTACATAACGCCAGTAAATTGAAAGAAGCTGACGATAGGGCCGAAAATGAGGGTACTTGACCGCCCGACCATCGAATGCTCGTGGCATGGAGAACGTGGCCCTGGGCACCATCGACTCGCTCGCCGCCGTACAGCATGTCCCCGAGGAGCGGGCATCCCAAGGATGCGAAATGAATGCGCAATTGGTGACGTCCTGCGCTCGCGGCGGAAGCTCTGACGTGCGCTCGCCCGTGATCGCGCTGCAGAACGGTATAACGCGTGGTCGCTGGGCGAGGCCGACCACGACTCGCCGGATCCTGAACACCGGGACAGGTGACCATCTTGCGTGGATTGGTCGCATGTGGAGCGATGGGCCACGTGATTTCACCGTCGTCCATCAATTCAGGCCCGTCGGCACAGATGAGCTCGTAGGTCTTGTCGACGCGACCCGAGCGAATCGCGTGCGCGAGCTCATCGAAGGCGTCAGCGTGCCGAGCCGCCAAGATGAGGCCAGACGTGTCGTTGTCGAGCCTGTGACAAAGACCGGGTTCGAGCGGCCCGTAGCCGATCTGTGCCATCTCAGGGAACGCGGCGACCAGACCGTTGGCCACACAACCAAGCTCTGCGCCATCCCGCGGAGCGCTCGGCATCCCGGCCGGCTTGTCGACGATCACTACGTCGTCACTCAGAAGCACCACACGCAGCGAGAGATCATGGTCCGCCGTGGCGCGCGGCTGCTCGATGTCTGCAGACTCCAGTTCCAGCACATCGCCACATTGAACGAGTTCGCCCTTGGCCACCGGACGTCGACGCCCCGACGAATCAACACGACACACCTTCTTGCTAGCGATCAGCTTCTGCGCGCGCGCCCGTGAGAGAGCCGGTATCAAGCCGACCAATGCCTGATCCAAACGTCGGCCGGCGTGAAGCTCGTCGACGCGCAACCTCAACAATGACTTACCAGGCACCGCTCCACTGCAGACCCGGACCGGTGGTCATCCACGCCGGTGCCGGCAAGTAGGCGAGGACTTCGGATTCCGATTTCGATTCACGTGTGAGAAGCCACGCGGTGGCGCCGCCGAGCACCATACCGCCGCCGCATGCCCCAACCCATCCGCGCGTCTTGGTGGGATTCGGATCGTCAAAAATGAGCGGACTCGCCACCGATGCGCCCACCAAACCACCAAGCGCAATCCCGAGATCGAGCACCGTCATCCGGCCAGTCGACGGGCGAATATGGATGGCGGCCGTCGAACCCAACAGCCAACCTGCCATCGCCCCGTAACCCATTCCAGCGAGCGGCACCTCGCTCACGTCTCCGCGCAGGCCAAGGTCGATGAGCCCGCCAGTGACTAAGCCCAAGCCGCCTGCCGAGTTCGCCATGAGAGCAGCCCCCTCTGTCATGGGTCGAGCGAGCAAACCCATGCTCGACAAACCCACACCGCTAACCGAAGCGATGAGGCCAAAACGCCACGCCTCCGCTCCGTTGGACGATCCCTGGTGCCCGAACCGCCCCTGGTAGATCAAGTGACCGGCTATCGCCGGCCACCAGGCGCCTCCAGATAGGTACCAAGCCGATCCCACGCCAACGTCCCATTCGTCCGTCACGAGTGTCGCCACACCCAAGCCGAGGCCAGAGCCCACCGCCATCAAGGGATAAAGGAGCCGCGGGTCCTCCGACCCGCTGACGCGCTGGAGCGAATAGCCGATGAAACCACCGTACAAAGTGGCAGTCGTCGCGAGAACCGACCGACCCGCGCTCTTCCCAGTCGACCGAGGCTGCAGCCCGGCGCGCCTGGGAGACGGGCGGAGCAACCCGGTCTGACGGCGCGGACGAAGCAAGTCACGCAAAGCCACCACCGCGCGAACCTGCAAATCAGGGAACTTGAATCGCTCGCTGCGCACACGGACGTAATGCTCGCCGGGAACGACCACCCGCAAGCGAAGCTCGACGCTCTCCTTGCTTCCGTTCTTGACGCGAACGAATGACGGCACGAGAAGCCATCGTTCTTCGTCGAGGGCGCGTCGACGCAAAGACGCTTGGCCCTCGCCACCCATCGCCGGCGCCAGCTCCACGACCAAGCCTAGGTCCTCGGCTGTTTCGGACAACACCGTGTCGACCTGCCTTGCCCACCGACGCAGCCGCGCATCGTTTGCCGTCACTCGGGTAGCCGTTATGCCAAGGCGGCGCCGACTCGCCGTCGGGGACGCCGAAACGCGTGATGCTTGACCCGATGCGACAGCCGGCCTCGCCTCGCCCCGCTTCCCGTCCGCCGCCAAGGCCTCACCTTGATGCGCGAACACGCCGCACACGGCCAGCGCCCAAAACCGCGCCGGCCGCCACAGGCAAAACACTAGAACATCACCGCGCCACGAGCGAAGACCTCAAAGGTCATGCTCTCGTCGACGTAAAAACGTCGCCCGACCGCGTTGATCGTCGGCCGGTAACCCGGGTTGGGTATGCCGGTCGCGGTTCGCGTCAGCGTTCCCGAATGACACGGTCCGCTGTTACCCAGATCGTCTTTGAAGTTCGGGTTGCAGGGCTGATCATGCGAGATGCCGTGTGCTTGGTCGAAGTTGAGTGCGACCCCCGCGTTGAGCTTGAAGTGCTCGCTCGCCCGCCACGTCGCGGCTCCCGCGGCGCGATAGCTTCCAAAAGCCTCGGTGACGCTCAAACCGGTAAAGTACGTTTTCTCGGAACCAAGGTCGACGATCGAGCGCGGACAATCGGCGCTGCCATTCACGTCGCAGTCCGGGTTACCCGTGAAACGGGCCCACTTGGGTGCGCGAAGCGTCGCTTCGGAACTCGAACCGAGCGCATCGAAGAGCTCGGAGTAGTCGCGGCCTTCGGAGTGGTAGGAACCATCGAAACGGAAATCCAAAGTGAGCCGCCCAAATCGTTCGCGATTCTCCCAAGGAATGATCATCATCCCCAAAGTCACTTTGCCGACGAGGGGAGGGTGGTTCACGAGCGCACCCTGAAAGTCGGTCGCGCCGTAATCGCTGTCGTTCTGCTGAAACTCGACCAGCGCGGAGAATCCACCGTAAGGCTCGATGTACTTGATGCGCTTCGACATCAAGGAGTGAACCTCGAGGCCAATCGTCCCTCGCGTCACGCCCGCATCGCGCTCGCCGATGGCGTTGCTCTCCAACGCCAATCCGGTGCTACTCGTGACATCCTCGCTAAATTTTCCGTCGCGGTTGATATCGCCCGGATGGGCGCACTGCGGATTGGCCTTGGCATTGCAGGCGTGCATCGGCTCGCCAATGCTGATGCGCGTCTCCGCGCCAAACATCCACGTCGGCTTGGTCTGGTCGCGCGCTTGGTTGAACACCCCGAGTTCAAACCCGACGGCAAGGTACTCGAGTCCACTGCGATCCGGAGACTCGAAAGGCAATCCGAAGAGCGCGGGTTGACCTGGTGCGCCGGCGAGCGCGGCCGCGTTGCTGCCACCGTCGGGCTCGTCGATGCGACGCGCGTTATCGAGAATCACGGGCACGCGCGTGTAGAGAGCCAAATCGCGAAACAGACCGAGATCGACACGCGGCTCAAGCTTCGATGTCGTCTCGACGAACTGCCCCACGCTCAAGCGACGTGCGGTGTACCCTCCGGTCGTCAGGCCCGGCGCGTAGATGGAGGATTCTCTCAAGATTCGAGCACGCTTCGCCAAATAGCTGAAACCCAGAGTAATCGTCACGTCGAAAGGATCGGAGCCATCGAAGGCGTCGATCACGTCGGTGACCTCACCGGGCTCCACCATGACACGGGGCTTTGGTGCCTGCGCTTGCGCGGCGGCATTGGTACTCCCGAAAAGGAACGCCAAAGAAATGAAGCTGCTGAAAACGCGTCGCATTCGGCTGGTGGCAAGCTAGTGCATCGGGTGCGAAGCCGCAATCAGACGTTCACCAGCACAAGAGGAGCTGGTGTGAATCATGAATCTTTGCGCTTACTTCGCGATTCTTCCAGGCGCTTCTTGTAGTTCGCCCGCAGCTCATCGAGTTCGTCCGGTAGCTCTTCGTTTGAGACCCGACGACGAGTCGCCTTCAGGTCATCCTGCTCGACGGCACCGGTCCGCTTCCCGGTCTCACGTGTCCGGCGCTCGCGGTTCTTTCGAATGGGAACGGTCTCAGAAGACTTCGCCAGAGCTGCTCGTCGCTCGTTTGCCGGAACGGTCTTGCGGCTCGCACTTCGGCGACTCGACGATGCCTCGGCTCGACGCTTACCAATCGGCGGTGCCGCACCGCCAGTCGGAGCTGACGAAGGCGCAGCTCCTGCACTCGACTCGACGGTCGGCGAGACCGGTTTGTCAATCTCGCTCTGCAGGGCCGCATAGCGGATCGTCTCCAATGCCTCGCGACCAGGTGCGGAGAAGGGATCATCTGTCGTCGGTGGTGCCGTCGTGCCAGGTCCGGGCCCATCCGCTCGCGCATCGCGCAGATCGTGCGACGTTTGGGCGAGTCGTTGAGAGAGCACGGCGAGAAACTGCCACAACAGTTTGACCGCAAGGTGCGCGTCGCCACGGATGAGTTCGAAGAAACGATCTCGACGAATCACGAGCACGTCACTGGCGTCAACCGCGGTCACCGTCGCTGCACGCGGCTGCTCCCCCAATAGCGCCATCTCGCCAAAATGATCGCCAGGCTGAAAAATGCGAAGTTCGGTACCATCGATCGAGGCGCGCAGCTTGCCATCGACGGTGACGAACATGTCATTGCCAATGTCCCCTTTCCTCACAACGACCTCGCCGGCCGCGAAATGAGTGCAGGTCGCGATCTGTAGGACGTGCAGTCGCTCACGTTCGCTGAGCTTGGTGAACAGGGATGTATTTTGCATGGCAATGTGAGTCATCGCGATCCGCATCGCCCGCTGATTTTCGACCTCTCCGCCCACGCGAACCAGCACGGCGGTCACGTTGTCCTTGCCACCACAATCGTTCGCGAAAGCGATAAGCTCGCTCACCGCTTTCTCGCCGTCCTGCTCGCCCGTGAAGTCGAACAAGCTCGTGTCCGTCTCGTCGAGATAGCCCGTCAAGCCATCCGAAGCCAAAACGAATTGGTCGCCCGGCAGCACGTCAACCGTGAGAGTATCGACCTCGACGTGCTCGTACACCCCCACGGCCCGAGTGATTGAGTTCTTCTTGGGGACCCGGTCGAGATCCGCCTCAGTGATCATTCCGAGACGCAAGAGTTCGTTCGCGACGGTGTGATCGTCGGTCAGCTGCTGCATGCTCAACTTGCGCAAGAGGTACACACGACTATCGCCAACGTGCGCGATGTAGCCGTGCTGAGAAGCGAGCAACAGCACGCTCATCGTGGTGCCCATTCCACGCTTGCTCGTATCCCGCTGCGCAGCCGCAAAGACCTTTCGAGAAGCCGTCTGCACGCCGCGTTTGAGAATTTCCAGCACCGTGCTCGCGCCAGAAGAATCCTCTAGCGCTTCTGTCAATTCGTCACGCTGTTCGTTGACGACCTGGTGCATCGTGCGCACGGCCATGGCGCTCGCCACTTCACCGGCCGCATGCCCACCCATTCCATCCGCCACGACAAAGAGCCGCAGCTCACTGTCGACGAGGAAATTGTCTTCGTTGTGCTCTCGCTTCCTGCCGACGTCAGTGGCTGCGAAAAACTGAATCTCCTCCGAGGCGACCATCAAGACAACCATCCTATACGGCCGACGGCCCTCAAGCCATGACCTTCTCCGACCCACTCACATCAAGCCCGCGGCACAATGGCGGACAACATTCTCCCCCCAACCTTCCCGTCTCGCCGATAGGAGTGAAAAATATCCGGCCGGCACTGAGTGCATCCAGCAACGTGAACAATATTGGTCACCTCCAAAGTCCTCAATTGGGCGACGAGCACTGCCCTCAAGTCGACATGCGGTTTGGCCTGGCTGCGATCGATAACGCTCGCTCCCGCCGCTCCCGCTGCCGCGATCGTCTGAGCCACTTCCTCCCCCACCTCGAAACAGCACCGCTCGATCATCGGACCAATAGCAACGATGAGTTCCTCGGGGCGGACCCCAAGTCGCGCCACCGCCTCCACCGTCGCAGCGACCACTCCGGCGACCGTCCCCCGCCAGCCCGCGTGGGCCGCAGCAACCAGCCCCGATCGAGGATCCGCGAACAGCAACGGGCCACAATCGGCTGTCCGAGTGCCACAAGCCAGTGAGCTATCCGCCGAAAACACGATGTCGCCGTCGCGCCGAAGCATCTCTTCACGAGGGTCGTCACCGTGCACTTGTTGGGCCTGCACGCCGTGGACCTGATTCAATAAGTAGATCTTCTCCGCAGGGACGCCGAGCACCCCCCCCGCACGCCGCATGTTTTCCTGTACTGCAGCGGGTGCGTCACCCGTCGCCAAGGAGAAATTGAGTGAATCGAAAGGAGGCTCGCTGATCCCGCCATAACGCGTGAAAAACGCATGGTTGAACCCCGCGCTCGTCAGCTTCGAGCTGTACAGGGCCATCGGCTCCTGAGAAGAATCCACGGCGGCTGTATACCATGCGACGATGCGCATGGTACGGTCGCCGCGAACGAGTCATGCCGCCACAAGACAAATTCATAGGGCGTGAGATCTTGGATGGACAGTTCAAGATTCTCAAGAAGATCGGTACGGGGGGAATGGGCGCTGTTTACAAGGCCGCCCAGCCCGAGATGAACCGTATGGTAGCGGTGAAGATCCTCCATACGAAACTCAAGGACCGAAAAGACCTGGTGTCGCGTTTCCGGCGGGAAGCCCGCGCGATGAGCCACCTGAGTCACCCGAACACGGTCAAGGTCATGATGTATGGCGAGCTCGAGGAAGGCGAGCTTTACATCGTCATGGAATACCTCGAGGGGAAGAACCTCCACCAAACGGTCCGACGGGGCGGACCGCTGCCTATCGCGCGAGCGATTCCCGTGTTGGTGCAAGTGTGCGGAGCACTCCAAGAGGCTCACGAACTCGGCATCGTGCACCGCGACCTCAAGCCTGAGAATATCTTCCTGACCAATAGCGCCGGCCTCACCGATTACGCAAAAGTGCTCGACTTCGGCTTGGCCAAGGTCACAGAGCGAGAGCTTCGCCCCGGCTCGGTGATGCTCACGCAAGAAGGCATGGTCTTCGGCACGCCCGAGTTCATGTCGCCCGAGCAGGCCCAAGGCAAGGAACTCGACGCGCGCAGCGACATCTACTCCTTGGCCACCATTCTGTACGAGGCGCTCACGGGCAAACTGCCGTTCAATGCGCGTTCGTCGATGGAGTTCGTCCAACTGCACGTCATGCAAGCACCCATCCCGCTCGACGAGCGAATCCCGGACAAACGCTTCCCCGCCGGCTTAGGTACGGTCATCGCCAAGGCGCTCGAGAAGGATCCCGGCCAGCGCTACGCCTCGGCAGCCGAGTTCGCCGCGGCCTTGCGCCCTTACGCGCCGACCGACGACATGTCCCGTACTCTTGCCACCGCCGGAGTGGTCATGCCCCCCATTCCGACGCCAAGCAAAGCGACGACGGCTGCCAATGCTCCAGGCGCTCAACAGTCGGGTGCCGCGAGTGCACGGTTGCAATCGCAATCCAACGTCGGCGTCATAGTCCTCATCGGAATCCTGTGCATGCTCGCAGGCGCACTGCTCGCGGTGCTCATCATGCGGGTGATCTAAGGATCAGGTTTCCTCGCGCGGGAAGGCCGAGCGCCCGTTCCGCGTTTTGATATTCAGGCATGCCCGACGATCACGACGAGCGAAGCAGTGAACCTTCCGGAACGAGCCGATCCCTCGGAAGCGTCATCATGGTTTGGATCAAGCGAGCGGGCCGTCTCGCCGTTCTGCTCGGCGTCCTCGGCGCGATCACATTGTGGCTGATCTTGCGGAGCTACGAGGCGGGATTGCCGTCCACGAAGGAGCTAAAACACTACGATCCGCCACAAGTTACCCGCATTGAGGCACGAGACGGAAGCCTGCTCGCCGAGGTCTTCGTCGAACGCAGAACCGTGGTCCCGATCGAGGCCATCCCCAAGGTCGTCAAGGTCGCCATGTTGGCCGCGGAGGATGCGAGTTTTTATCAACATGAAGGCCTCGACTACTTGGGCATGCTGCGCGCGCTGTGGGTCAACCTTCGGTCGGGCAGCGCAAGGCAAGGTGGTAGTACGATAACCCAACAGGTCGTCAAGAACGTGCTCTTGTCTCACGAGCGCACCTTCGAACGCAAAGCCCGGGAGTTGCTGCTCGCCCGTCGCATTGAACAGGAGCTGAGCAAGGACGAAATCCTTGAGCTTTACCTCAATCACATTTACCTGGGGCATGGCCGCTACGGAATCGAGGAGGCCAGTCGCTACTACTTTGGAAAGACCGTGGGCTCGCTCGACTTGGCCGAGAGCGCGACGCTGGCGAGTCTTCCCAAGGGGCCGGGAATCTTTTCGCCACGGGTCAATTTCGAGCGTTGTTTGCGGCGGCGCAACAGGATCTTGGATCAAGTGGCGCTGAAGGGTTTCATGTCGGCCAACGATGTCGCCCGAGCCAAAGCCTCACCGCTGATCCTCGCCACGGCGACCGAATCGCTATCCGAACTCGCGCCGGAGGTCGTCTCGGAGGTGAGGCGGGCCTTGCGCCAAGAAGTCGGGTCGAACGCCAACCGCGGCGGCTACACGATCGAGACGACGATCGACCCCACCTTGCAAGCAGCCGCCAGAAAAGCGGTGCGGGCCAATCTCGACGCCTACGCCAAGCGGCACGGTCTGACGCCACCGCTCAAGCGCCGCAAGAAGGGGAGGCTCACGCCGTTTGAGGGAACGCCGAGCGCAAGCGGTCATCGGATGTACCACGCCGTCGTCACAGGCTCAGATGACGCGCGCGCAGAGCTACTCGTGCAGGTCGGCCGAGCCAGCGGCCGGGTCGAGATCACGCGCCGGTACAATCCACGAGGATTGCCGCCAAGCCGCTTCGCGCAAAAAGGTCGGGTCCTGCGAGTCAGCGCGGTTCAGCAGCGGGACGTCTCGCCCGATGGAGTGCCCCACCGGTTCCGGCTCGAACTCGGCCCCCAGAGCGCATTGGTGGCCATCGACAACGAGCAGCGCGACATCCTCGCCTTGGTGGGTAGCTACGAGGCGCTGCGAGGGCACCTCGACCGCACGCGTTCGGCACGTCGACAAACAGGCTCCACCTTCAAGACCTTCGTCTACAGCTACGGCATCCACACACGGCGGCTCACCGCTGCCACCATCGTCAACAAGGAGGCGGTCGAAGCCGATCCCGACTCGGTCAAACCGTTGCGATTGCGCGACGCAGTGGCCAAGAGCAACAATGCGGCAGCCGTGTGGGCCTTGCGACAAGTCGGGCCCGAGTCAGTCGTCGCCTGGGCACAATCCATGGGGATCCGATCCAAGCTCGGTGCCACCGATGCCTTGGCCTTGGGGGCCTACGAGAGTTCGCCAAGAGAACTCGCCGCGAGTTACGCGACCGTGGCGGCAGGCGGCCAGTACGTCGCACCTCGATTGATCCGGCGCGTGACGGGGCCCGGTGGTAAGGAGATCCCGTGGCCACGACGCGCACCTCCTCGACGGGTGATGGAACCCGCAGAAGCCTACTTGATGACGAGCTTGCTCCGCTCTGTCGTCCAATACGGCACGGGGCGCCGAGCCCGAATTCTCGGACCGCGGGTGGCTGGCAAGACCGGCACATCGAACGAGGCTCGCGACGCGTGGTTCGCTGGCTACTCCAACCGAGTCACCTGCGTGGTGTGGACAGGTTTCGATGACAACAAGTCGCTCGGACGTAGAGAGTCGGGCGCTACGGCCGCGCTGCCCGCGTTTGTGCGCCTGATGAAGGAAGCCCAGTTGCGCTTTGCCCCCGGCCCATCCAAGGTGCCGCCTGGCCTGTTGCGCGCAACGATCGATCCAGCCACGGGAAAACTCGCGTATGCCGACCAAGAAGACGCCATCAGCGAACTATTCCTCAAGGGCACGGAGCCAACCGAGCACGCCGAACCACCCGACAACGGTGCAGGTGGCGCAGGTGGTGCGGGAGACACAGGAGGGGCCGCAACGATTCGCAGCCCGTCCGGATCAGGCGGCGCGTCGCCATCCGGAGCAGCCCGAGACGGCGCGGGCGGCGGCGAGCCTGCCCACCCCGTGAAGCCCAAAGAACCGCGCGAGGTCGATGCGATGGCCACCGCCACGGCCACGGGAAGGTCCTCGGGATCAAGAAAAGCCGACCCCGCAAATGACGACGCGCCGCCACCGTTTTGAGTGCAGAGCGGCGGTCAGCAGCGAGCAACGCCTCCACCGCACTGTGCACGTGGAAAACGACGTCCGGCATCCGAACAAGCCCGGCCCCCAACCGAAGAAATAGTGGGGGGGAACGCGGTTACCAGTAGCCATTCACCGCGATTTGCCTATAATCGCCGGCTTTCGGGGGTCTCCTTTTCGGGGGAGCTAACGATCGAGGTGGCGCATGGGCCGCGTGGATTGTTGGGCGTCATTGGGACGGATCCTGTACCCTTCGTATTGTGACACCAGGTCTACTCATCTCCGGTAAATACCGGCTGCAGCGCTCTCTCGGCGCCGGCACGATGGGTGAGGTATGGGCAGCACGGAACGAGCTGACCGACCGCGACTTCGCCATCAAGTTCCTGCGCCGCGAGTTCTTGCAGAATGAAGAGGCTGGCAACCGCTTCTTGCTCGAGGCTCGTGCCTGCGGACAGATCCGACACTCGGCGATCGTCGACGTCTACGACATGGGTCGGGCCGAAGATGGTTCGCCCTATCTGGTCATGGAGTTGCTCGAAGGCGAGGGCTTCGACGAGCGGCTCACGCGACAGGGGGTCATGCGGCCCGCCGACGTGTGCCGGTGGATTGCCTTGGTCGCTCGCGGGCTTGCCGAAGCGCACAAGCGAGGCTTGATCCATCGGGATCTCAAGCCGGGCAACATCTTCTTCGCCATGGACAAGGGCGGAGAGCTGAATCCGAAGATCCTCGACTTTGGCATCTCGAAGGAAATCACCGCGAAAAAACAAGACTTCGTGCGCACCAGCGCGGGGACCGTTCTCGGGTCGCCCGCCTACATGAGCCCCGAGCAAGCGCGGGGCGAAAGCGATGTCGACGAACGGGCTGACCTTTGGGCACTCGGCGTCATGATGTACGAGGCGTTGTACGGCGCGCTTCCCTTTGACGCGGCAAACTACAACGCGCTGATGCTCGCCATCATTAGCGAACCACACCGATCGCTCGCCGAGTTACGGCCCGATTGCCCGCCGGCTCTCGCCGCCTTGGTCGACACCTTGCTTCAGAAGGGCCGCGAAGGCCGGATTCAATCCGCGAACGACCTCGCCGATCGGCTCGAGCATATTTACGCCACGCTGACGACCACCCCCTTCTCGGTCCCAGAGCGGCTGCTCTCCGTTCCCCCCACCGACACGCAAACACAGCAGAGTTGGCAGCAAGCCACCAACGCCCCCGGCCGGCGACGAGTGTCCCGATCCATGATTGGAGGATCAGTCTTGGCGCTCTTGGGTCTCGTTGCGGCGGGAAGCTCGCTGATGAACGCTGACCCTGAGCCGGTCGCCGAGATCGCTCGCGTCAACGTCGCCGCCTCGACCCTGATCGAGAGAGCCCGTAGCCAATATGAGCGCGCCTCAGGGGCAGAACGCACCGCGCGCGCCGAGGCCGCCGCCCACGCCGCCGAAGAGCGTGCCGACGAAGTCGAGCGAAAAGAAGAGCTACGAAAGAAGAATGCGCGCAAATCGAGCGCGGACGACTCTTCCAAGAAGCCGAAAACAGTGGCGAAAGATCCACACGGCGGCGTCGATGGCCCGGGCTTCTAGCTCAGCCTCGCGGATCGCGAGGGCATAGGTACGAGCAAGCCCGCGCGTACTAACTGGCCGGAACGATCGAGACCTGCTTTTTGGAGCGGGTCTTGAAGTGGTACTTCACGGTACCGTCGACCAAGGCGAACAGGGTGAAGTCCCGACCTCGGCCTACGTTTTGACCCGCTGCGATCGTCTCTCCGACCTGGCGGACGAGAATGTTGCCGGCGAGGACCTCTTGGCCGCCGTAGATTTTGACGCCACGGCGCTTTGCTTTGGAGTCGCGCCCGTTGCGTGAAGAACCGCCACCTTTTTTATGTGCCATCTTCTAATCCAACCTTCTCAGGACTTGATCCCGATGATCTTGACGCGTGTGTACGCTTGTCGGTGACCCTGCTTGCGCCGATAGTTCTTACGACGTCGCATCTTGAAGACGATGATCTTGTCACCGCGGTCTTGCGAGATGATCTCGGCCTTCACGGCTGCGCCGCCCACGAGAGGCTTGCCAACCTTGACCACATCGCCTCCGCCAACGAGGAGCACGTCGTCGAATTGTATGGGGTCGCCTGCGGCGCCCGCGAGTTTCTCGACCTGAAGGGCATCGCCCTCGGTGACCCGGTATTGCTTACCGCCGGTCTTGATGACTGCGTACATGCTTGTAACCTTTGCTTCTTGTGTCCGGCGAGCAACGCGAATTGCGAACGGCCGGTGGCGCTGTCTGCGCCAAGGGAGCGGCAGTATACGTTTCTGATTGGGCTTGGCAAGACTTGTTTACACGCCGCCGAGCCGCGAGTGGATCCCTATACTGAACCGATAGACAGGACGTCCGGTAGGCTACGGACCTCCACACTCAACCAGCGGAGCTAAAGGTGCGAAACTCCACTGGGAAAGCCCAAGGCCGTCGTACTCGCTCAGGGCCGTTTGCAGAGTGCTGACGATCTCGTCGTAGGATTGACTCAGCTTGTCCTTGGCCGCTCCGGCGGCGACTGCAACGCACAGGAACTTCGCGCGACCGCAAATATCGACAGCCTCGCACGTGCCGCTATGGAGTGGCTGAAGCTGATCGTCACCGTACAGCGCCACCCCATCGATCATCGCGAGACGAATCTCCCGGGGCGTGGCAGCCACGACCGAACGGTACGGCAAGGTGACGTCACCCCCAAGCACGACGATGTCCGCGCGTTTGCCGACCTCGAGCGTGCCGATCACGTCGTTGACCGCCAACAAACGAGCTGGCGCGTCGGTCACCATGCCGACCAATGTGGCCGCGTCCATGCTGTCGCCCCACATTTCATCGTCGACGCGGTCGGCAAAGCGGAGCTCTTCGAGCAAGTTCTTGCTACCCCCGAGAGACCAATCCGGCGCCAGCGCCACTTCGATCCCCCGTGTACGCACCGCGGGCACATCCGTCGTTTGGCTCAGGTCGGTCCCGCTTCCGTACAAGAAGACGTTCGAGCGCGGCGACCAAACGAGGCCCATCCCGTGCTGCGCCATGATGTCGAACTCGGTAGCCCCGAACGCCGTGCCGTGAACGACGACCGTTCGGTCGGAATACAAACATCCATCGGGATCCGTCACCGTGTTGAGCTTGTCAAACTCAGCCAAAGCCGACGCGTCGACGCCTTCACCGAGATGAATCAGGTACGCCCGCGTCTTGCCGGTAACGAAATTGCTGCACACCTTGTCCGCGGACGTCGAGTTGGGGAAGAGCGTGTTGGCCTGCACGTTGTCGGTGCAGCTCTGTGGCGGCACAGTTCCACATAGACCGTTGGCCGTTTGGTCGATGGTCCGGGTCAAGGTTCGGTAACAAATCTTGTTGCCTGGATTGGCCGAACCCACCATGGCCGTCGTGCCCGCAACCAGAGCCTTGAGTTCACCGTATTTGTTGAGCTCGCAATTGAGATTGATCGGCGAACCCGATTCGCCGTTCAGGTATTGTTTGGCGTCCACGACCGCGTCGTAGCGCGGCTCGTTCGTCCATTGATTGTGATTGCCGTAGGCCTTCGAAGGGGACCAGTCGCTCTCGTCGAAAACGTTGAAGAGCACATGATTGTGCGCGTCGATCATGCCCGGCATGATGATGCCGTTCGTCTCGACCACCGTCGCCGTTGCTGCGGCAGGCTCACTTGCACAGGACGGGGCGACGCACACGATGAACTCGCCGTCGACCAGCACCTCGCCAACGATGGCGGCTCCGGGCGTCAGCACGGTCCCTCGCAGGAGGATCTTGTCGGTCGCTCCCGAAGTCACGATGACCGCGTCAGGCCCTGAAGGGCCGATGGTGCCCCCCGTTCCCGTTGTCGAGGTCGCTCCGCCCATGCCGCCGCTGCCGCCACTCGCGCTCGACGTGGCACCACCGGCTGAACTCGTAGCCTTGTCGTCGGCGGTCGTGCCGCAACCGAACAACACGAACAACACGAACAATCCCCCAACCCACCAGAGAAAGCGACCACGCTGCACAACCTCATAGTAGCGCGCCGACCGGCGAAAGTCCGTCTCGAATTTCCACAACGATTTCTGCAGGCTCCAATACGGGAACCACAGCGCCAACGGCGCGCGGAGCCACCTCGAGCGTCACTCAACCGTCACGGCCATCGGCAGCGACGACCGGACCGCGAAGTGCTGAGCCCTCAAAGTCGATCTGGCGGGTCAACCGCAGCGTCGCAGCCGCGTGCCGGAGCGAGAAGGATTGGACGCCTGCGCGGGTGGCAGCCAACAGTCGGTCGCCACCCGCGATCAAGAAACGGCCGAAGAAGCGGTCCTGAACAACGGGATCGCTCGCCAGTGGGGCATGAGCCCACCGGTGCTCGAGCACACTGGGCTCTGTGCCGGGCCTGACCTCGATCACGACAACTGATGGGGGTTCGCTCAACAAGAGCGCCAAACGGTCCCAGGGAAGCCCAGCCTCTGAGCTGGGTCCGGCCATCACGGCGAGTTGCTCGATCCGGGCCGCCGCCACGGGCAAGGCCGCACGTCGAAGGTCGCCCTCACCACCGAGACGAGCCACCACGACGCGCTCACTCTC
Source organism: Polyangiaceae bacterium (assembly GCA_029941785.1). Taxonomy (GTDB): domain Bacteria; phylum Myxococcota_A; class Polyangia; order Polyangiales; family Polyangiaceae; genus JAPYTK01. The sequence goes on along the minus strand of JAPYTK010000005.1, from coordinate 29,716 downwards.
GATATCCGCCAAATACATGCCGCCGTGCGCTCCGGGTTTGAGACGGGCCGAGGAAGGCCAACTGCCAGGACGGACCCCCAGAACCTCGACCACGGGATCGAAGAGGGTTGGCGGCTCGATCCGGCCGCGCATCTTGTGCAAACCCGGCAAGCTGCCGTGGGTCAAGGCATACACGGTCGTGCCGATCACCTCTTGACGGAACCAAACGGAAGCCGGTCGCCACGCCGCAACGCTGCGAGCAAACCCTCCGTCGCCCGAGAAGAACCTCCAGCGCTCGCCATAACCTTCTTCGAAGAACACGACCCCCCCGTCGATGGGCAAGACCCGTCCGCGACCATCGATCCATGCCCTCGAGCGGGGTGCCCCAAACACGTCGCCCACCCATTGTCCATCTAGCGGGCGACTCGTCTCGCCGACAGGCTGCCGCACACGGACGCTCCACAGTTCGCTACCTTCCCCGCTGTCATCCTCGGTCACGATCCAAAGCCGCGCCCCCGCAGCATCGAGCGCCATGTCGACCACCTCGTCGCTAAACGACGGGCCCTGGGCCCACACCTCGCCGTCAGCCGCTGCGAACAACACGAGCTGACCGTCACGCCAACCCAGCGTCGCCTCCCACGCCCTGGAGTCGCTTTCGGGCGCAGACTCGGCCACAGGGCAATCGTGAACCAAGATCCCGAGTGAATCGGCCTCGGGCTCGGGTGGTCCGTCACCCCCGCACGCGAGCAGGGCGAATACACAAGCGACGAGACCGAGACCGGGAACGGCCATTGGATGCTTCATGCTGGTTCATCGCCACCAGCCCATCTTGTGTCTCACGCCGTGGCAAAAAGCAGCTGTTCTCGTGCCACGAGAGCATGAAAACGACACGCAGCCGCGCGCGCTTGGCTCAAGCTTTCTCGAAGGTAAATTCCTCGCCAGAAAGATCGATCTTGATCGTTCCCGATGAGAGATCGCCGCCCTCGAGAATCGACTGCGCGAGCGGGTTTTGGATCTCGCGGAGAATGACCCGGCTCACGGGGCGCGCCCCGAGCGCCGGCTCGTATCCCAAGTCGACGATTCGTTTTCGCGCAGCTTCCGTCACGTCGAGCGTCATCTCCCGCTCCGCCAACATCTTGCCGAGCTTGCGCAGTTGCAGACCGACGATCCCCAGCAGGTCCTCCTTGGTCAGGGGCTTGAACACGACGCTGTCGTCGATACGGTTGAGAAATTCGGGCCGAAAGAAATCGCCGAGTTCGTTCAGCAACACGTCACTGATCGCCTCGCGACCATCCTCGGACTCGAAGAGCTTTGGATCCGCGTCGAGGATCCGCCCCGAGCCGATGTTGGAGGTCATGATCACCACGGTGTTCGAGAAGTTCGCCAACCTGCCGCGGCCATCGGTCAAGCGACCATCGTCGAGCACCTGCAAGAGCAAATTGAACACATCCGCGTGAGCCTTTTCGACCTCGTCGAAGAGCAGCACGCTGTAGGGACGACGACGCGCGGCCTCCGTGAGATGGCCTCCTGCCTCGCTGTCGGCATAACCAGGAGGGGCACCGATGAGGCGCTGAGCCATGTGCTTCTCCATGAACTCGCTCATGTCAAAACGCGTGATGGCCTGCTCATCGTCAAACAGGAAACCCGCCAAACACTTGGCCAGGTAGGTCTTGCCGACGCCGCTCGGTCCAAGAAACAAGAACGAACCAATCGGCTTGCCCGGATCGCGCAATCCGACGCGGCTACGGCGCACCGCGCGGGCAATGGCAGCGACCGCCTCGTCTTGACCGATGACGCTTTGACCGAGGCGCTCCTCCATCTTGAGCAGTTTCTCCGCTTCGCCTTCGAGCATCTTCGCGACGGGAATGCCGGTCCAATCATTGACGGTCTGCGCGACGTCTTCGTCCCTGAGCACGTCGGCGGTCTCTTCTACGCCAGCGCTCGAGGCTGCTCGCTCAGCGGCTTGGAGGCGCTTGACCAGATCCGGAATGGTCACGTGCTCGAGTTCCCCAATTTCGGCAAAGTTCTTTAGAGCTTGTGCCTCAGCCTTCGCTTTTTCTGCCGCAGCCAGCTCCTTGCGAAGAGTCGCCACAGCCGCCACGACCCCCCGACGTGATTCGAACTTCGAGCGCATCTCCGTCACGCGGGGCCGCAGCTGCTCCGCCTCGGCCTCGAGTTCCGCACGCACCTGCACACCGAGTTTGTCATCATCGCCGGCGATCCCCGCGATCTGGGCCTCCAGCGATTCGAGACGCCGCAAAGCCGCGTCGACGTCCGGCGGCATGCCATCGGTCGCCACTCGCTTGCGTGCCGCCGTCTCGTCGATCAGGTCCACCGCCGACTCCGGTAGCTGTCGATCACCCAGGTAACGCTTGCCGAGGGACACCGCCGCTCTGACCGCGCCCTCGGTGATCCCGACGCGATGATGGCGTTCGTAACGACAAGCTATACCGCGCAGAATTTCCTGAGTCTGCTCGGCGGTCGGCGCCTCGACCTCGAAGCCGGCAAAGCGACGCAAGACTTCCGCATCCCGCTCGGTGATCTTCTGAATCCCTTCCGGGGTTGTCGTCGCGATGAACCGAATCTCGCTTCGTGTGAGCAATGGCTTGAGAAGTTCGCCGATCCCCGATCCGGCGACGCCACGTCCGAACAAGGAGTGTAGCTCCTCGACGACGAGGATGTTCGGGGCATCTGTCATGCTCTCCAGCTTGTCGATGACGCTCTTGAGCCGCAGTTCGATCTCTCCGCGCAGTTTCGCCCCGGCGACGAGCGCGCCAGTGTTGAGCTCGAGCAAGCGCGCTCCCGCCAAGTTGGACGGGACGTCTCCTTTCGCCAACCTCACCGCAAAGCCGCGGAGGATGGACGTCTTGCCAACGCCAGGCTCGCCGACGACCAGCGGGTGGTTCTTGAAGCGACGCGCGAGGATCTGCATCAGCCTGCGGATCTCGAGATCACGACCGATCACCGGATCGAATTGGTCGGCCCGGGCCTCCGCGACCAAATTGCGCGTGAAAGCCCCATGAACGCCGCCTCCCGCAGAACTCAGCCCCTTCGGCGCGCTGTCCAGAGCCTTGAGGTGATCGCGAAATCCTCCGGGCGCGATTCCGAAGTGGGACAACACGTCAGAGACCGGACCTCCGCGCCGGCTCTGAGCCAGGGCGTTCAAGATGTTTCCAACCGTGACGATATCGGCGCGGTCGCGCTTGGCATCACGCTCGGCGCGCTCGATCAGGTCGAGCAGTTGCGGACTGACGTAGGCCATCCCGCTCGCCTTGGGCAAACGCTTGAGCACGTTGTCGCACAATTCCGCAACTTGGCTGGGTTCGGCACCGGCATGCTTGAAGACAGCCGCCATACCCGCATTCTGCTCGAGACCACGGGTGAGAACATGGATGGGTAAGATCTCCGCATGTTGCTTCTCGTCGGCGAGTTGTTGCGCACCGGCCACGAGCTGCTTCCCGTCACCGTCGAACTTGTCTAGCCGAATCACCCCGTCCCGTTCGCTTGCCATGGGCCAAGGCTAGCAGGGGCCCACCCAAGTTCGTAGCGGTACATCCGCGCAGGCTATCGCGCGCTACGGCAGAGCTTGTGCCCCGGCTCCAATCCGCGCATATTCCGCGTGATGAGTCCCCCCGTCGCTGCCCATGTAGCCATCTATACGACCAAAGTGTGTGGCTACTGCGTCGTCGCCAAGCGGCTGCTCAAAAAGAAGGGCGCGTCATTCGAGGAGATCGCGGTCGGCGGGCGAGCCGATCTGCGAAACTGGCTGATCGACGCCACAGGACAGCAGACCGTGCCCCAGCTCTTCATCAACGGCGCGTCGATCGGTGGCTACGACCAGCTGGCCAAGCTCGAGAAATCGGGTGAGCTTACCGAGCTCCTCGCCACCGCGCCAGCGGACGAAGATCCCGCAGTACAACGCTGAGCAACGAATCTGGAATCACGCTTCACCAACGGCCCGGCTAGGCAGCAGCCAGCGTCTCGGCTAAGCCCGGCACCATGAAGCTCGAAGAAGTGAAGAAGTTCGGCGTCATCGGTGCGGGCCAGATGGGCGGCGGGATCGCTCAAATCGCCGCCCAGAGCGGCTACGAGGTGCTCCTGAGCGACGCGGACATGGATCGGGCCGAGCAGGGCAAGACCAAGATCGCCAAATTGCTCGATAGGCAAGTCGACAAGGGTCGCCTCGAACGCGTTGACGCAGACGATGCGCTACACCGCATCACCGCGATCGCCGACGTCAGTGGTTTTGCTGACGCCGACATCGTGGTGGAATCCGCGACGGAGAACTTCGATCTGAAGGTCAAGATCTTCCGCGGCGCCGACGAAGCGATGAAGCCCGGCGCGCTGCTCGCCTCCAACACCTCGTCGATTTCGATCACCAAGCTCGCCGCAGCGACGAGTCGCCCGTCCCTGGTGTGCGGCATGCACTTCATGAACCCGGTGCCGCTGATGAAGCTCTGTGAAATCGTGCGCGGAACCCAGACCGACGAGGAAACCTACCTCACGGTCAAGACGTTGGCCGAGAAGATGGGAAAGACAACGATCACGAGCCAGGACCACCCAGGCTTCTTGGTCAACCGGGTGCTCATCCCCCTTCTCAACGAGGCCTGTCACACCTTGCAAGAGGGCGTCGGCTCGGCCGAAGACATCGACACAGGCTGCAAACTCGGCTTGAACCACCCCATGGGCCCGCTCGAGCTGAGCGACCTCATCGGATTGGACACGGTGCTCGCGATCGCCGAGGTCTTGCACACGGAGATCGGCGATCCGAAGTACCGCCCAGCGACGATACTGCGGAACTACGTGGCGGCAGGGTGGTTGGGCCGAAAGGCTGGCCGCGGCTTTTACCAATACGACGAACGCGGCAAACGCGCGAAGTAGACCCAGCAAGGCCCGGGATCGCGAGGCCCGCTGACCGCAAATGACACCGCGGTGACGACGTCGCTGCGCCCGTGATGGAACCATGATGAAAGAGTGAGGCGCTGGCGCGTCCAAAGGGGCATGATGAAACATCGCCCCAAGCTCTTCCCGCTCTTCCTCGTTCTCAGTCTCGGCACCGCCGCCTGTTTTGCAGACCGCGGCCCGAGCGAGCAAGCCGAGGTTCCCGCTGGGGCGGCGAGCGCCGAAGCGAACGCCGGTGCCGTAACGACACAGCTGAAGGCCGAAGACGACAAGGCGAGGAGCGACAATGGGCCGGTCACACGCAAGCTCATCCGCACCGCTGAGCTCACGCTACAAGTGAAGGATTACGCGAAGACGAGACGTCTCATCGACGCCCAGCTCCGCACCTTGGGCGGGTACATCGAGAGCGCCCAGATCCGTCACCACGACGAGACGGTGTCCCACGCCAATCTCATCATCCGTGTGCCCTCCGACCACCTCGACGCCTTCTTGCGAGGCTCACGGGGCATGGGCAAAGTGAGTACCGAGTCCCTCAAAGCTCGCGACGTCACCGATCAGCACGTCGACATCAGGGCGCGCCTCGGCAACGCACGCAAGCTCGAGGGACGTTTGCTCGAGCTCGCCTCCACCCGTGCGCAGAACGTCAAGGGCCTGCTCGAAGTCGAGCGGGAACTTGCGCGCATTCGGGAAACGATCGAGCGCTACGATGCGACCCTCAAGAATCTCGATGGCCAGGTCTCCATGAGCCGGGTCGCGCTGACACTGACCACCCGTCGCGTCTACCGTGCGGCGACCAAGCCCAGCCTCGGCGAGCAGCTCCACAACACGCTGGCGAAGTCATTCGCAGGCATGCTCAAGCTCGGCCACAGCATCCTGCTCGCCCTCGTGGCTCTGCTTCCCTGGATCCCTCCCGTCGGCCTCGTCTATTGGCTGGGACGCCGATTGGTTCGACGGTGGCAACGACGCCCGAGAGCCACAGCCGCCTGAAACGTGGCCTTAGGTCGGCCCTTTCGCGGTCCCCGGTGTGAGATGAGCGAAGAGTGCGCGCCTCACCTCCGGGTTGCGAATCTTCCGGTCCTGTTTTTCGGGATGGCGCTCGACAAATTGGTTCATCTCCACCCGCATCGGGAAGGCCAGGTACTGCACCGCGTGAAAGATCTGCAACAGCAGACAGAGCCCAGGGTGAGTCCACACCAGCAGGTACCACATGTACATCGCCACCCATGGCGCCACGCTCCGCACGGGTAAGGATCGACCTGTGCGGCGGTAGATGCGCACGAAACCGTAGATCCCAACCGGAACGCTGAGCACGACGATGATGCTCCACACCTCGTAGGCCTGATGGGCCAAGGGGATAACTTCGGGCAGGAATCCGTGGATCACCTCGACCCACGGCATTCGCCGCTTCGTCGGATCCCAATCGACCGGACCAAACATCTGTTTGATCCCCCACAGGACGTGCCACACGAGCAAGATCTGAAGACCGGCGCGGATCAGCAGGCGCTCGGTGTTGTCCATCCGCACCCCGCCCATGAAGGCAAACGAGGCGACCATGCCCCACGCCTGTCCCGTGTCGTGCCAGGCGAGAAGCAACGTGGTGAGTACGCCGAACAGATTGATGACCGCGACGTTCGCCAAGCTCGGTCCGTTCGGGCCCAGTCCCGGGGTCAATAGCGCGTACACACAAACAACGAACAGCAAGAACGGCAGATACAGTCCGACGAAGGGATGTTGCTGCACCTGCTCCCGGCGGCCGTAAAGCAGTCGGTCCGACGCCAAGAAGTGGGGCGCGTTCAGACACGGTTGCCTAGTGCAGATGATGGGCACCTCTGGGGTCACCGATCGCACGAACGGGGGCTCAGTCGTCGCTCTCACCGAGTAGACTGTCGAGACCATCGATGCGCAGATCGACCTTCAGGTCCGATTCGTCGCCATACGGGCAGTGTCGACAACCCGAGTTGCAGCAATGGCCACGCTTGAGCAAATAGCGTGTCGTGAGCACCATCTTCTCACCCTCGAGGTAGTAGTCCCGCCCCTCGACCAGCTCTTCAGCGCTGCTCATGGTGAAGCGTTGACCGGCGCCATGTTCCGCCCCGAAACACTACTTTTTGACACGCTCGATGTACGAGCCGTTTCGCGTGTCGATCTTGATCCACTCGCCCTCTTCGATGAACAGCGGCACCTGCACGACAGCGCCCGTGGACATCGTCGCCGGTTTCGTCGCGCCGCTCGCGGTATCGCCCTTCACCCCAGGATCGCTCTTCGTGATCTCGAGCTCGACGTGGGCAGGAAGCTCGATTCCGATGGGATTTTCCTTGAGAAGCGTGATGTCGCAGTTCATTCCATCGGCGAGCCACTTCTTTTCTTCTTCGATGACCGCGCTGGGCACGAGGAGCTGATCGCCCGTGTTGGCATCCATGAAGACGAAATTGTCGCCATCTGGGTAGATGTATTGCATTTCGCGCTGGTCAATTTCAGCTGGCTCGAGCTTCTCGCCGCTCTTGAAGGTCTTCTCCAAAGAGGCGCCAGTATTCATGTTCTTGAGCTTACAGCGGGTAAAGGCCTGGCCTTTCCCGGGCTTCACGAACTGAAAATCGACCACGGCGTAAGGGTTGCCGTCGATCATGATCTTGAGGTTTTTTCGGATATCGCTCGTGTCCATGGCTGCCGCCCGTGTAGCACGAAGTTCCGAGCGCCGCAGGACGACTCTTGCCTATGAGCCGGACGCGCGTTACCCATGAGTTGAAACCCATGGATGAGCTTGGCGAGGAGCTGCGAGACGTCAAACGCGAGATTATCGAATCGCGCGGTTTGATCATCAAGACCAACAATCTCACAAACGCTCTCGCGGCCGACATCAAGAGCGTCGGGAAACGCCAGCAGAGCTTCGAGCGCCGCGCCATCTGGAACAGCGCGGCTGCCAACGTCTTGTTCGTTTTCGTCGTGCTCGTCGTCGTCAAATTCGCCTGGGATGCCCGGGTCGAGTCGGTCGAGCAAGCCACGCGACGTGCGAACACCCACGTAGTCAATCTCGAATCGCAGCTGGCCGCCAACAAGAAGGCGGCCGAACAGCGAGTCCGCGGCGAGGCAGAAGCGCTGGCGTTTTACGAATTGATACGCAGCGGGAAATCCAAGCAGCTCGTCGAGGCCTACGATCGGGTGATGCAAGAACCGCTCACGCGATCGGAGCGCGCGTTTTTTCGGGACGCCGTGCAACGAGTGAGGGCACAGCTCTCGGCCCGCGCTTACCACGACGGGATGGAGGCAAAAGGGACCGGCCGGTGGCAAGAAGCCGTGAACTCGCTCGAGGCCTCGCTTCGCTACCAAAACACCGGTGCTCACTCCCCCTCGACACAGCTGTTGCTAGCGAAGGCATACCGACGGCTCAACCGACAACGGGATGCCGTCGAGATCCTCTCAAAACTGAGCGAAGCCTCGTCGGACGCCGAAGTTCAAGACGACGCGATGTTCCTGCTCGCCGAATGTCTGGTAGACATCGCCGCATACAACGACGCCAAGACCACGCTACGAAGCTTCATTCGACGCTTTCCCAAGAGCCCCTTCGTGAACGACGCCAAGATGACCCTCGCCGATCTGCGCACGCGGCATTGAGGGCCAACACAGGACAACCATGACGCCCGAACGTGTCTCCATGATTTTTCGTGAGCTGCTTCAAACCCCCGACGAGCAGCTCGATGGTTTTGCCCGACGTGCTGGCCTGAGGAGCCAACCCGAGCGCGACGACCTCCGCCGGTGTCATCACATCTTGCTGGCCGTAGGGCAGGCGCTAGAAGCCTCCAATCCCGCCGACTGGGCCAAGGTCCAGGCAGCCTTCGAAGGGATGCAACATCTCGCTCAAACGGCGCAAGGCGATAGCGCCGCGGCTGGTGCCGCTGCCTTGGCCGCTCAGCAAGCGGCGCCGGATAAACCAGAATGGATTCGAGATCTGCCGCCCATGCCGAGTCTGGGTGATCCGGCGCCCGGAACCAGCGAGCATGCCGAAATGCAGAAAAAGCACGAGCGCTTCGTCCCCCAAGCGTACGCAGCCGCTCCTCCGACCACATCCACCACGAGCGCGGCAGCACCCCAGGCCGTCTCGGCATTGAGCGCAAACGCAGCGAGCGATCGCCATGTCCCGAGCGCCGGGCGCTACGCCTCGGAGCCCCCGCAAGCCCACTACAGCGACGAGCCCGAACCGCCCCCTCTCATGCTCGAGCCCGAGCCGGAGGCGGCGCCGCCTCCCGCCCCGCGCCGTCCGCCTCCCCCTCCGCCACGCGCCGATCCTCGCGGTCTTCCCCCGGTGCACGTCGATGCAAAGTACATCCCCGAGATGAGCGTTGCTCGTTACGCCGCCCTGTGCGCCGCGTGCGCGAACACCCCGGATCGCATTCCAGAGATTCTCATCGAGTACGGCCTCGCCAACGACAACGTCCGCGCCGCCCTCGACGCTCAGTGGCATGACCAATTCGACGACGATCCGGACTTGCTCACCCAATGGGAACAGCTTTTCGCCCAGTTCCGCGGCCAACTCAAAACGTAGAGCTCAAGACGTAGAGGTCAAGGATCGCTGGGCACCGCGACCCACCGGAAGGGTTCGTACCAGCTACCCGGGGGAACGGTCGGCGATGCGCCGAGCGCGATGAATGCAACTCCCTCGCCGTCGCTGAGGCTCGAGAGGGCCAGCTCGGAGGCCCCAAAGATCGCCTCGAAGCCATCCTCGGACAGAGGTCCGGCAGCGCCTTGGCCGTACACCGACAGCTTGGCCTCATCGAGAGTGCCCAGCTCGACGACGGAGAACTTCTCGTAGGGAGGAAACGGCGCGATCCCTCCGACGTTCCAAGGGTTGGCGACATGAAACCCAACCGCGCCGTCGAAACCCGGGGACAAGCGGAGCGACGCCGTCCCGAGCCCCATCGAAGCGTGGACGAACTGCATCGGGAGTTTGTTGAGCGCGCCGATCCGGGACATGAAGCCGGCGAAGATGCTGACCGTCGGTTGGTCCGGAGCGTACCCCGCGCCGCAGATGGCCATGTCGAGCTCCGAGGTGTGATCCTCGCCGCCAACACAGCCGGCGAGCACGAGCAGCATGCTCTTCTTTTCGTCGACGATGTTCTTCGGCAACACCGCCAAGGTGCGGACGTCGAGACCGGGAAGAGGCGTGGCCACCAGGTCGGCGCAGCTCAGCCCGTCACTGAGTCCGATCGCGCCGGTGAGGAGGATCACCTCGATGGCGCTGTCTTTGGGCATCAACTCATCGACCGCATCCGTGGACACCACGCCCCCGAACGGCAAGCCTCCGATCGCCTCGGGCCACGGCTGGGCCGGTTCGGCCGCTCGAGGGGGATAGGCCACAAAACAGAGGCGCCCCGCACCGCCATCGACGAGGCCATTGACCACCGTGAGCTTCGTCGGCCCCTTGGGCTCTGGCGTCACCATGATCCCGCCCGTGCCTGTGGTCGTCACCGTGCTCACCGACGTGACCGCGGCGCCGCCAGCCCCCACGGTACTCACAGAGGCCGTCTTAGCGAGCGAGGAATGATCACTCGAGCACGCCGCGAGCAATGCGAAGAACAGAGCCGAACCGATGACCGGCAGCCGAAGAAAGAAGCTCACGGGCGCAGCCTAGCACCTTCCACGCAGGGTTCACGCCTCAGAGGCGACGGGCCCGACGGGCCAGAGCCGGCAAGGAACGCCTTCTCACAGCCAGCCGCTCTCTTACGGCCAGGCAACAACCCACAGCGTGAACTTGTGCAACTTTGCGTTGTTCTCATTTTGGTCGGCATCCGCAAAACATACTTGCCAGGGGCCGTTCGGATCGAGACCCTTGAAGTCGCCAAAGTTCATGCCCGGCCCCGCTCCCGGACTGGGCTTGTAACGGCATACTTTTAGCCCGTGTTCGCAGACATTTTCACCATCTCCCAGTGGGCTGTTCATCTGAGGATCGCCCATGTCCTCTGCCGGATAGGTCGCATCATCAACGAACATGAGTACCCCATTCTTCTTATTGGTCATGTTGCAATCGAATCCGATTCCCATGTCGTCGCTCGCCGTGTCGTTGGGTTCCATCCAACCGGGGCGGCTCAACACGGTCAAGGTCGTGTCATTCACCGGATGCTTCACCTTGATGACCAGATCGGCGATTCGCGTGCTTTGGAGCCACGTCGTGAGCCAGACGGGACCACCAACCTTGTTCGGAGTGCTAACGGGGACGCCGAAGCAATGCATCGATCCGAGCGTTCCGTCGTAAACTTGGACGAGGTCGATGTTCGTCGGGTCGATGTGGTGTTCGATCGGCTCGACGCAATCGGAGGGTTCGCCGCGACAGTACCAGTCCGGCTCGATCTTGCACTTGTCGTCGCAGCCGTCGTCCTTCCCCGTGTTGTCGTCGTCACACTCCTCGCCCGCATCGATGACGCCGTCGCCGCAAACCGGCAGCTTCATGCCGCCGCCGCCGCCCACACCGGTCGCCGCCATACCACCCGCGCCGCCCACACCGGTCGCCGCCATACCACCCGCGCCGCCCACACCCGTCGACGTCACCGTCGTGGTCGACGTCACGGTCGACGTCGCTGACACGCTCGATGTCGCTGTCGTTCCCACGGTCAAAGTCGCGCCACCGCTCGACCCCGTCGTCGACGTCGCGGTCGGGCCGGTGTCGAAATACTGCTGGCCGTCCCGATCGAGCGCGCAGCTGATCAACACGAGGCTGGCGAGCAAACCAAAGAGGATAGGTGATCGAACGAACGGCCTGAGCATAGGGGTAACCTCCTGCGCAACGAGGCTGTAGAATAGCACTTGCCCGCACACTGCGCTGGTCTTGTTTACGCCGCGAAGCTAAAAGCGAGTCATGAAACGCTTCAAGGCGGCCGTCATCGGCGGCAGTGGTTACGGTGCAGGCGAGATCATTCGGCGTCTCTTGATCCACCCCGAGGTCGAGCTCATACGCGTTGCGTCAATCGACTACGTGGGCGAGCCCTTGAGCGCCGCACACCCGAACCTCGAGGGCCTGAGCGACCGGGTTTTCGAGAACATTCCTCCCGAAGAGGCCGCGAAGGATGCCGACGTGGTCCTGCTAGGCTTGCCGCACACGGTCAGCGCGAAGTTTGTTCCGCGCTTGATCGGAACGGGCGCAAAAATCGTGGATCTGTCGGGAGATTTCCGCCTCGACGACGTGAAGGCCTACGAACACTACTACGGGATCGAACACCCCTGCCCCGAGCTGCTCGACCGCGCCGTGTACGGGCTGCCCGAGCTCAACCGCGAGCGCATCGCAAACGGCGATCTGATCGCCTCGCCAGGCTGCTTCGCCACCGCCACGGAGCTGGGCATGTTGCCCCTCGCCAAAGCCGGCCTGCTCTCGGGCTCCGTTCGCACCATCGCCGTGACCGGCTCGAGCGGCAGCGGCGCGGCGCCCAAGCTCGGGACGCATCACCCGATCCGCGCGCAAAACCTCAAGACCTACAAACCGCTCAGCCACCAGCACGTGCCCGAAATCGTCGAGACGCTCGGCCACGCCGGAGCCAAGGACTTCGCGCTCCACTTCGCGCCGGTGAGCGCGCCGCTGACGCGAGGGATCTTCGCCTCGACCTTCGTCACCGTCCCCGCCTCGGTGACGGAAGAACAGATCGCCGACGCCTACCAGGAGACCTACCAGGACGAACCCTTCGTGCGCGTTCCCGCAAAACGACTGCCGGAGGTCGCCGCCGTCAGCGGCTCGAACTACATCGAGGTCGGCTATCAGTACGGCCCCGCCTGCGGAGACGAGCGCACCGTGATGTGCTTCAGCGCGATCGACAACCTCATCAAGGGCGGCGCCGGACAAGCCGTGCAGTCGATGAACATTGTGCTCGGGCTCGACGAAACCCTCAGCTTGCGTGACGCGGGCGGCTTTCCATGACCCCACCCATCGTCGTCAAGCTGGGCGGCGGCGCCATCGCGGAGGCGGACCAACTCGCGCCCGACTTGAAGAGCTTATGTGACGGTGGCCAAGCGGTGCTCGTCGTACACGGCGGCGGTGCGCAGACCAGCGAACTGCAGCGCGCGCTCGGGGATGAACCGAGACGGATCGCCGGACGGCGCGTCACCGACGAGGCGGCGCTCGAGGCGCTCAAAATGGCCGTTGGCGGCAAGCTCAACATCGACATCTGCTCGACCCTGCTCGCCGCCGGCGCCTCACCGATCGGGCTGAACGGCTCGAGCGCCTTGCTCATCGAGGCGGTCCGTCGTCCTCCCCGCGTGATCCATGGCGCGGGCGACGAGCCGCTCGATCTCGGTCTCGTCGGTGACGTGAAACAGATCAACCTCGACTTGATCGAACGCCTGCTCGAGGCGAAACACATTCCCGTCATCGCATGCATCGGGGCAGACGCGAACGGAACCATCTACAACATCAACGCCGACGTCGTCGCGACGCAGCTCGCCATCGCGTGTGGCGCCCGCGCGCTGGTGCTCGTCAGCGACATCGTCGGCGTGCTCCGCGATCCGACCGATCCCGCCTCGCGCATTGGATCGCTCGATCACGACGCGGCCCGCGCGCTCATCGAGGAGGGCGTCGTCACGGGCGGCATGATCCCCAAGCTGGACGAGGCCTTCGAGGCACTGAAGCAAGGGATCGGTCAAATCCACATCGTCGGCAAACTGGCTCCTGGCGACCTTGAACGCGAAGTCGAGACGCCGGGCCACATCGGCACCGTGCTCACACGCTGAGCTTTCGCGACGCGAGCTCGCTCCGCAACACGACATCGACGGGCTGCGCAACGCTACTGACCATCACCACGCCCGCGCGACGGCTGTCATGACGGTAGGGCGAACCGGGCGCGCCGCCCTCCTCGACCGTGAGGGAGAGGTCCTGACCGTCAACGGAAAACTGGCGCACGTCATCGATCAACTCGCCAACCACACCTATCACCTCCACCTCGTCACCTGGCTGGATCGCCAGAACGTCAGCTTCCCTCGCCGTCGGCTCCGACACGATAATCGACCACAGCTTCCGGGCGCGCTCGGTCAATTGCGGCAGAACGTTCGTCAACTCTCGCGCCGCAACAGGCGCATACACGCTGGGAGCGCTATGAAAGCTGAGCACGACCGGCAGCTGCCCCTCCGCGCAGACGGCGAAAGCCACCGCGTTCGTCAAGCGGCCGAGCTTGCCGTCCGTCAGCCACACGTCACGGATCACAGCGCCCTCCGCCAAGCTCCGAATCGACAGCGGCGCCACTTTGCCTCGCGCGCGCACCAAGCTGCCGACCGCGGGCGGAGGGGCCTCCTCCGCCACACTCTCAGTGGCCCGAGAGAGTCCAGGCTCACGATCTTCGTGAGGTGGCCGCAATCGCGGGCGGCCCATCTTCTGCGCGCGCCAGGCGATCACCGCCAACACCACGTACACGTTGATCGACGCATAGAACAACACCGCGATGCACACGAACAGCACGAGCAACCTGCCATCCATGGGAGCCGGGAGCAGCACATGGAACAGCCACAAAATCGGGCTCCCGTACAGTCCACGCCCGACCCACTTGAGCCACCGAGCCCAAGCGCGCTTCACCCCGTCCGCGCGCGCACCAGGCGGCTGCACGTAGTCGCGCCGCAAGTACTCGATTCGATGACTGTTGCCTACGGCGACGAGCTCCATCCAACGTGTTGGGTCATCCGGATCGACGCAGGCCACGAAAGTTTTAGAGTCGGACATTCGCTTCGACTGCTAGAATCAGGCCCCAGTGACTCGCTTCGTCATTCTAACCTTGATCGTCCTCGTGGTGTCGATCTTGTTTTACATCACGGCCGACGAAACCGCCGTCGTGCTGGGCATGCCGCTCATCAACGCCTCCCAGCCCGATCCCGCCTGGATCGCGCTAGGAGGCACCGGGGTCATCGTAATCGGCGCCGGCGTTGGCCTCATCGCGCTCACCTGGATCGGGGGCGGCGTGCTCTTCGCCACTGGCCAGGTCTCCGGGGGGCTCATCGCCTTCGGACAGCTGGGGATCGGGCTCATCGGCTTCGCGGCGCAGGTCGGGACGGGTCTCGTCGGCATGGGCCAAGGAGGGCTGGGCCTGTACACGGTCACCCAAGGCGGCAGCCGAAATGAAGCCGGAAAAGCCTTCTTGAAAAGCCTCAGCGCCGAGCTGAACGAGATCCTCACGATTCTTCGATAGGTCAGGCGCTGACCCGCGAGTCAACTGAACCACGGGTCAGCGGCGAGGATGGAGCATCGCGCAGCAACCTGCTAAAACGCGGCCAAAGAGCGATGGTCGACGAAACAGAGAAGACGCCGGAGGCTCCCCGAGACGGGGAAACCACAGAGCCCACCGAACGGGTCGAGACGACCTGGTGGGAAGATCTGCGCGACAACTACTTCACCTTCGATCGCCGCACCCTCGGGCTGACCCGGATCCTGCTCGGATTCTTCCTCATCTTCGATCTGTTCCGCCGCACCGGCGACTGGTGGAGGATGTTCTCCAACGAGGGCGTCCTGCCGACCCACGTCAACCTGTGGCGACCGCAGTCATCGGGCTGGTCGATCTTCAACGCCTTCTCCACCCGCCAAGAGCTGTGGGTGCTGTGGGCGGTCGGGCTCGCGATCTACCTGTGCGTGCTCGTCGGCTACAAGACGCGCATCGCGCAAGTGCTGGCGGCGATCTTCGTCGCGAGCATGAACGGCCGCGTGCTGCTGATCGAAAACGGCGGCTACGTGGTGCACAACCTGCTGTTGCTTTGGACCGCGCTGCTGCCCCTCGGCGATCGCTTCAGCGTGGACGCGATGCTCAGCTCCTGGCGTCGCCGACGCGAAGGGGGCGCCGATGATCTCAACGATCGCCATGAGCCGGAGGAGGCCTGGCGGCTCGACCCGCACGTGACCATCCTGGGCTTGGTGCTGCTGCTGCAGCTGTGCGCGATCTACGGTTACAACTACCGGCACAAGACGGGCCCGGCCTGGCACAACGGCACCGCGGTGCACTACGTGCTGTGGGTCGATCGGATGGTCAACCCCTTGGTCGCCGCCGTGCGCGAGCACCTCCCGACGTGGATGCTCATCATCATGACCAAGGCGACGATCGGCATGGAGATCGGCATGCCGATCGCACTGATGTCGCCTATCGCACGGGTTTGGGCGAAGCGCACGGCCATCGTGTTCATTACCCTGCTGCACCTCGGCTTTGGTTCGACCTTCGTGCTCGGACCCTTCGCGTGGGCGCTGTGCGTGTTCTCGGTCCTGCTGCTCAGCCGCGAAGACTGGGAGGTCGCCATCCGCACAATGAAGCGTGAGCATCGGGCGCGTAAGGTGTTCTTCGACCCCGGCTCGTAGGGCGCGCTGTGGATTTGTCGCGTGCTCAAGCGATGGAACCAATTCGAACTGCTCCACTTCGTCGAAGATCCGGCAGCCCGCGGACTGGAGACGGTTCGGCCTGGCGACACCAGCCGGGTGCACGGTCGCGCCGCCGCCATCGACATCCTCTCCGCCCTGCCGATCGGCCCGCTGTACGCGGTGCCTCTGCGCATTCCTGGTATCGGTCAGCTGCTCGCGACGATCGGTGGAGGGCTCGCGGCCCCCTCGGCGCGCTTCTTTGGAATGAAGACGACCGCGACGACGGCGACGGCCGCGGCGACAAGCACCGCAGCCCGCGACATGACCGCCCAAGGCGCCGAGCCGATGGATGAGTATTACATGCGCGACTGGCTGCACGACTACTTCCGCCACCGCCGCTGGCGTGACAGCCGCATGATCGTCGACTTCGTGGGCTTCTTCTTCGGCACCTTCCTCTACGTGTACGGCGCGCCCATGGTCAAATGGACGGCCAAGAAGCTCGAGATGAAAGTCGATCTGAACCTGGGGTTGATCCCATGGGGCGGTGGAAAAGACGTCACCGTTTGGCTGAGTCGCGGGGACGGAATCACCTACCTAGGGCTCGTGTTGCTCCTCGTGTTCGGATACCAATTCTTCAAGCCATTGGTCCTCATGGTGCTGACCACCCCGTCGGCCCCGCGCGTCAAGCGACAGCGCCTCTTCGTCGGCCTGCGCGAGATCATCATCGTCGCCTTCTGGATGGGCGCGATCAACCAAGCCCTGTCGGAGCTGTGGGCCTACCGCGGTCTGCGCTTGCCGCACCCCACGGAGGTGCGCCTCCTTGCCCACAAGATGCGTTACCTGCAAGGCTGGTTCATGTTCTCGCCCAACCCGGTGATGGATGACGGCACCCTGCTCGTCGACGCGGTGACCGTGGACGGTCGGCACGTCGATCCCCTGTCACCCGACGCCCTGCCCGGCGAGAAGCTGCGCAAGCCCGACTACGATTTGCTCCACGCCCGAAGCTACGGCTACAGCCAAATCTGGAGCGACTATTACAACCGCATGCACCTGCCCGCGAACACGTCCTTCCGGAAGCCGATGAAGCAGTACATCTACCGCTTGCCCAAGCGAACCGGGAATCCGAATGACGCCATCGTCAAAGGCGAAGTGTACTGGCTTCACGACATGAACCCGCGGTTTGGACGGACCAAATCCTACGGCTTCGAAGCGAAGAAACTCTTCAGCTTCACCAACCCCGACGCGACCGTGCAACAGCGCTTCCGCGATCTCGGGAGCGCGAAGAAGGCCGAGAAGAACCGACCCAAGGGCAAACCCGCGGCCAGCGCCACGCCCGAGAAAAAGCGGCCCGCCAAGAGGGTGAGTCCCGAACGTGCCTTCCGGAACATGGATCGCTAGGCGAGCGTACGGGCGACGATCGAGGCGAGAACGTCTTCGGTCCCCGAGTGGATCGTCCCGCCGATAGCGTCGTCGATCGCCGCGGGGATCCCGCTCGAATCCAGATAGCCCGAGGCCCCACGCAGCTGCAGCGCATCGAGAGCCGAAAGCATCGCGGCCTCGGCGAGATGCCATTTGGCGAGCGCCGCTTCGCCGGTGGCTCGCTCACCCTGGTCGAGTTGCCAGGCTGCCCGGTAGACCAGCAAGCGGGCCGTCTCGAGTCGGCGTTTCATTCTCGCAATGCGGTGCTGCACCGCTTGATGCTGAGCCATCGCAACACCACCGCTCTTGCGCCGACGAACGTGAGCCACAGCCTCATCCAGTCCACGCTGCATCGAACCCAAACGAAAGGCGAGGACGAGAGCCCGCTCGTAGGTCATCGCCGTTTGAAACACGGCCATGCCCGCGCCCGGCTTGCCCAACACGTTTTCGGCAGACATCGCGGGTGCATCGAACACGACCGGCGCGAGTCCAGCTCCGCGTAATCCGGCCGTAGGCCATGGTTCCCCGGCGGTCGCGTGCTCGCTCGGCACGAGAGCCACGGTCAAGCCGCGACCACCGGCGTGGCGGCCGACGAACAAGAACAAGCCCGCGCGGTGCGCCGAGGTGACGTAGGCTTTCTCACCGCTGAGCCGCACTCCGTCGTCGGTTGACTCGACCGAAGACTGGACCGCCCCCACGTCCGAGCCTGCACCGCTCTCCGTCGCTGCCACGGTCCCGAGGCAGCGCCCGGTCGCAAGCTCGGGCAACCAGGTGGCCCGCTGCCGATCGGTGCCCACCTTTTGGATGGTCATCGCGACGCCGAAAAGATGCGCCCCGGCAGCCAGCAAGACGCCCCCGTCGTCGAGGGAGGAGCCGAGTCCCTCGTAGGCGTGAGCCGTCGTCAGGAGATCATGCCCGCCTCCCCCGTGCGCTGCCGCAATCGACAACCCGAGCGCGCCACCGGCAGCGAGCACGTCGAGACGCTCTTCGGGGGGCGCCGCCAGGGCTCGCGAGCCGAGGGTACGCATCGCGTCGTGGAGCGCCGATTGGGCGGCATCGAAGGAGAAATCCATGGTGCGGCCGGCAGCTTACCGCGTTTCGTGGCATGCTGCCGCCATGAGCCACCCCGTGGCGCGAGCTTGGTGCATCTGGCTGCTCGCCTGGTGCTGCCTACCCATGGGCAAGGCCATCGCGAAAACAGTCCCCGTGACCACGCACGGCGTCGCCGTGCTCTGCGTCGACGACGCGGCTCGGACGGATGCCATGGCGCTCGCCCGCGCCGTGTATCGGGACCCTGCCCTGCGACCTCGCTACGACGAGGCCACGGCTCGCGAGCTGATCGGCGGCTCCTCTCCGGGTCGATCGAGCTTGGCAAGCGCGATGGTGGCCGCGCGAAAGACGACCGGAGACGTGCGCCGGCGCTTGCTGGTATCCATTGGACGGGACGTGCGAGCGAAGCTTCTCGCCGTCGTCGAAGCTGCGCCCAAACAGGACGCGCGCGTCCGCGTGCTCGACATTCAGCAGGGACGCTTCTTGTCTTTGGCGCTGAAGCCCACCTTGAGCACCGGTCCTCGAGGCAAGTTGACGCGCGGCTGGACCGACACGGTGATGACCTTGCGCGCTCTTCATGATGACGCGGCGGCTGGCCCACGGCGAAGCCCCCCTCCCCCGGCTTCGCGGCCTGGCCCTGTCCCAACCGAATCGAAGAGCATTTGGACTTCGCCGTGGTTTTGGACGGGGATCGGGGTCGTCGCGGCCGCAGGGATCACCGTCATCGTGCTGTCGCAAACGGCCGCAAAATCCAGCGACGTCGTAGCCATCGACGGTCAAATCGGGCAGTAGGGAAGCGTGGAGCAGACCCCCCCCATCGAGACCGACCCTCGTAAGCGCTTGGCGACAATCGCCAAGGGCGCAGTTTACTTGGTCGTCTGCGGCGCCATCATCCGGATCGTCGAAGTGTGGCTCAACAATCCCATGAGCGGCGCGGTGATCGGAGCCGCCATCGTCAGTGTGCTCGTCGGCCGGGCTGGCCTGGACACCGAACCGCTCAACCGCGAACGGTGGGCGCACATGGCCAAACGAGCTCTGCAAGGGGCCGCCCCGATTGTCGCCGTCGCGGTGATCGCCATCGCCATCGGGGAGGCGAGCGTCCGAACGTCGACCCCGGGCCCAAGCATGTTTTTCGGTACGGTCGAATCGCTCGGTCTCGCGTACCGCGACGAGCTGTGGCTAAACGGCTTGATCCTCTTGTTCGCCAAACGCGCGGCGATCCCCCCGAGATGGGCCGTCCTTTACGCGACGGTGGCGAGCGCAGCGGCGATAGTCGGCGTAGCCGGTACGACGGCGGCCGGACTCGCCCTGACCGCCGGGGCGAGCTTGTGGTTGGCCTCGCTATGGCAAACTCGAGGCGATGCCTGGTTGCCCGTCGCGGCCCACTTCGGGTGGGCATGGATGGCCACGACGCTCCTCTCAGGCGACCCATTCGATCTCAACATTCAGCGCCACGTCCTACCCTACGGGCCAAGCGCCAGCGGCTGGATGGCCTGGGCGGCTGCCGCATGCTTCTTCGGCTTCGGGCTCAAGAGTCTGTCTCGGCTCGATGAGGATTGGACGCAGTGGCCAGCATGAGGTGGAGCCCGACCGCATGAGCAAGCCGCTCGCCATCCTGAGTTCCTGGCGTAGCCTGCCCGTCGATCCGAAGGCGCAAATCGCCGGCCTGCCCTTGCTCCTGCGGGCCGTGCTCACCCTGCAACGGGCAGGCGTCGCTCGCATCGTGGTCGCGCTTCCCGAAGAAGCCCGCCCCGACTTCGACGAAGTGAAGGCCGAACCACGCGTCACCGCAGACCTTCAGTTCACGCCCCTCGCTGCCGACGCGTCTCCGCTATCGGCGTGCCCGAAGGGCGAGCGCTGCCTACTCGCGTGCTACGAGTGGCTCGGCCCCCCCTCCCTGTACCGGGCTATGCTCGACGACGAGGCCGACTCGCTTTGCGCGATGGGATCGGATCGCGCGGGAAGCCTGATGATTCTGACGCCGAGCGAGGGCACCGATCTGACACTCGCTGCGCTCACCGACCGTGACGACATGTCCCCCTTCGACACGACGGCGCACTGGCTCATCGATGCCAGCACGCCAGGCGGCCAACGCGAAGCGACCCGCGCCCTGTTCGAAGACTGCCGCAAACCCGTCGACGGCATCGTGTCCCGGCACCTGAACCGCCACCTCTCCTTGTTTCTATCTCGTCATGTCGTCGGCCTTCCGATCTCGCCCAACATGATGACCGCCGCGACCTTCGGCGTCGCCGTCATCGCTGCCGCTTTCGCCACCCAAGGGAGCTATCAGGCCGTCGCCATCGGCGCCGTGCTGATGCAGCTCAACTCGATCCTCGACGGCTGCGACGGTGAGCTCGCGCGCGTGCGCTTCGAAGGAAGCAAGCTGGGCCAATGGCTCGACACGGTCGGCGACGATCTCTCCAACATTGTCTTTTGGGCCGCGCTCGGCTTCGGGGCCCAGGCGATCCAGCCGTACGGCTCGTACTACGCCTTGGGTGGCTGGATCGCCGCCGCGAGCAACGCCTTCGCCGCCATCGCCAATTACCTCATGCTCGCGAAAATAGGATCGGGCGATTTTTATGCCCTCAGCCGTCCTGACGCGCCCCCCTCCGCAGGTGTTCTCGGTGCGACGGTGCAGTTCTTCGAAACGATCCTCAAACAGGACTTCTTCCTCTTCCTCGTCATGGTCCTCGCGCTCGCCGGCGTGCTGCAGCAGGCACTCCCTGTGATCGCCATCGGCGGTGTGATCACGATGATCCACTCAACCTTGCGAACCATCCGGTTTTTCCGCCAGCAAGGCTAGCGCTCCGCTCCAAACGTGAGCGGGTAGTCTTTCGCCATCCAATGGAAAACGCCTTCATCGAGCACCGCCGTGTTCTTGAAGCCTCTGTCTCGCAAGGTGTCCATCACTCGGCCTGAGGCCGCGTGCGGACAACCACAGTAGGCGATGATCCAGGTGCCGTCGCGCGGCAGAGCATCAACGATCTTATCGGGCGCGTAGTAGGGCACGGGAATCGCCCCGGGGATATGAGAGAGCAGCCAATCGGAGGTCGGCCGGGCGTCGAGCAACACCATCCGCTTGCCGGCGAGGAGAGCGTCGTTGATCGTCTCCGCGGCGAGGTAACGCCCGTCCCGTAGTGGTGGAAACTCGGGTGCCGGCCCTTCGGGGTTGATCACGATACGCTCGAACGTCGGCGGCACCTCACCCACCGCCACCGCGTCGCCGGACAGCGCATCCTGGGATCGAGCGAAGCTCCGTAGATAGCGCGTGACATCGTCAATTTGGCTCGGAGTCAGGTCACCGGCGAAGGGGGGCATCGCTGTACCGCTGCGACCATGCTCGATGGCGTAGCGAAGATAGCCATCGCTCGCGGTGCCAAGGAACACCGGATGATTCAACGAAATCGCCGTCGTTCCCTCACCCTTTTGTCCATGACAGCTCGCGCAGGATTCGTCGTAGACGGATTTGCCGGCCACCGGATCGCCCGCGACCCGGCGGCTATCGACGTCAACCGATGGCTTGGTCTGCAAGCTGCGCAGATAGGCGATGATCTGCTCGATGGTCTTCGGGGCGAGAGGACCTCCCCGCGGACGCCCGTAGGCCGCCATCGGCGTTCCCGGCCTACCGCGGTCGATCGCTACGTACAAAAATCCGTCATCCGCCGTCGACAGAAACTCCGCGTTGCTGAGCGCATTGGCGTTATCCGCGGCGTAGCCCTTGCCTTCGGCCGCGTGACAGAGCTTGCAATACTTGTCGTAGTGAAGCCTCCCGGCGTTGACGTCCTCGAGAGATCCCGCGCCCGAACCCAATGGCTCCGCGAGGGGCAGTGGAGAGGACACCTGGGCCGATCCGCAACCCGCAGCAAAGAGCGCAAGACATAGCGCAAGTCGAAGTCTCCGTAGCGGCATCAGAGAAACCGTTACGCCCGTCGGCCGATGTCTGCAAGCGCTTCACCGTCCCGCGAGAGGGCGTGCTACGCTCGCAAGTCAACGACGTGACGCTCAAAGAAGGCGACATCATCCACTCGCGCTACCATGTGCTCCGCCTCATCGGTCGGGGTGCGAGCGGCGAAGTGTGGGCGGCGAGAAATCAGCTCATCGATCGCGACGTGGCGCTCAAGATCCTCGAGCCCGAAGTCACCAAGGACAAAGTGCTGTTGCGGCGCTTTTTCAACGAAGCCAAATCGATCGGTCGGGTGAACCACCCCAGCATTGTGGAGATCTTGGACATCGGCCAAGCCGAGGATGGCTCGCCTTTCTTGGTGCTCGAACTACTCGATGGCGAGTCGCTGCACATGCGCTTGATGAGAGAAGGGAACATCGAAGCGGAACTCCTCTTCGACATGTGCAGCGGTATCGCCCGCGCGCTCGACCTCGCGCACCAAAAGGGGATCGTGCACCGGGACCTCAAGCCCGCCAACATTTTCCTCCATCGCACGGCGACCGGTTCCATGGTGGCCAAGATCCTCGATTTTGGGATCAGCAAGATCATCGCTGGCCACCCGAGCAACTTGTCGCTGACGCGCACAGGAACGGTCGTGGGTTCGCCGGCCTATATGAGCCCCGAACAAGCGGCGGGACGCGAGGACCTCGATGGCCGGGCCGACGTCTGGTCGCTAGGCATCGTCCTTTACGAAGCGCTCTGCGGGATGCTCCCCCACCAAGCGCCCAATTACAACGCGCTGATGGTCAGCATTCTGACCGAAGACGTGATGCCAGTCGCCCTCCGGCGCTCCGACCTGCCGAGCAGCGTCTGCCACGTCATCGACTGTTGCCTCAGGCGAGACCGTGATCGCCGGCCCGGTTCTGATGCGCTCGCCTCGATGATGGAGGCGGCGACCCGCGAACTGCGCGCCGAGAGATTCCAGCAGACCGGTGGGCGCCGGCGCGACGACCAACAAGTAGGCGGCGCCGATGGAACGACGATGCGAAAACTCGTCGCGACCGCCACCATCGCCGGTGTCACGGGTGGAGCCCTCGGCTTTCTGATGGGTTACTTTCTCGCGCAGTGATCCGCTGCTCAGTCGGACGGGCCGCGACGACTGTCCGGCGCATTCCTCTCCTTGACGACCAAAGGCGCGCCTCGCCCCATGCCCAACCCCGCCGCAGCGCTCTGCTCGGAGCGCGCGATCTCGACAACGCCGAAGGAGTTGATAATCGCCAGGTAATCCCCGGGAGTGACGTCACCATAGGTGCGGCGCACCTCGAAGGCGTGAGTGCCTGCCCGGACCTCCGGCGACTGGAAACTGTCCAGCAGCTCAGCGTCGATGTTGCTGATGAGATTGCCGAAGTGGTCAACGGCAATGATCCGGCCCGCGACGCGACCTGGGGTCACAACAGGCGCCTCGATCCACGATGGAACGATGTTGTCCGTCACCGGACCGAGCGCCGAAGGCGCGAGGCGCCCCGCCGCCATCTCCGCCCCGAGCGGCGCGAAAATATCTCGACCGTGGAAGGTCGCGCTGATGGTATCGATGCCAAAGCCAGCGAGTCGCGTCGCATCGAGCTGGTAAGCCACCGCCGAAGGATCTGCCTCGATCAGGGGCGCGAGCAAGCCGTTATCAGGGGCCAGGAAACCATGCCCGCCAGCCACCACCGCAAGGATCTCCCGCTGCGTGCCCACACCCGGATCGACCACCGCAACGTGCACCGTCCCAAGAGGAAAATACTTGAACGCGCGCTTGAGCCAAAAACCAGCCTCAGCAGGAAAGTGTACGTCGATCTCGTGGGTGAGATCGATGATGCGAGCCTCGGGAAACCGCGAGAGCATCACGCCCTTCATCGTGGCGACGAAAGGCCCTTTGTGACCAAAGTCCGTCGTGAGCGTGATGACGCCACACGGCGCAAAAGTCGCAGCCGAAGCCGTAGTGGACGTCGAAGGACCGTTGCTCACGGTTTACCCCCCTTCTAACGGCGTTGAGCGCGCTGCTGCATCCAGTAATTCAAGAAGGGGCTAAACTCGCCGTCAGCCCATTCGATGAACGTCGTGGCAGGAAAACACGCCAAGGTCTTCGCGGAATAAAGACCCATCTTGTCGCACACTTCTTTGTATTTTTTCATGGCTCCCTCGTCGGGGGCCTCGATGATCGCCACGAAGTCGTAATTGCCCATCGTGACGTAGGCTTGCTCCAGCTTACAGCCCGCCGCCTCGACATTCGCTTGAATGGCGGCGAACACCTCGCGGGGCTCGCCAGTTTTCTTCAAACCCTTATCGGTCAGGCGACAAAGCCTCAAATAGTGCGGCATCAGCAACCACCATAGTGACCCGACTCTCCGAAGCCGTCAACACGCGTCGGCCCTCTGAAAGTCGCCGGCAGCGTCAGGGAGACTCTTCTTGCTGGCAATCGACCAAGCCGGCATCCGACGCCTTGCAAACAAAAGCACGGCGCAACGCACCGAACAGAAAAATGTCGTTGCGTAAGATGACCACACGGGAACGATCGGCCATGACGGCAACGGCCGTTCCATAAGTGCAGGCGGCGGTGGGTGCCAAAACGCAAAACATGAGAGCAAACTTCAACATCTTCATGGGGATCCTCCGGAGCTGATACAGCTTCTAACTCCCATCATTTGGACGATGGTGGCAACAATTCAGCCATGACAATCGCGGTCGGAGCGCCGCCTAAGACCCGAAAACTACTTGGCTCGTCGGTAGATTCGACCGGAAAGACGATCGCTGAAGAAGAGCGAGGTGTCGCTGAAGACAAGGTCCCCGATCGCCACCGCCAACGCGACGGGCTCCACCACGCCGGTTTTATCGCGACGATACCGATGCACGCCGTCGACAAATGCCCAATACACATGGGTGCCGTCGAGCGCGACGTGACTCACCTTGGCCTGCGTCGCCACCAAGCGGGTCGTGGTGCCGCCCATGCTGCTCGCCTCGTTGATCCAGCCTGAATACGGCCAGTTCGGATTGCGCGTCGCCCAGAAAAGCTGTCCCGACGCCTCATCACGGGCCAAGTCGTAGGCCTCCTCGGCCGCCGTGCCGAGCTCCTCCGCGACCCCTCCGGCCAGCACCACACGCTGCAGCTTTGAAGGCGAGGTCGCCACGGCAAAATAGACATGTTCGTTGCTCACCACGAGCCCACTCGGCTTGAACAACTCGCCGGCGAGCTCTTCGACGATTCCCCCTCCCGCCACCGCGGTTCGGCGAAGCGCTCCCCCTGACCATCCACCGCCCGATCCCTCCCCGGCCGCGAGCCAGTACGCGTAGCCGGAATGAACGACCACGTCCCGAGGAAAGCTCTGTGCTTCCGCCAACACCACAGGCGCATCGACCTCGCTGACCCGCAGCACCCGACCGCCCGAAGCATCGCTCACGACGTAGGCCTGGTCGTCTCCGGCAACGGCCCATGGTTCGCCAAGTTCGCTCGCCACCACGCGCACGATTCCATCCGTCGTGTGCACCGCAAGCAAACGGCCGGCGCCAGCTTCCGCCACGATCAACTCTTCGCCAACCCGTAGCATCCCTCGCGGTTCGTTCAGCCCCTCCGCGAGCACCGTCGGCGCCGTCGTCTCGAGCGGGTCACTCGCTTCAGGTAGCGGTCGATGGTCCGGCGGCGGCTCGACGCTCTCGTCAGGGCGCTCTTGAATGATGGTCGTGCAGGCCCCGAGCAAAACCGCGCACGGAAGCAGCGCCAAGATCCGCAGTCCTCGCACGATGCTCATGGCGTCACTCCTTCGGCCCCGATCGCACAGCGAAAGCCGACACCTGGTGAACCGCGAGCGGGATCCGCCGCCCAACGGGCGGTCGTTCGAATGGCCGCGCCCGATTCGTTGTAGCCACCACCGCGGACAACGTGCCACCACTCTTCCGTCGGCCCAATTGGATCACTCACGGCATCGGCAGTATAGGGGGCATAAACATCCGCCACCCACTCGGCGACGTTCCCCGCCATGTCTTGTGCTCCCTCGAGGCTGTCCCCAGCCGGGCTGTAGCTACCGACATCCACCGGACCCAATTCACAATACGACGATCCGCGGTAGTGATTGGCTCGCGTACAGTTCGGCCCCTCTTCTCCCCATGGCCAACGTCTCGCGTCGAGGCCCTTGGCCGTCCGTTCCCACTGTGCCTCGGTAGGCAAACGCATGCCTCGCCACGCACAATAATCCGCCGCTGCGAAATACGTCGCGTAGTTGATCGGCCGTTGGGACAGTCCCTCAGCGGCCTGATAATCAAGATCGCCGTCGCGCACGATCGGCATCCGTGGATCGTAATCCCGTTCGCCGGCAGCAAAAGACAGAAACAGCGCAAAGGCCTCAGCCGTCACCTCGGTTCTCTCGATCCAAAATTCCGACAAGGTGACATCGTGCGCGGGCATCTCGTTCTCTTTCCAGGCCGCACCATACATGCCCGGATCTGCGTCCGGGTGGCCCATCAGGAAAAGGCCTGCAGCGACGTGGATCATCTCAGCGCGATCGACCGGAGAGGCTGAAGGCAGCTCGTCTTTGGGGGGAGGGTCAAAACCGCGCGTCTCCGTGGTGCAGCCAAGCGAGACCACGCTCGCGAGGACCATGCCCCACAACCCTAACCGCATGCTGTCCTCGAACATCATCACGGCGCCGCCATCTCCAGAGGAAGAGGTCGTGAACTCAAGAAAGCCCAGGCCTGCGCGTTGTATTGCGGCTGCCACTGATGGGTGACCCCTTCGAGGCGGTAGTAGAGGTAATGCTCGGCGTAGATGTGGCCGCTGTCGTTCAAGGCCTGGGCCGTGCCATCGCTCTCGGCCACAGACACGTCGGTGTCCGCCACACCATGCACCAATACCCCTGTGACTTTTCGTGCCGGGTTGAGTTCGCGGATCCGATCCTGATACTTGTTCACCCCCGTAAAGCCTGACTCCGATAGAAAGCCGGCGATGAGCTCGGGCGCTTCAAAAGCCACGATCACCGACTCTGCGCCACCGCGCGAATGGCCGGAGGTGTAGATCCGCGTTCGGTCGATGTTGTATTTGCCCTTCAACTCGGCGCTTAGCTTACGAACAAAATCGACGTCGGGGTTGCTCGGCCAATCGCCCGGTTGCCAATTCTGCGCAAAGACATACCACTGGAACACCCAACCATTGGCCCCGTACTCGAGAAAGTGCGCCTGCAAATAGACGACGATGATCCCTTGTTGATCGGCCAAGCGACCTAGCTCGGTATAGGCAGCCAAGGAGTGATTATCGACGCGAAAACCGCCCATCACGTACAGCAGCGGGGTCGGCTTGGCCGGCTGGTAACTCGGCGGTACGTAGACCCGGTAGTAGCGAGGGATACTGGCGGAGGCGTCGTCGGGATTGCGCGCGAGAATGCTACTTTCCCAATGACCGCCAGGACCGCCTGCACCGTGGCTACCGGGATCCTCGGGAGACGGCTGCGGGACCGCTTCGTCGTAAGCGCAGGCCGCAGCAAGACCCGGGTGATAATTTTCTGAGCAGGCCTGATCACAATCGATCGAGTCGGTTCCGAGGCCGCAATTGCGAGGCTCGTCGCACACGCCATCCCGAGCGTAGATGCAAGAATCCTCGGGCACGGGTGCCTCCAAGATCTCCGTCTCCAAGGAGGTGCACCCCATGATGGCGCACAAAAAGACGACTGGCCCTATGCCAGCACGAAGCACGCGTTCACAACCGCGACGAAACGTCCGCATTGCTTCCATCATACACGAGCGGAGCCAACGTCCGGGTCTATCCCTCCGTTCGCTGTCGCGTCTTCGAGCACCAGGTAGCGACGCAACCACTTCGTCCCCAGATAGAACGGGCCCGTGTCGAGCAGGGCACATGCCATCTTGAAGACGTAACCGGAAGCGATGAACGTCATGAGTTGCGGCCACAGATCGCTCGCCTGGTCAATCGGTAGCGCAGCCGCGTAAAAGTGCGTGATGAGGATCACCGCCACCGTATCGACGAGCTGACTCACCAAGGTCGAGGCATTATTCCGAAGCCAAAGGTGTTTGCCTCCGGTTAGACGTTTGAAGAAATGGAACAACTGCACGTCGCAGAGTTGGGCCGCGAGATAGGCGACCATCGAAGCGGCCACTGCACCAAAGGCGAGTTCTTTCATTTCGAAAAACACCCGCCCGTGAGTTCCTATCGGGGGCAGACCCGTGGCTGCATCGATCGGGGGATGGGGAGGAAGCGCTCCGCCGAGCCACAAGATGAACATCACCCAAAGGTTGAGCAAGAGCCCCACCATCACCACGGCGTTCGCCCGCTTCTTGCCATAAAGCTCCGAGATGAAGTCAGTACACAAGAAGGTGATGGGATAAGGCAACACGCCGACCGCCAAGGCGAAAGGCACCTTCCTGCCAAAGGCCGTGAAAGACAAATCGATGAAACGCGTGATCCCCAAGATATTGAGCATGGCGAGCGTTCCTAGGAACACACCGGCGAGCACGAGGAACACTCGTTCGCGACGCTCTTGGAGAGGACTGAGTGCAGCGGGGTCGGCCATCAACCGGGCCAGTTGCGTGAAGGGAGCAGAGGCACAATGCGCTCGTGGAGAGATGGCGGGCAACGGGCCGCCAAAAGCTCCCGCACCTCGTCTGGGTGATACAGCTGACTGAAGTGCATCAACACGATGTGCTCGTTGTTGAAGCGACTGGCCCGATCGACGATCTCATCGAGATGTACGTGACATCCAGCCCGACTGTCGGCCCGCGACTTCTTGTCGTCCAGAAAGGTGCATTCCATGATGAGCACGCGCGCGTCGTACACGGAGGGCTCGTCATCGAGAGCCTCGATGAGCGTGTCCGTTGCATAGACGAGTTCACCCGTCTCGACTTCATGGCACATATCCTCGCCCGCCTGTCGTCGCCGCGCGATCTCCTCACCGGGGAGCTGGTGAAACTCTGCCCGGAGCTTCTGGACGCGCCGTACCACCTGATAACCGAGCGACGGCACAGTGTGCTTGGTACGAAAGGCCTTCACGTGAAGATCACCACGCAACAAGGTCTCGTCGCCAGGTCGCATCGGAACCGCATCGACCGACAGATCGTAACGCTGCATCTCGGTCATCGCCGCGAGTGAACGCTCGAGAGGCTGCACGATCTCTGCTGGCATCATCACCCGCAACGGCGTGCTC